>DAOUHZ010000032.1:0-60382 GCA_034428455.1 Dehalococcoidia bacterium
GGTCAGCAACCTCCTGACCCGCCGCATACATGAGACATGGGTCAGGCGCAAGGAGTCGGCCGACGGCGGTCACGGCGATGAACCGCGGCCGCTGATAATCTTCGTGGAAGAAGCCCACAAGTTCCTCACGCCCGACATCGCCTCCCAAACCATCTTCGGCGCCATCGCCCGCGAGCTGCGGAAATACAACGTCACGCTGATGATCGTGGACCAGCGGCCCAGCGGCATCGACTCCGAGGTGATGAGCCAGCTTGGCACCAGGCTTTCCTGCGCGTTGAACGACGACCGGGACATGAACGCCGTGTTGATGGGCGCGCGCGACGCTGGGCAACTGCGCAACGTGCTGTCGCGGCTGGACAGCAAACAGCAGGCGCTGGTATTCGGCCACGCGGTTCCCATGCCCGTGGTCGTCCGACCGCGAGACTACGACGAGGCGTTTTACGCGGATATGGGCGGCGCTTCAGGTGTCGCAGTGTCGGGGACACTGGCGGAAACGGAGGCGGAAAGAATGCAGCGGGAAATTGACGAGCTGTTTCCGCCGGAATGAAGTTCTTTACATCGATGCACAGGATTTTCAGGATGTTGAATTATGCAAATTGTTGAAACTTGTGCAGAGATGGCGGCATTGTGCCGGGAAATCGAGCGTCCGCTGGGCCTGGTGCCGACCATGGGCGCGTTGCACGAGGGGCACCTGTCCCTCGTTCATCAGGCGCGGGCAGACAGCGAGACCATGGCGGCGTCGATCTTCGTCAACCCAACGCAGTTCGGTCCCAGCGAGGATTTCGCGCGCTACCCGCGCAGCCTGGAGCGCGACCTGGAGCTGCTGGAAGCGGAAGGCACCGATCTGGTCTTCGTCCCGCCGCCACACGAAGTGTACCCGGACGGTTTTGACACCTGGGTTGAGCCGGGATCGGTAGCCGAGGGGATGGAGGGCGCGGCCCGGCCCGGCCACTTCCGGGGCGTCGCCACGGTGGTCGCCAAGCTGTTCACCATCACCCGCCCGGACCGGGCCTATTTCGGCCAGAAAGACGGTCAGCAGGTAGCGGTCATCCGCAAGATGAACGCGGACTTGAACCTCGGCGTGGACGTGGTAACCATGCCCACGATAAGGGAGCCGGACGGCCTCGCGCTCAGCAGCCGCAATGCCTACTTGAGCCCGGAGGAGCGAGAGACTGCGCCCGCAGTGTACCGGGCCCTATGCGCCGCCGAAGACATATGGCGCCGCGGGGAGCGAGACACCGGAAGAATCCAGCGGGCCGCCAACAACATCCTGAGCCGCGAGCCCTTGATAAGTGGGGTGGACTACGTCAGCGTAGTCGATGCCGAAACCATGCGACCGCTCGAAACCGTCCCCGACGGCCCGCCGGTAATGATCGCCGTGGCGGTGCGGCTGGGGGCGGTGCGGCTGATTGATAACGTGGTGCTAACCTAAACTTCCCGAGTACGAATTCTGGGAGTGCGCTACTCTCAATTGGCGGGGCTTCCGTCCATTTAACCTCGCCCAAAGACGAGGTTGCCCAAAAATTCAAGACCGGTCCAACTCTCCGCTGGGACTTGAACGGCGGGGTCACCCACGTTGACATAGCTGTCCCAAGAGTCCAGCGGCTCTGATCCTATTTCAAATGAACCCTCTTTTTTGAGCGTTTCGTATCGAGTCTCCCATTGGGGGGGCCGCAGCGTACCGACGCCACCTACATCCACTCGCTTCGAACGATACGTGGCTGCTACTGAAAATTTGGGCGCGGTCCGGCTGACCTTGACACGAGTTTTGGGCAAGTTCACTTCGCCCAATACATCCCCGGAATCTGGGTCCTCTATGACCTCCTCTCGGGGTGATCGGATTTCGAAAACCATTCCACGCTGCACGCCGGCATCACTGCCGATGTTGAGTGCAACCTCGCGAGAATTGAGGATTTTGGCAACTTTCCCCCGAATAGGTTCAGCTGACGTTGTCATGATCTAGCGCCTTCCATTGAGGTGGCCACTGTCGGATTACTTCGTCGACGTCGCTTGGGGCAACGTCTTTCCAGTCTTCTACCGCCGAGGCACCCAAGGGTATTTGCTCCTCGATTACGGCCTGAATCAGATCAAGCCGATGATCCGGCTAGTGAATTTTCATCTCCTCGATGCGCAGGGAAAGGCGATACATACTGGTGTGCAAAGTCAATATGCTACGGAGAGCAGATCGCGCGTGCGGACGTATGATTTCGAACGCGCCTTCTCTCGCGGCATTTCGGCCGAATCTATAGGAGCCAAGCAAGCCGGCAGTTAGCGTGACTAGTTGGAAAAGGATAGCTTCCACTTGCGAAAGAGGCCTGACCGAGGATACTGCAACCATTGCTCCCAGAGCAACGATGAACGCCAGTCCCAGAACTAGCAGCGGGAGGTCCTGCCACCACTTGGTGGGGTGAACTGGATTGGGAGTGCGCATTTTCAGCGCGCCTCATTCTGACCGTCGGATGCTGCTCAAATTGATTACGACTGCGTCAGCTCCCGCACCGTTTCCGTAAGCGCCGGGATCACCTTCTCCCAGTCGCCTACCACGCCGTAGCGGGCTTCCTTGAAGATATTGGCGTCGGCGTCCTTGTTGATGGCGACGATGGCCTTGGAGCCGCTGCAGCCGGCCATGTGCTGGCTGGCGCCTGAAATGGCCACGGTGATGTACAGGTCAGGCGTGATCGTCTTTCCGGTGAGGCCCACCTGGTAGTTGGCGGGAACCCAACCCGAATCCACGGCGGCGCGGGAGGCTCCCACGGCTCCACCGAGCAGGCCGGCCAGCTCTTCCAACTGCGAGAAGGGTTCCGGTCCGCCGAGGCCCCGGCCGCCGGAGACCACGATACGAGCGTCCTCCAGCTTGATGCCTTCGGCTTCCTCCTTCACAACGTCGACAACCCGGGTTTTCGCCGCCGAGGCATCGATGTCCACCGGGAAGGCGACTACCTGACCGCTGCGGCCAGCATCAGGATCCAGCGGTTCGTAGGTCTTGGGCCGAATGGCGGCGATCTGCGGGGTCTGTGTGCAGCTGACGACGGCGATGGCGCTGCCGCCGTACACCGGGCGGTTGGCCAGCAGGCGACCCGTTGCAGCGTCGGCGGACACTTCCAGGCAGTCCTGCGCCAACCCGACGCCCAGGCGGAAGGCCAGACGCGGGGCCAGTTCGCGGCCTTCGTTGTTCCGCGCAATGAGGATGATACTCGGGTTGGCCTCTGCGGCAACGGTCTGCATCGCCGACAGGTACAGATCGGCATGATAGTCGGCGAGGGCCGGGTTGGTCACCGCATAGGCTTTGTCCGCGCCGTGGGCGATGGCCTGCTGGGGCGCATCGGCAACGTCACCGCCGATCACCGCGATTGCCAGTTCCTGGTCGAGAGCGTCGGCGAGCGAGCGGCCGGCTGCCAGCAGTTCCTGGGCGGTTGATGCCAGTTGCCCATCGGGGGCGTCGCCGAAAACGAGGATGCCGGTTGCGTCTGCCATTGCAGTTTGTCTCCTTATACTGACTCTTATCGCCATTCCCGCGACGGCGGGAATCCAGTAGTACCCAGCCGAGCGGACGATGCCCGCTCAATGGTACTGGTTTCCGGCTCAAGGCCGGAATGACGGTTGAGAAGGTTAGATGACGGTCCGGAAGATTAGATGAGGCGGTCCTCGCGGAGCCGCAGCGCCAGTTTGCGGGCGGAGTCGATGTCGTCATCGCCCTCGATGATCTCGCAGTCCTGATCCCGTTCCGGCACGAACAGATCATGCAGCGTTAGGCGCGGCTCCAGCTTGGCGTCTTCGATGTCGAGGTCGCCGGTGGTCCATACCGTCGGCCGCTTGCGCGTGGCGGCCATGATGCCCCGCAGGGTGGGATACCGGGGCTGGCCCAGCTCGTTACTGACGGTGACCAGAGCGGGCAGGTCCGCCTCGACTACTTCGAAGCCGTCGGGGGCAAGCCGCTCGACGACTACCTTGCTGTCCTGCACGTCCACCTTTTTGCCCAAGGTGATGCACGCCATACCCAAGGTCTCGGCGACCCCCAGCGGCACTTGCGCATTGTCCCAGTCGGACGCCTGCCGGCCGCAGATGATCAGGTCAAAGCCGCCCAGCTTTTGGATGGCGGCGGTGAGCAACTGCACCGTGAAGAAAGAGTCCACCGAGTTGGCGAAGGCGTCGTCCTGCAGGAGCACCAGCTCATCGGCGCCCATGGACAGGGGTTTCTTCATCACGTCCAGGGCAAACGTAGTGCCTGACGAGATGACGGTGATGTTCGCTCCCTGCTCGTCCTTGATCTGCAGGGCGGCCTCAACGGCGTTTTCATCAAAACCGTTCACCACGGGCGGGATGTTCGCCGGCGGGACGACCTGCCGGGCGTCGGAGTCAATTCGGAAGGCGGCGGCGGGCATTTCCGGGTCTACGACCTGCTTGGCCAGCACGCAAATATTAACGGGCATCAGGAACGCACTCTCCTGTCGCAATACGAAAATGGGCTATGTGAAAGTTATCACTAGCCCATTCCAGTGTCAAACGCTCGCCGAATCCGTCGCCATCGCAACGCTTTCGGGACGGAAACCCTGAGTTCCCAGTCTGCGGATACCGGGCGCAACGCTGCTTGATCCGTCGTTGCCGAGAGGAAACCCGAGCTACCGCAAGGATGTCAGATCTCGCGGAACTCCGGTTCGGCCGGCTCAATGTAGAAATTGTTGGTCCAAAGATCGTCGATGATAGCCTGATCGCCCTCGGTAATCGGTGGCGTGTCCACGGCCTCGGAATACTCCTTCAGCTCCTCCAGCGTGGTGAAGTTTGGCAAGACGCTGGTGATGGTGGGCTGGTGGAGCACGAACTGGATGGCGGCCTGGCTCATGGTGCGCCCGGCCTCTTCGCCGGCCAGGAACTTGACCTGGTCCACCTTGACCAGCGCCTCGCTCAACCACTGGTGCCGGCGATACGAACGGTGGTCGTTCTCGTCGAATTCCGGCGGCTCGTCGTACCGCCCGGTCAGCGCCTCGGAGGCGTGGGGAACCCTGGACAACAGGCCGACCTGCTCCTTCTCGGCAATGGGGAAAAAGTCCTTGGCCGGGTCCTGTTCCAGGATGCTGTAGATGATCTGGCAACTGCTGACGTGCCGCTCCTCCATGCTCGCCTGGCCTTCCTCGAACCAGCCGATGTCAGGGCCCAACGCTGATCCGTAATAGCGGATCTTGCCCTCGTGTTTCAGTTCCTCAAGGGTTTCGAAAACCTCGTCCTTTTCGATGGCCTCGATGCGCGGGTTGTGCAACTGGTAAAGGTCAATGTAGTCGGTCTTCAAGCGACGCAGCGATTGCTCACAGGCGAAACGGATGAACTCGGGTTCGAATTTCTGCGGACGTTCCTGGTGGCCAACCCGCGGCGTGGTCTGATCGTAGATGTCGTAGCCAAACTTGGTGGCGATGATCATCTCGTGCCGTCGGTGGCTCATGAACTTGGCAAGGACTTCTTCGCCGTATCCGTCGCCGTAGGTGTCGGCGGTGTCAAAGAAGTTGATGCCCAGTTCCAGCGCTTCTTCCAACAGTTGGCGGCGCGTTTCCTCGGGGATGCGGCCCCACCAGTTGGTGGCTACGGTCCAAACGCCGAAGCCAACCTCGGATATCATCAAGTCAGTGCGGGGAAGTTGGCGGTATTTCATGATTTCCTCACTCTTGAGTGGCGTCGCTCAGCCAGCGGCTCATGCCTTCAATGAATTCATCCCGTATTGTACTTGAGGAACCGCAAAATTCCGCAATCAGCTGTTCTTTGAAAACCTGTGAATCATCGCCGATGGGAACCACGAATGAATCGATTGGATCGCACGCGATGACCATATCTTTACCTTCGGTGAACGTGCGGTTGACCGGCATCCCCAGGGGCTCGGCGCTGGACGGCCAGGTTGCGTCAACGTTCATCCAACCTGCATCGGTCTTGAGACGAATATAGGTATGGACGTCCGGCACCGGTTCCCTGGCCACCAAAACCCTGAGCTCCTCGGGGAAGTGGGCAGTGTTTTCTCGCGTAAATCGGTGAGAACACATGACAATCCGCGAGTCCATGCCCAACTCGCGGAAGATGTCGGCCAACAAGTAGTGCTTTCCCGAGCAAGTGCCTCGCCATTCGCGGACGATAGCCTCCGGCTCCCGCGTACTGGCGCGCTGGTATGGCATGTCCCGCACCAGGGCAAAGGCGGAAGCGGTGGTCAGCTTTTCATCGTCGGCGATCAGACTGCGCCGGCGGCTTTCCCGTTCCAGCAGGGAGAGAAGGGAGGGCATGGTCAAGTCTCTTGAGCGGGCAATACAGCAGTGGGATAGACTTCGTCGGGTACGACCAGTGTTGCCAGCAGTGCGGCAACAGTGGCGTCTTGTGCTGTGTACCCATAGACTCCCGTGTGCGATGGATCATGTGCCTCGCCCAACGCCACGAACTGGATTGTTACGCTCAGGGTATCACGACAAGACGCGACCGAGGTACCGACATTGAGCACGGCAAAGGAAGCGGTACGTCTAACGCGAAAGCCTTTATCGACCAGAGCCTGTTGAACGCCAGCGATCTGAGATTGACGGTCCGAATGGTGAAAAAACTCCAGCCAGTTGGTGGACAGATATTGCTCGCCCGGTCGAAGTTCAAATGCGCTATCCAACAACAAGCCCGTAACGCCGAAATCTCGCGGTCGGCAGTGACGGGCTACGTGGTGTTCCGGAGAGAGCTCGTGACGACTGGCCTGTCTTTGTACCATGTGAACCACTCTTTGCATTCCACCAAATTTTGCATGATTAGCGAACAGCTGCCAATCTCGCTGCTGTTATTGAGGTCGGCAAAGAACCCGTCGGACTTGCGAGCAGCGTACCTGACGGTGTCGCGGTCTTGAAACCAGATGCTCACCCGCCGGAAGTCGGAAAAACGCCAGACAGCCAAAACTGATCCGTCCCAAGACGTACCTAAATCAACTTGTCCGTCTGCGGACTCCACCGCGCCGAAGAAGGCCAGGAAACCCAGCGCGCTTTCCAGCGTGGCCGGCGCATCGCCATTGTCCAGGTCCTCGTCAGAGGCAAGATAAGCCAACCGCCTGGCCAAGTCGGGCCGAACCCAGCCGCGCAGCACGTTACACACCTCGGCGACGGAGCCGAGGCTGGCGAGGACGTCCGGGGGGAGGGGGCGGGGAGTGGTAGTCATGGTCGTGGCAGATTAGCAAACGGATCGCCGAAATTCTGAGCCAATCTCGCTGCTCCCAGCAAATTGGATTCAATTAATCGGTAGCTTGCGGCAGAACGGAAAAATTCTCTGTTGTTGCCAGTGAACCTGCCACGGGCGGTGGCCTCCTGCAAGGTATTTCTGATGGCGGCAACCGCGACCGTGTACAGCGATGTAAACCAAGCGTCTATTTGCTCAGTCACAGTCGTGGCGCGACTTGCCGGAAACAGAATACCCTGAAGTTGGTAATGCTGACGCAGCAGGTCGCCGATAAGCCAAACGATGTGGAAGCGAGCGTACACCAGCCAATCCTCTTCGGTTTTCTCAGATTCAACCTGTTGCCAAACTCTGCTTTGCACCGCCGCCGGGAGCAATAATTGCGCTGCCGCAACGTTTTCGTTGTAGATGGCTTCGTAACTGAACTCGCTTTCTTTGGCGATGGACGATACTGGATCTTTGTTGAGGAATGCTCGAATTTTGTCTTTGGCCTCCCCGGGAAAACCAGCGAACGATACGACAGCTTGAGCGACTTCCTTGCTGGTCAGCTTTCTATACCCGCCTTCGGCATTTCGATACGGCTGCTTGGCAGTAGCTCCTCCGATCACTTTGTCCCACTCACCTCGTTTGATCTGGTAGAACCAAGGCGGCGTCATTTCCGCAAATTCTCGCTGCAACCTGATTTGCACCGGCTCATTGGATGTAAAGTCTTCGGCTCGTAAAGCGGCCTGGCTATTGGTAGTTGCCGCAATGGTGTCGGCAAAGTGCTGGGGACAAGCGGTAAGTTTGACCGTTACCAGAACGCTGGGATCATTTTGCACCGCAGCCCGTGCGTTCCATAGCGTCACGGTTGTCTGGCAGCCATTTATGACCTGAAAATCGCGAACATGCAACTTGTTGCCTTCAAGCCGGTATGAATCGCAAAATGCCGTGATGCCATTGTTGAGCAAGTGGAATCGCCTGCGGTCAATCTCGTCAAGCAGTGTGCGTTTGATTGATGTGTTCACTTTATTGCCCAGTGGGCCGCGCGGGTTCAATCGGAAAATTTTGTAACTGTGCTTTGCAAACACATCGATAATTTGCTTCACTGGCACTGTCATCGACAAAGTACGGTAGTCAGCATCGGGGTGGGTTTGGTGGTACGAGTCGGGTTCAAGATCGAACACGAAATCGCAAGGCGTCTGAACGTCGTCGCTGTCCTGTTGACTTTGATGCTGTTCGTAAAGATCAGTCAGGTCAAGACACTCGAGGGTTACCTTGACGTCGGTGGGGTTGCTATTGATGTCCACCGTCAAGTTTCTGGACAAATTGGCCTCGGCGTCGCGCCGTGCTGCGGGGCTCAAAACGCCGCTGGTGACCCATGTCATATTGATGGTACAGGGCCGTTCGCGGGAACCCAGCCGTTTGATAAGCTCATCGTGGAGCGTCTTGGTCTCAAAATTGTTGCAGCTAGCGACTTGATCGCCATCGAGCAAGCGGTTAGGAGCGTTCAAAAAGGCTGCAAACTCACGCGGTCCCATTGTCGTGTCGGGCTGACGGTGCTTGCTCTGGAAGAGATGGACTACTGAGTCATCGTCCGATTCCGGGATGAAGTACCCATCAACCTCAAAGTCGTCGGCACCGTCGATGGCAGTGGCATCGACGATATCGTTGCCTTGAATGTCATGGCCGACGGTGAAAACCGTGGTAAAAGCCCAATGGCGAAAGCCATCATCAATGTTCCCACCGTAATATTCATTCGCCGCCTCTTCAATGAAAGGCAGGATGTGGTCGTAGCGGTCTTGAGCCGCTTGCCGCCGGCTGGTCATAGTCAGTTCCCCAAGTGCAGCGTGATGAGATCGTCTTGCCAGGGCAGGCTCCTGATCCACCTACGCAACTTGGCCTTTTCGGATTGTCCCAAGCCTTTCTGGTTGGCCCAATTGTTGGCTCGTTTGCGTAGACCTACTTGGCTAAACTCGTACAAGCCATTGCTGTTCCAGGAACCGCCCCAAGTATCGTCATCATCCCAAGGGTCATCACTTCTGCCTGTAAATGGGTCAAGAAACAGGTCGAACAGAAAATCGTAGATTGGTGGGCCGGGCCGCTTCAGGCCTTGATATTCGGTTCTGACCGCCCAAACGTCCAATGCCATGGTTCTCACCATCCAGAGATCAGGATGGCCATGGTTTACCGGACCCAGACTTCGCCCGTCAACGACTTGGTGTCAGGAAATTTTCCGAGCGCGACGCCGGCACCAGTCCCAGGCTCCCGCGCACTACTTCTCTCACGAGAAACGGCGAACGAACTCCGTCACACTCAATGCTGGAAAATCCCACAGGCCGTTACAGTCCGACAAGTCGGGGTCAACGCTCACGATGGCATCGGCCTCCTTGGCCATCGCCAGATCAACGAAGGGCCTGTCCTTTTCGTCCCGACATATTGTGCTTCCTGAATCCGGCACGTCCCGAGTGTACTCAGCGTAATTCAGGTACTCCGCTAAAATTGAGGCGCGCTCGGCTTCGGGGATGCCGAACCTTGGATCCGCCAATTTATCTCGAAATTCCGAGTAGGTAGCTTGGGATCCCAGTGGCACCACACGGCCATTTCTGATCGCCTCCCAGAGGCTGCTGTCCGTGAGCCCTGATCTCGCCTGGGTCAGGAGCGCGCTAGTATCCGCCACTATCCGCGGAACCTTCACGAACGGGCGACCGCGATAATCTCAGCGTCGCTTAGATTGGCGGTGGCAGTGCGGAATCTCGCCATTGCAGCATCAAAAGGGATCCCGTCGAACGGGCAGAGGGTGGACTGTCCGTCATGGCGAGCCACCACCCGAAAACCGTCGGAGACAAAATCCGCGGCATATTCGTCGGAAACCGTAAACGTGGGGCAACCGCGCTCCCAACCGGACCGGAGCGCTCCCACGAAGAGGTCCAGTATCAACTCTGCGATGTCCAAGCCCACCTCATCGGCGCGGGCTCGCAACTCGGCCGCCAGACTGGACGTGACCGGCACCGACACCACTTCGTACCCATCACCTTGGTCAACGTGGTACACCATGCTGCAATCTCCTGCACAGGGGTCGCCTTCCGACGCCTGATTGGCAACGCATTATACCTGCCAATCGTAATCGTATCGGTGGCGCCCAAGTGCACGGCAAAAACGCGGCTCGCTCCCAGCAATTACGCCGGCACCAGCCCCAGGCTGCCGCGCACCGCTTCCACCATCTCGTTGAAGCGCGCGTCGTTCAGCACGGGTTGGGCGTCGCCCAGGCGCACTGTGGGGATGACGTCCACCCAGGATTTACAGCCGCCGTACTCCGGGATGAACGGCGCGGTGGTGGGCTGTTCCATCCGGTAGACGCGCAGCAGCATGATGGTCAGCGGTACCATGGGCTTCCAGTGCAGACGCGACTGGGCGTAGGTGTCGGTCCAGATGTGGTGCGGCGCCAGATCCTCGACCTTGCCCTGCTGGTCAATCTCGATCAGCTCATGGACGCGTGCCCAGTGGGTGAAGGTGACCGCGTCCTTGTCGTCGGGATCGTCGGCCAGCAACTGCCGCAGGGCTGGTTGGTGGCTGTCCTTGAGCAGTTCTTCCTTCTGGTGCAGGTAGGTGGGATACAGCAGGAACTCGGGATGCACCACGCGGAAATCTTTGCTCTCCTCGTGGATGCCGCCCTTGCGCAGCATCATGATCTGGTCGCCGTCGGCCAGGGCCTTCACGGTTATCGCCCACTCTTTCAGGGCCAGTTGGCAGGTCGCGGGGGTGGTCATGGCCTCAACCTCCGGTGATTTCGTTTACATTGATGGACTGGATAATTCGTCAGAATCAAGATTTTACGATTAGAGGATTTACCGGATTAGCGAAATCCTGAAAATCCCTAAATCCGGCAAATCCTGCTTCTGACAATCATCGGGCTAATGCCTGCGGCTGCAGAACTCGTCCCAGCTGGGCACGTCCTCGCCGGTGACGTACAGCCAGTAGTAGGTGCCGATATCGCCCATGTATTTGAACTGCTTCCGCACGTCCTTGATGGTGGCCTCAAGGTCGCTGTGGGAGCGCAGGTAGTTGCGAATGTCGCCGCCGTATTCCTCCTCAAGCTCGATGAGCTTTTGGGCGTTGTGGACGGTGGCGACAATCTTGCGGCGGTTGCGGATGATGGCGGTGTCGGCGGCCAGCGTGTCGATTGCCGATTCGTCCATGGCGGCCACCGCTGCCACGTCAAACCCCTGGAAACCGGCCTGGAACCCCGGCCACTTGGTGTTGACCACCTTCCATGACATTCCGCTCTGGAACACGGCCTTGGTCATTACCTCCAGGTAATCATTCAGGCTCCGGGGTTCGATCTGCTCCGGCGCTTCAGGATGCTGCCGTTCCTCTGGGGTGGTCATAACGTGCTCCTTGATGAAACAGCGACAGCCGCGGATGCAGACGGTTGGTCGCCCCTACGCCGAAGGCTTAAGGGAACCAGGGGCCGATGGGATGTCGATGCGAAGCAGTCGGCTCAGGTTGGCCGTGGTGACTTCCGCCACTTCCTCAACCGAGATGCCCTTGACGGTGGCCAGGCACTGGGCGACGTCGGCCAGATGGCGCGGCTCCGTCCAGTTGTGGCGGTACTTCTTGAACGGCTGCGGGTAAGCGTCGGTTTCCAGCACGATGTTTTCCAGCGGAATATCGCGGGCAACCTCGCGCAGTTCGGGCAGACGGGTCAAGGGCCGAGCCAGCGAGATGAAGAAGCCGCAATCGATGGCTTCCCGAGCCGTCTCGGCGTCTCCCTGGAAATAGTGCATGGCCCCGCCCACCAGTCCGGCGTTCTCCTCCCGCAGCACCTTGAACACCGCCGGATGCGACTCCCGAGAGTGGAAGATGATGGGCAGGCCCAGGCTCTTGGCCAGGTGGATGTGCGCCCGAAAAACCTGGTCCTGAACCTCGTGGTCGGGCGAGGTGGGCAGGTAATCCAGGCCAACTTCCGAAATGCACACCACCCGCGGGTTGTCTCGTGCCAGCGACTCCAAGCGGCTGTATGCCTCGTCGTTGACTGGATCGTCAGCCTGCATCGGGTGGATGCCCACTCCGGCATAGAACATCGGGTGTTCGTCGGCAAGCGCGATGCAGCGTTCCGTCGATTCGATGGTGGTGCCGGCCAGCAGAATGTAGCCCACGCCGACCTCGCTGGCCCGCTCCAGGATGCCGGGTATCTCCTCCGGCACGTACTGGTCCAGGTGAGTGTGGGCGTCGCAATAAATGGGCATCGTCGGCATAAGTACGTTTTCCGAATGTGGACGTTCCTGCCCGAAGTATAGCATTTGCCGGATCAGGCCGCGCTTGGGGGATACAATCGAAGTATAGGCCGGTCCGGGTCGCTCTCCCCGTTCGGGCCAGCGACGGATTGGAGGAGATGCGTGATGGGAAGGTTCAATTGGGGCCCTGAGGGCCCACCGAAGGAAGCTTACTCCCGTGTAACCGAACCCGAGCGGTTCCTGCCCCTGATCGACTGGGCACTGGAGCTGCTGTCCCGCCTGGAGACGGAGTACGACGTAGTGCGTGAGGAAGGTTACGGCCTCGACCCGCAGTTGGAACGCATGGCTGTGACGAGGCCGACTATCAAACTGACACCCAGGAAGGATGGCGCCGCGCCGATTGTTGCTGCGTTCATCTACTACGACCACGCCGGGATCCACATCCGTTTCGGCCGGCACTACAGGGAACCGTTCCCTGATTGCGGTTGCGACACCTGCGACGAGACCGCCGAGGACGCATTCGAAAGATTCGAGAAATCGGTTGAGGCTGTCGCCGCCGGACGATTCAGGGAATGGTTCCGATTGCAGCCCGACGGCAGCGGCCGAGTCGGTAGAGAGTTCTGGGGGTACGACCACCGGCGGAGTGGAGAGACACGGGTCGAGCCGGTTAGCGTGACCCGATTCGCCGGCGGCAAGGGCCATGTTTTGGAGTGGCAGCCCTGGCCACGGAGGACGGTTGAACCGTGAGGATTGCCACGTTGGCGGGAGCCTGTTTCATACGAATCCGCCCGTATCGCGTAACTGCCGTGGAGTTACCAAACTTTGGCCGGCCCTACCGCGCTGCCCGTCGGCGAATGCCTGGTTAGCGGCGGCCAGAGCCAAGGCGACCTCCGGCGTGAAGTCGTCCCCCAGACCTCTGCAGAACACTGGCGTCATCTCCGGTCGTGCCAACCGGAAAATCGCCCGGCCAACCAACCGTTTAGCGCGGGCCGCGATGCCGCATGTCTCGACGCCGTCGGGCTTGCCGGCCGTGGTCGAATCAGTGGTGACGGTCATCATGCGCCCTCCAAATATCGTATGCTTCGATACTACGGTTACCTTGTTTCCTAACGATTACGGCTCGGTAAAGGCCGTGGTACGCTTGAAGCGCGGTCATCGTTGACAGAACGGGTAGCCTGGTCTACGATGATTGTTGACCTTAATGGTCGGGAATTATCGAAACGTCCGCCGGCGCGCCGCTATCATCGCCGGCCAGGGAGGTAGTGGGTCCAATGACCACCCAGGCTCAACGCGTGATTTCCCGTGACACCACCTCCGCGGAGTTGGATTCGGACTACCAGTGGGGTTTCACCATCGACATCGAGCAGGAGGCCATCCCGAAGGGCCTCAGCGAAGATGTGGTGCGCATCATCTCAGCCAAGAAAAACGAGCCGGAGTGGATGCTGGACTGGCGGCTCAAGGCGTTCCGCTTCTGGTCACGGCAGACGTACACCGAGCCGAAGTGGGCCAACGTCCAATACCCTCCCATCGACTTCCAGGACATCCACTACTACGCCGCGCCCAAGTCCGCAGAGGACGGTCCCAAGAGCCTGGACGAGGTTGATCCCGAGGTTCTGGAAGCCTTCGACAAGCTGGGCATTCCCTTGGAAGAGCAGGCCCGTCTCGCCGGCGTCGCGGTCGACGCCGTGCTCGACAGCGTGTCCGTGGCCACCACCTACCAGGAGCAGTTGGAGAAGGCCGGCGTCATCTTCTGTTCCATGAGCGAGGCCATTCAAAATCACCCTGACCTGGTGCAGAAGTACCTCGGTTCGGTGGTCCCTTACGCCGACAACTTCTACGCAACGTTGAACTCTGCCGTCTTCTCCGACGGTTCGTTCGCGTACATACCGCCCGGAGTGCGGTGTCCCATTGAGTTGATGACCTATTTCCGCATCAACCAGGCCGACAGCGGGCAATTCGAGCGCACGCTCATCGTTGCGGACGAAGGCGCCTACGTCAGCTACCTGGAGGGTTGCACCGCGCCCATGCGGAAGTCCAACCAGCTCCACGCCGCCGTGGTCGAGCTGGTGGCCCTGGAAGGCGCGGAGATCAAGTACAGCACCCTGCAGAACTGGTACCCGGGCGACCGAAACGGCGAGGGCGGCGTCTACAACTTCGTCACCAAGCGCGGCAAGTGCGCCGGCGCCAACTCGAAGATCTCCTGGACACAGGTGGAGACCGGCTCCGCCATCACTTGGAAGTATCCCAGCGTCATCCTGCAAGGCGACAACTCCGTTGGCGAGTTCTACTCGGTGGCCTTGGTGAACAATTGGCAGCAGGCGGACACCGGCACCAAGATGATCCACATGGGCAAGAACACCCGGAGCACCATCGTCGCCAAGGGCATCTCAGCCGGTCAGGGCCAGCAGACCTATCGCGGCCTGGTGAAGATCAACCCGTCTGCCAAAGGCGCCAGGAACTTCACCCAGTGCGACTCCCTCTTGGTTGGCGACAAGTGCGGCGCCCATACGGTGCCGTACATCGAGGTCAAGAACCCGAGCGCCCAGATGGAGCATGAAGCCACCACGTCCAAGGTGTCCGACGACCAGCTTTTCTATCTCCAGCAGCGAGGCATCGGCGTCGAAGACGCGCACTTCATGATTATCAACGGGTTCTGTCGCGGCATTTTCCAGGAACTCCCCTTCGAGTTCGCCATGGAGGCCTCGCAGTTGCTCAAGGTCAGCCTGGAAGGAACGGTGGGCTAGTATCGCCCAGCCTCCCGGGTTTCCGTTTCGCTCGGAATCAAAGGACGCTCAACACTAATATGACCACCGCCAACGAATCAGTTTCGCCCATTCTCGAGGTCAAGGACCTCCAGGTTTCCATCGACGATCAGGAAATCCTGCGAGGAGTGAACCTTTCGGTAAATCCGGGCGAGGTTCATGCGATCATGGGCCCCAACGGGTCCGGCAAGAGCACCCTGGCGAACACTCTGGCCGGCCGCCCTGAATACACGGTCACAAGTGGCTCTGCCGTGTACAAGGGCATGGACCTGCTGGACATGGAGCCGGAAGACCGGGCGCGGGAAGGAGTTTTTCTCGCCTTCCAATATCCGGTGGAACTGCCCGGCGTGCGCGCGTGGCAGTTTCTCAAAGCCGCCGTCGACGCCAAGCGCGTCCATCTGGGCGAAGAGGAAATGGGCGCCCGCGAATTTGACCGCCTGCTGCGCAGCAAGGTCGCCGAGGTAGAAATCGATCCCGAACTGGTGCGGCGTTCTGTCAACGAAGGATTCTCCGGGGGCGAAAAGAAACGCAACGAAGTGCTCCAAATGGCGCTTCTGGAACCCACCCTTTCCCTGCTGGACGAGACCGACTCCGGGTTGGACATCGACGCTCTGCGCATCGTCGCGGACGGCGTGAACCGACTGCGCCGGCCGGATAACGCGGCGGTGGTCGTGACCCATTACCAGCGCATTTTGAATTACATTACCCCCGACCAGGTGCATGTGCTGGTGGATGGTCGCATCGTCCTGAGCGGAGGCCCGGAACTGGCCGAGCAACTGGAAGCCCGGGGCTACGACTGGGTTCGCGAAGAAGCGGATGCCGCCGTCTAGCGCGGGATCTGGATCCTTCCCAAATGTCCGCCGTCAACACCGCGATTGCCTCATGACGCCCCGGAACAACCCCGCAGGCGCTGTCCTGACCGATGCGGACTGGAGCCGGCTGTCCTCTCAGACCCAGGAATACGTGGCCGCGAGCTACGAGTTGATGGGCAAGGCCCACGATTACCTCCGCCAGGGTGACCTTCGGCAAGCATCTGAAAAGGGATGGGGCGCCGCCGCGCAGATCGTGAAGGCGGTAGCGGAAAACTGGCGCGGTTCGGGAGTGGTTCACGGCCGGCACCAGGATCTGAGAGCCCTCGTGAATGCTTTGCCATTGCAGGACGGTCAGTCGGACCTGGTGGTAGGTTTTCGGGCGGCACAGGATTTGCACGAGAACTTTTATGAAAACAACACCCCGACGTTCCGGGTTAGCTTGGACCTGGCGCAAACCGAGCATTTCGTGCTGTCGATTTTGTCACAGCTCCGACGTCCTGAACCCCCCGAAGGGTTCCGGCAAAGTGCGTGACCTACCTAGTATGCGAGTGCAACTACTGAATTTCGAGCGAACTCTATGACCACAATCGCCTCAACACCCGCTTCTGAGACCTACCCCCACTACGCCGCCGCGTATACCGCGCAGACGGACTCCGTTTCGCCGATTATGCGAGCAATGCGAGAACGCGGTTGGGAATCCTTCAATCGCATCGGCCTGCCCACCGCCAGGCGCGGCAACGAGCCCTGGAAGTACACCAACGCCGGCCCCATTGCCCGGGAAGCGTTTTCGTATTCCGACCTCGCCTTTCGCGGTGAGACAGGGCCAACCCAAGCGGACGTCCGGTCCGTTGCCCCGTGGCAGCCGGACTGGCGCACCCTGGTGGTCGTCGATGGAGCCTTCGCTCCCGGTCTGTCAACCGGAACTGCGGCCGGCGCGGGAATTGCCGCCGGCCTGGCCGACGCAGTCGAATCCGATCCTGAGTTGGCCGAAAGGGTGTTGGGCCACCTCGCCGCTCCTGACGAAGATGGGTTCGCAGCGCTCAATACCGCGTTTGTTGGCGACGGGGTCGGTATATCCGTACCGGCCGGGACCGATGCCGGGATCATCAACGTTGTGTACCTGACCACCGGTCGCGAGCAGCCCCGCGCTACCCACCCTCGCCTCGTAATCTCGGCCGCTCCCAATTCCCGCGCCACCGTCATCGAGACCTTCGTCGGCCCTGACGCGCGCTATCTGACCAACACCGTCATGGAAGCCGCGGTGGGCGAGGGAGCCAACGTAGAGCACTATCGGCTGCTACTCGAGGAGCAGGAAGCCTACCACGTCGGGGTGAGCCGGGTTCTGCAGCAAAAGGACTCCACGTTCTCGTCGGTGGCCATCGCCCACGGCGCCGCGATTGGTCGCAACGATTTCGGCGTCACCCTCGCCGGAACCGGGGCCGAGTGCGTGCTTAACGGGCTGTACCTCACCAGCGGGGACCAGCACATCGACAACTACATAAACATCGACCACACGGAGCCCTATGGCACCAGCCGGCTGTTCTATAAAGGCATCCTTGACGGACGTTCCCGCGCCGTGTTCGGTGGCAATGTCATCGTGCGCAAGGACGCGCAAAAGACCGACGCCCAACAAACCGACAAGAACCTGCTCCTGTCCGAGGAGGCCGAGGTGGACAGCAAACCCAGCCTCCTCATCTACGCCGACGACGTGAAATGCGGGCACGGCGCAACGGCAGGTCACATCGACGCCGACACCGTTTTCTACATGCGCAGTCGGGGCCTGGATATGCCCACCGCCAGCCGCATCCTGATCCACGCCTTCGCCAGCGAAATCATCGACACGGTGGCGCTGGAACCGTTGCGGGAATATCTCGACGAACGGTTCCGGAACGCCATACCTTCCGCCAACATCGCCCTGCCAATCGGAGGCCGCTCGTGACCACCGCAACAGGCAACGCCCCTGGTTCCTCCGCCGGCGCGCTGACCGCCGAGGATGTGGCGCGCATCCGACGGGATTTTCCGGTGCTGGACCAACTGGTCAACGGGAAACCCCTGGTTTATCTGGACAACGCGGCCACCACACAGAAGCCCCGGTCAGTAATCGACGCCATCAGCAACTACTACCTGTACAACAACTCCAACGTTCACCGCGGCGTACACACCCTGAGCCAGCGGGCCACCGATGATTACGAGGTCGGGCGTGAAGCGGTGCGCCGTTTTATCAACGCTCCCGACGCCTCCGAGATAATCTACGTGCGGAACACGACTGAGGGGCTGAACCTGGTCGCCAGCAGCTACGGGCGCAAGTTCTTCAAAGCCGGCGACGAGGTGATTATCACCGGCATGGAGCACCACTCCAATATCGTGCCGTGGCAGATTTTGGGCAAGGAAATCGGCATCCGTCTGCGGGTCATTCCCTTCAACGACCAGGGTGAGCTGCTGATGGACGAGTACGAAAGCATGCTCAACGACAGCACTCGCCTGGTTTCGGTGGTGCACCAGTCCAACGCATTGGGGACCATCAACCCGGTGGAGTCGATTGTCGAACTGGCTCACGCTCGCGGCGTTCCAGTCATGCTAGACGCCGCGCAATCAATACCGCACCTGCCCGTTGACGTTCAGGCCCTCGGCGCCGATTTCCTGACTTTCTCGGGCCACAAGATGTACGGGCCCACCGGCATCGGCATTCTATGGGGCCGGGCCGACCTGCTCAACGAGATGCCGCCCTACCAGTCGGGCGGCGAGATGATCCGTTCCGTGACTTACGAGGAAACCATCTACAACGTCATCCCGCACAAATTCGAGGCCGGCACCCCGGACATCGCCGGCGCCATCGGACTCGGCGCGGCGGTGGAATACCTCGAAGCCATCGGCATGGACCGCATCGCCGCTTACGAACAGGCGTTGATGCGCTACGGCGCCGAGCGTCTCTCCGAGATTGAGGGCGTCAGGCTCATCGGCACCGCCGAAAACCGCGGCGGCGTCCTGTCGTTCTACATGGAATCGGCCCACGCCCACGACATCGGGACCATCCTGGACGCCGAGGGAATCGCGGTGCGCACCGGCCACCACTGTGCCCAGCCGGTAATGGCTCGCTACGAAATACCGGCAACGGTGCGGGCGTCCCTGTCCTTCTACAACACCACCGAGGAAATTGATGCCCTGATCAAGGGCATTGATCGAGTCATTGAGGTTTTCGGCTGATGGCATCCGACCTGAGCGATCTCTACCAGGAAATCCTTCTCGAACACAACCGGCGGCCCCGCAATTTCCGCATCCTGGAAGACGCGACCCACCATGCGGACGGGTTCAACCCGCTGTGCGGTGACGAGATATCGCTGCAACTCCGGGTAGACGAGGAGACCGTCGGCGACGTTGGTTTCCAGGGGCACGGGTGCGCCATCAGCCGCGCTTCCGCGTCCCTTTTGACCCAAGCGGTGAAGGGAGGGTCGACTGCCGATGCCATGGCCATGTTCGACGAGTTTCACCGCATGCTCACCGAACCCGACGCCGAGCTTGACTACGACCTGCTGGGCGACCTGGAAATGCTCGCCGGCGTGATCGCGTATCCCACGCGCATCAAGTGCGCCATCCTGGCCTGGCACACCCTGAAGGCGGCAATGGACGGCGAGGGCATCGCCACCACTGAGTAGCCGGTCCTCCGGGCTCGCCCCGATGGCTTCCTTGCCCGACAATCCCGACGCGCTTTACGGCGACGTCATCATGGACCACTACCGCAGCCCGCGGCATCGCGCGCCTCTGCCCAACGCCGATGTCGAAGCCGAGGAGTTCAATCCCTTCTGCGGCGACCGGGCCACTTTGCAATTGCGCCTCAGCCACAAGGACGGAAACTCGGCATCCATTCAGGACGTCAGCGCCCTCGCCGAGGGATGCAGCATCATCCAGGCATCGGCATCGCTGCTGGCCGACAACGTGCACGGCCGCACCGTGGAGCAGGCCGCCGACCTGTCGCAGTTGTTCCGAGACTTGATGCAAGGCAAGCCGCTGCCCCCAGTGGCTTTGTCCGAGCTCGGCGAACTGGAGGCGCTGGAAGTGGTTCGACAATACCCGGTGCGCGTCAAGTGCGCGTTGCTGCCCTGGGTTGCGCTGGAAGAAGGGTTGCGTCGACTAGCTCGGCGGAGTGAATTGGGCGCCTAGTTTGTGGCCGGCGGGCTCGAGGCCGGCATCTCGGACACAACCGATACCAGCCGGTACCCGTATTTAGGGAGCTCCGGTGGCGGCTCGGCGCCGTCCGGGAACAGGTCATACTGGTCCACGCGTAGACGGTATTCGAACCCGTGGCCCCGTGGGAACTCCTCAATCACGCCGTAGTAGGGTTCCCCGTTCACCACAATGCACGCGGCCGTGATCGGGGCGTCCTCGTAACACCCGACGCGCCACGGCCCAACCGTGATTTCCACGACCTCGGCATGCGCCGGGATCTGCTCGGCGACTTCCAGCAATCTGCGTAATCCGCCGTCAAATTGTTCGAGCCGAATGCGGTACTCGAAGCCGGGCCGGTAGTCGAAACCGTCAATAGAATCGCGAATGGGCCGGCCATCCACCAACAGGCATCGCTCATCGGACTTGGGGCATTGCACCCGAGTTGGCGCAACCGTTGCCTCCTGAACCGAGCCGGAGGCGCGGGTTTTTGAAAGCACTTCCAGCAGGCGATAACCGTACCTGCCTGCATCTTGGGGCGGCTCCTTTTGTCCTGGGAACGCATCGTATCGCTCGATACGCAGGCGGTACTCGTACCCCGGCTCGTGGGTGAACCCATCTATCTCATCGTAGAAGAAACCGCCGTCCACGATCAGGCACATGCGGCGAAACGGCCCATAGCACTCCCGGCGGGCCGGGCCCACGTTGATCTCCTGAACCCGGGATGACGTGCGAATTGCTCCGTCGCTATCCTCAGGTTCGATAGCACGGGAATCTACAGCCGTAGGATCCGTTGCCCTCTCATCCACGCCGGGAGCCGGCATCCGTTCAGTGCAAGCGGCCAGAACCAACCCAAGCGCCAGCAGTATTGAGATGGCAGCGCCGGCCACAACAACGTGGCGACGGCTCGCCGGCATCATTTGCCCTGCAATCCTCGCAGGTAGGCGATATGACCGACGTGCTGGTACATCTCACCGATGATCTGGCGGAACATGGCGCCCAGCGACATCTCCGGGCGTCGTTCGCGCGGTACCCGTTCCATGTCATCCGGGGTCAGCGTGTCCAGATACACCAGCGTGGCCTGCCGCACCGACGCACGGTAGCGGAGGAACTCGTCCAGATCCACACTGGGAAAGTTGTTCACCTGCTCGGCGGTATGACCGAAGCCATTGTCACGGGTAGGGAGGCCGAATTTCTCGTGCCAACCTTCGGTCTCCCACAATTCCGTCTGGAACTGGGCGAAGAACTGGATCCACATGTCCTCGACCCGGACCATATGCCAGAGGATCCAACCAATCGAGTTGGCATCGGCCGCCGGCTGCCAAACGAGTTCCTCCGGACCCAACCCGTCCAGGGCGTCCATCAGGAAGCCGTTTTCCTTGTCGAGAGCATCGACGATGAATTCGTTGAGAGTCATTCGGTGACCTCCCTGTCCATCAGGCGGCCGCTGGCGCCAGGGTGCGTGCTCCCATCTCGCGGTCCAGCAGCAACAAGGCGTCGCTGCGACCGGCCACCTTGTCCAGGGAGGCAATCACATCGCGGGCCGTTTTCTCTTCTTCAACCTGCTCGTTCACGAACCACTGCAGCATTACCTGGCTGGCGAAGTCGGCAGACTCGGCAGCAACCGAGTACAGTTTATTGATCAACTGCGAAACGTGCTGCTCGTGTTCAAGGGTTTGGCGCATCACGTCTTCCACGGAATCGAACTCTATGGGGGGCTGCTCGATGGGCAGCAGGGTTACCCGCCCGTCACGGTCCTCTATGTAGGTCAGGAACCGCATGGCGTGGTCGTATTCCTCCTGGCTCTGGATGCGCATCCAGTGGGCGAAACCGGGCAGGTCGATGGAATCGCAAAACGTGGACATCGACAGGTAGAGATACGACGAGTAGAACTCGGCGTTAATGTGGCGGTTGAACGCCTCCTGCAAGGCGGTGCTGACGGCCATGTTGGTACTCCGTGTTGGTAGCCAGAGGGCGATGAGGGCCTGGTTACTGGCCGGCGTTCAGTCGTGGAGGAACCCGAGGACGGTGTCAAAGAACGCCTCGGGGCGCTCTACCTGCGGTATGTGCCCGCACTGCGGGATGACGGTCAACGTGGCGTTGGGCAGCAGGTCCCGGAACGCCTCCCCGTACTCCGGGGGTATCACCTGATCGGAATCACCCCAGACGATCAGCGTGGGCATAATGATGCGATGGGCCCGCTTGGTCAGGCCGCGTTCCGGGATCGGCCAGGTGAACTTGGCGACCGATTGCAGGGTCTGAATGCGGTCCAGCGTGTGCTCCAATCGGGCCTCGGGTTCGGTGGGTTGCGCCACGTACGCGTGGGCCAGTTCCCCTTCGGAATCGTGCCAGAGCATCTCGCGCCGTTCGTCGGGGGTCAGGATGAAAAAGTCAGCTACCGGCTTCTCCTCCAACCATAATCCCAACGAGTTCACCAACACCAGCCGCGAGATGCGGTCGGGACGATGAGCCGCCAGCTCAGCGGCGCAGAACCCACCGTACGAATGCCCGATCAAGTGGCAGCGCTCGATCCCCAGAGCATCGAGAAACTCTTCAAAGAACTGCACCAGGTCCCAGAGATCGTCGAGGTGGTTGAGGCCGGTGGACTTGGCGACGCCGGGATGCGCCGGCGCGTAGACGTGGTAGTCCTCCGCCAACCGATCCAGGAAGTCCGGCCAGCCGACGTATCCGCCGGCTCCGTGCAGGTAGATCAGCGCGTCGCCGGAACCGCCTTCTGCGAGCTGGACGTTGAACATCCCGCCGCGAACGGGCACCATGCGCTCCGTGTGAGCAACCATTGGTGAAACACCTCAACCGTTATGTAGGTTTCGCAGAAGTTCGGCAATCCGGTTCCACCCGCCCGCTTTCACCGAGCTGACAGACTGTAACGGATTCCGAATACTGTGCCGCTAATACCATACCATAACCATCCGGCCGCCCATTCATAGCCGAAGACGCCGGCCGTCCGCGCGAGGTTCGCCGCCCGCTGCGCGTTGACGCCCGCCCATACTTGCGGCACAATGATTCACGCCATGAAACTCCACGAGTATCAAGCCAAAGCAATATTCGCGCGCTACGGTATTGCAGTGCCCGATGGTAGTTTGGCGTACACTGCGGACGAAGCGGCCGCCACCACCGCGTCATTCGGCGGACGGGCCGCCGTTAAAGCTCAGGTCCACGCCGGCGGCCGCGGTCTCGCCGGTGGTGTCAAGGTGGTCAGCAGCCCCGATGAAGCCCGCAGTTTTGCCGCTGATTTGCTGGGTTCCCGGCTGGTTACCAACCAGACCGACGCCGGCGGCGTGCCGGTAGAATCCGTGCTGGTCGAGGCGTTGGCCGACATCGGCGGCGAGATGTACGTGGCAGTGACTATGGACCGGGACCACCGGGGCCCGGTCGTGATCGCCAGCGCCGGCGGCGGAACCTCCATCGAACAGTTGGCGGCGGAGAACCCCGACGCCATCATCACCGAAGTAGTCGACCCCGTGCTCGGGCTGATGCCGTACCAGTGTCGACGGATGGCGACGCGCCTCGGTTTGGCCAATTCCGCGCTGCGCGACGCTGCCGGAGTGCTCGCCACTCTCTACCGCATCTTCGTGGATAATGATTGCTCCCTGGTAGAGGTGAATCCGCTGATTGTCACCAGTGAAGGTTCGATCATGGCCCTCGACGCCAAGATGGACGTCGAGGACGACGCGCTGTTTCGTCACGCGGACCTGCAGCAGTTGCGCGACCGCAACCAGGAAGACCCCCTGGAAGCCGAAGCCGCTGACGACGACATCGCCTACGTGAGCCTCGACGGGTCCGTGGGATGCCTGGTCAACGGGGCCGGCCTGGCCATGGCCACGCTGGATGTTGCCAATGCCGCCGGCGCCGCGCCCGCCAACTTCCTGGACGTCGGCGGAGGAGCCACCGAGGAAAAGGTGGCAAAGGCAGTAGGCATCATCCTCTCCGACCCGAAAGTCAGCCGCGTGTTGGTCAACGTCTTTGGCGGCATCTTGCGCTGCGACGTCGCGGCCCGTGGCATCACCATGGCCTACCAGGAACACCAGGCCCAACAGCCGCTGGTCGTGCGGATGCTGGGCACCAACTTGGACGAGGGAAAATCCATCCTCGCCGGCTCCGGCCTGAACGTGACTTTCGCGGACACGCTGACGGAAGTTACGGCAGCGCTTTCCAACATCCAGGCGGACGCGTAGGCTCATGGGAATTCTTCTCAACGAGCAGTCCCGGGTGTTGGTGCAGGGCATCACAGGTCGCGAGGGCAGTTTCCACGCCCGAGCCTGCCGGGAATACGGCACTCAGCTGGTGGCCGGCGTGACGCCCGGCAGAGGCGGCCAGCTGTTCGACGACGCGATCCCGGTGTTCGACTCCGTAGATGAGGCCGTCGCCGCCACCCAGGCCAACGTGTCGCTGATCTTCGTGCCTCCTCCTTTCGCTCCGGATGCCATTGCCGAATCGGTAGACGCGGGGATACCCCTCATCGCTTGCATCACCGAGGGGATTCCGGTGCACGACATGGTCGGCCTGTACCGGTACGTCCATGCGAACCCAGTCCGCCTGATTGGCCCCAATTGCCCGGGTATGATCAACCCGGGAGCGCGCTGCAAAGTGGGCATTATGCCCGGGAACATTCACATGCCCGGCCGGGTGGGCGTCGTATCCCGCAGCGGCACTTTGACTTATGAAGCCGTCGGCCAGCTCACCGGGCAGGGAATCGGCCAGTCGTCGTGCGTCGGAATTGGCGGCGACCCGATAATCGGCAGCAGTTTCGTCGAGATTCTCAGCCTCTATAACGATGACCCCGACACCGACCTTGTGGTGTTCATCGGCGAAATCGGCGGCAACATGGAGCAGCAAGCCGCCGAATTCATCGGTTCGTCCGAGTTCACGAAACCGGTATGCTCACTGATCGTGGGCGCCACCGCGCCGTCCGGCAAACGCATGGGCCACGCCGGAGCGATCATCACCGGCGAGTCGGCCACCGCCGAGTCGAAAATCCGCGCCCTGGAACGGGCCGGGGCGCGCATTATTCCCACTCCGGCGGATATCGGGGATACCGTGGCAACTGCTCTCACCGAGCTCAGCCTTAGCGCGTAGAGTCGCGTTGCGGGTGGTCACGCCTTGGGTTCTCTCAGGAACGCTGCAATGAATCCATCGTCGGATTCGCGGTCATTGTGGCTTCTAAACTGCCTGCCAGGTGGGCAAATTAGCGGATTCTACTCTCCCGCCCGCTTGACGCTCACAACCTCGGCGTGTAGGATGTTCGTGCCAAAGGTATCATTTCCTACCTACTACTGACGTCCCGATGCGGACCGACCTTGGCAAGCCGGCTAGAGGTTCTTGATGAGTGCCGGCGCAGTTCCCGATCAGGCAAGACCATAGGTTCCGACGAGAGGACCACGATTGTCCTACAGGGCCAGAGAAGTGATCCTGATTAACGTGCGGCGTAGGGCCGGCTGTAGTCCGTATGGCCGCTAAGTACATCTTCGTGACCGGGGGAGTGGTCAGCTCCATCGGCAAAGGGATCTGCGTCGCTTCTATCGGGCGCATCTTGAAGAGCCAGGGGCTCTCCGTAACCGTAATCAAACTCGATCCTTACCTCAACGTCGACCCCGGAACCATGTCCCCATACCAGCATGGGGAAGTATTCGTAACCAAGGACGGCGGCGAAACCGATCTGGACCTCGGACACTACGAGAGGTTTATTGACGTCGAGTTGACCCGGGACAGCAACGTTACCGCGGGGCAGACCTACCTCGAACTGATCACCCGGGAACGGCGGGGCGACTTCCTCGGCGGCACCATTCAGACGGTGCCGCACCTGACCAACGAAATCAAGGATCGCCTCATCAGCCTGGCGGACAAATCCAACGCGGATGTGGTGGTGGTCGAGGTGGGCGGCACCGTGGGCGACATCGAAGGACTCCCGTTCCTGGAAGCGATACGGCAGATGCGAAACGCCGTGGGGCGCAACAATGTCTTCTACATGCACCTGACCCTGCTCCCCTACATCTCGGCCTCCGAAGAGCTCAAAACTAAACCCACCCAACACAGCGTAAAGGAATTGCGGAGCATTGGAATACAACCGGACGCGTTGGTATGCCGCTCCGATGCCGATATCACCCCCGGCATCCGGGAAAAGCTGTCCCTGTTTTGCGATGTGGCCACCGAAGCGGTGTTCCCCATGCCCACGGTGAACAATGTCTACGAAGTGCCGCTGGTGATGGACCACTTTGGCGTGGGACGCTGCCTCTCGGAATCGCTCGGCCTGAACGGAGAAACCCACCTGGACGAGTGGAGCACTCTAGTAGACCAGATGAACGGCGCCACCGGCGCGGTTCCCATCGCGGTGGTGGGAAAATACGTGGAATACCCCGACTCTTACATGTCAGTACGCGAAGCATTACGACACGCCGCCGCGTCCTGCGGCCTGCGGGCGGACGTACGCTGGGTCCATTCGGAAGCCGTCGAGCGAGACGGACCGGATGTCCACTTGAACGATGTCTCCGGCATCGTGGTGCCGGGCGGATTCGGCTCCCGGGGAGTGGAGGGGATGATCGACACCAGCCGCTACGCCAGGAACAAGCACGTGCCCTACCTGGGCTTGTGCCTGGGCATGCAGGTGATGGTAATCGACTGGGCGCGGGACGTCACCGGCCTCAAACAGGCCAACTCGTCGGAGCTTGACCCAGACTGCGAGCATCCGGTGATCGACATAATGCACGGACAGCGCAGCATCACCGATCTGGGCGGCACCATGCGCCTGGGGCACTACCCGTGCCAACCTCAAAGCAACACCAGGACCGCCGCCGCCTACGCCCGCCCCGAGATCAGGGAGCGCCACCGGCATCGGTATGAGGTGAACAACACCTACCGGGAACACCTCGAAGCATCGGGTATGGTCATGAGCGGGTTGTCTCCCGACGGCGAATTGGTCGAAGCCACCGAAGTGCCGGACCATCCTTTCATGGTAGGCGTGCAGTTCCACCCCGAGTTCCAGTCTCGCCCTAACCGCCCCCATCCATTGTTCAGTGCGCTCATCGAACAGGCACACCAAACGGTACGAGAAGGAAGACAGCTGCCTTTCCGGCGAGCCGGCGGATGGTCATTCTCCGCGGACTAACCGTCTCCGCAGGCCGAAAGCCTGCAAATTAACACGCAACCCACGTTCCGGCTCGGGCCGGTTCGTTGATCCTGAACTCTAAAACTCGGCACGGAGCCGAACGCCCCGGCGGCCGTTTATCCGCAACAGCGGTCAGCCGCCGGCCTTGAACCGGCAAAAGACTTTCTCCCGGGCACGAGGAGGATGCGCGATGAAACTGTTTTTGGACACCGCCAATATCGACGAAATTCGCATGGGCGCCGAACTGGGCGTTATTTCCGGGGTCACCACCAACCCCTCACTGGCTGCCAAGGAAGGCATCGGCGGCGCGGCCGGATACCGGGCGGCGGTCCAGGAGATCGCCGATATCGTCGACGGGCCAATCTCCGTCGAAGTGGTTAGCACGGACGCTCCGGGCATGATTGCCGAGGGCCGCGACATCGCGGAATGGATCCCCAATCCCTGGGTCAAGATTCCCAGCACCGAGGAAGGTTTCAAGGCCATCAGCGTTCTGGCCCGGGATGGAATACAGATCAACCAAACGCTGGTTTTCACGGTCAACCAGGCGCTCCTGGGCGCCAACGCCGGTAGCACCGTGGTCAGTCCCTTCGTCGGCCGACTCGACGACATCGGGCAGGACGGCATGGCTCTCGTGGAGGACATTGTTGCCGTATACCGCCAGCAGGCCGTGGAAACCAAGGTGATGGCCGCCAGCATCCGGGGCGCCCGGCATTGCGTGACCGCCGCTGCTGCCGGCGCCGATATCGCCACCATACCCTACAACGTATTGACGCAAATGATAAAACACCCCCTCACCGACGCCGGCCTGTCGCGATTCCTTCAGGACTGGCAGCAAGTATCCGGAGGCTGACAAGATGGTCCGCGCTCGCACTGGCACCCCGACCGCTCCCCGACGACGCCGGCGCCCCCCGGCCAACGACGACCCCGGCGTCGCTCTGGCGGACCCTGTTCCGGCTGACGACGCAGCGGACGGTGGTCAGCCGCACTCCAACGGTTCTCACCCCGGACGCTACGTCGACATCGCCGAACTCAGCACCATGTCCCACGAGGAACTCCTCGCACTGGCCCCGGACGTGGGCCTCAGGGATGACGGGTCCCTTGCTGACCTGGGTCGGGACGCCCTGCTGAACCGCGTCCGACACTCCGCCGCCAACCGGAACCTGTTGACCGCGTCCGGCATCCTTGAAGTGATGGACGCCGGCCACGGACTGCTGCGCTCGCTGCAATATCCGCCGGTGTCTGGTGACGTGTTCGTGGGGCAGTCGCAGATTCGCCGGTTCAACCTCAAGACCGGCGACACGGTCACCGGGTTGGTGCGGCCCCCGAAAGAAGGGGAGCGCCGCTACGGACTGACCCGGGCTACCAGCATCAATCTGCTGGACCCGGAGGACCAGAAGCCGGCCTCGCGCCGGATCTTCGAGTCGCTGACGCCCATCTTCCCGGACGACCACATCGTTCTGGAGCACCCCCAGGGCGGACTGTCCTCGCGCATGATCGACCTTTTCGCCCCCATCGGGTTGGGCCAGCGCGGCCTGGTGGTATCTCCGCCCAAGGCCGGCAAGACCACGGTCTTGCGCCAGATCGCCGCAGCGATAACCGAGAACCGGCCCGACGTGATCCTGATGGTGGTGCTCATCGGCGAGCGCCCTGAAGAAGTCACCGAGATGCGCCGCGCCGTCAAGGGCGACGTATTCGCCTCGACTTTCGACGAGTCGGTGGAAGAGCAGTGCCGGGTCGCCGAACTCGCCGTGGAACGCGCCAAGCGCATGACCGAAAGCGGACGCGACGTGGTCATCCTGCTCGACAGCATCACCCGCCTGACCCGCGCCTACAACCTGGCCCTGCCCACCTCCGGCCGCACGCTGTCCGGCGGCATCGACCCGGCCGCCCTGTACCCGGCCAAGCGGTTCATCGGCGCCGCTCGCAACCTCGAAGAGGGCGGTTCGCTTACCATAATCGCAACCTGCCTCCTCGACACCGGCAGCCGCATGGACGAGGTGATCTACGAGGAGTTCAAGGGCACCGGCAACATGGAACTGCACCTGGACCGCCGGCTCGCCGACCAGCGCTATTTCCCCGCCATCGACGTGGTGCGCAGCGGAACCCGCCGGGAAGAGCTGCTCTACGACTCCGAAGCCATGCCCCAGATCTGGCTGCTGCGACGCATGGTAACGCTGGCCTCCGGCGGCGACCAGGCCAACATGGGCGACGCCACCAAGCGCGTTCTTGAGCGTCTCGCCCGCACCCGCTCCAACAGCGAGTTCCTGACCAACCTGACCAAAGACTCGTAGAGCCTGTTGAAAAACTGAAAAACACCGTCGTTCCTGCGAAAGCAGGAACCCAGAAAGTCCATGCACCGGGCATTGTGAGCAAGGGGAGGATTTCCTGTATACCGGCTTGCGCCGGTATGACGGTTGTAGCTTATCGATGGAGGCGGGTCCGAAACCCGCCTCCTTTTTGTTGCTACGCGTCCGGGGCCGGATCGCCTCCGCCGCCGCCGTTTCCGCCACCGCCTCCGCGCCGCCGCATCACCAGGGCAATCACTGCTCCGGCCACGGCGAGGACGATCAACACCACGATCACTATCAGCGCGATGGCCAGGCCGCTCAGGCCCCCGCCGCTCGGTTCCTCTTCAGCCACCGGCCGGTCCCGGGTTTCGCTGTCCCCGGTTGCCACCGCCGCCACGATGGTGGAAGTCAGGGCTCCCTGGTCGATGGTCGGAGGCGGCGGGATCGGAGTGGCGGTGGGCTCCGGGGTCGCCGTGGGTTCCGGCGTCGGTGTCGGCGTGGGCGGAACCGGCGTGGGAGTCGGCGCCGGGTTCTGTATGGTGACCCGTGCGGATGACGTTCTAACGGCGTACTCCGCCGCGGGTGAGATGCTCACGGTCAGCGAACCGGAATCACTATCCTGGCTCTCCGATGTCGCTACGGAGTATTCGCAGGTGCTGCCGGCGGTTATCACGCACTCGCTGCTGCCGTCGGGTGCGAAACCTCCGTCAGTCTCGTGGGTCAGTCTGACGATGACATCCGCGGTATGGGAGAGGGTGATACGGAACCTGGCCGGTTCCCCGGCCACGACGGACAAGGTGTCCGGCGCCGTTTCGATGCTGGCGATCAGCTGCTCGGTGGCCCCGGTAGCCGGCCTTGACCATTCGCTCCTCCCCGCGGCATTGTTGGCGCGCACCCGCACCTGATACTCAGTGCCCTGGGCGAGGCCGGTGAAGGTATGGCTGGTGCCGGCCCTGCCGTAGCCCGCGTCGGCGTAAACTCTGCTGCCGGCGACGCTGTACTCAACGTCGTAGTCAGTGATGGGAGCGCCGCCGTCGTCGGCCGGTTCTGCCCAGGTTACGGTGAGACCGAAAGGCCCGTCGGCGGCAACCGCAGCGACGGCCGGAGCATCGGGGGCGAACGTGGGCGGCACGTACCGTTCCGGTCGCAGCGTTACGGTTTCCACCACGCCGGGCAATCGGTCGCGGCTCTGGTACACCTGCAGCGTGATTGTGTGGTCTCGTTGCGGGACCAAATCCCGATGGTAGTCCACGGGTATCACGGTGACACCCTCGAACTCGCCCGACCCGTTGGAGGTGAAGCTGGATCTGCCGTCGAACGCCAGACTGGGTCCGCCGCGGATCTGCACCGAGTAACCGCCAATGAACCGCTCCAGTCCAAACAACCTTACGGTGATGGGCTCCCCGATGCGCACCGCCTCGGGGTTGGCCTCTATGCTGCCCGGCGTCACCACAAGGTCCAGGTCCAGCGTCAGGTCGTACAGCGGATAGCCGCCAATTCTGACCAGCGGGCGAATGCTTTCGCCGCCTTCCGCTCTTGAGGTAACGCGGTATTCATAGTCCCAGGAGCCGCTGCTGTCGGTGTACTCGCTCGCCACTATGCGGCCGTTGATTTCCAAAGTGATAGCGGGAGGATTGTAATAACGCTGGTCCACCGGGAAGTTCTCGCCGCGGAAAACGATGACGTCACGGGGGGACACCTCGCCTTCGTCCGGCACAACGGTCAACGTGGGCTTGGCCACCCTGACGGTGGCCGAGGCCCTGACGCCTTCACTGTCGGTAATCTCCAGCTTTTCCTCGCCGTCGGATTCCAGCAGCTTGTTGATGAGGTCGCTGTTGACATCGCCATTGTCGTTCACCAGGGCAGCCGTGGCGGTGAAACGTCCGCCCCGGATCACTTCGGGGCAATCATTCCCGGACCCGGAGCGGACGTCGCCCTGGTCGTCGTCAAGGAAAGCCAGCGGGATGCCGCCCAGCGTCACCTCGCAGACCCTATCGCCGGCCAGGTTGTTGGAGTTGACCAGGAACTGCTCACCCAGGCCAAGGCCGCGGTCCGGCCGGACCGAAAGGTCAGCGTCCCGAATGGTGACGTTGACGGTAACCAGTTCGGAACTGCCGTCCAGCCGCGCCGCGATGGTGACCCGACCGCTGTGTCGCGGCGGCAGGGTCACGCGCAGGGTATCGCCTGACTGGCTCCATTCCCTGTTATTGAGGGTCTGACCGGCGACCAGCACCTCGTGCACCCCGGAACCACTCCGGCCCACGATGCGGAGGGTGACCTCGCCGCCGGGGGATACCTCGGAGCTGCCCGCCACCTCCAGGCCGGCCGTTATGATGACAGGCAGGGACGTGTTATTGAAGACGCCGCCGCCGTCCCGAGCGCAAATCTGATGCCTGCCGGCGGACCGAAACAGGCTCGAAACGACCTCCACGTCAGCCCGGAAGCGGTGGTTGGAACCCACGTCGGCGGAACCGATGCTCGTCCAACCGCTGCCGCCGCCGGCCGTTGAGCAGTCCGCGGAACCGCTGCTGCGAGTGGCGTAAAGGTTAACGGTGAGACGATCGCTGAAACCCAACCCCTCGAACCGTATGGTTTCGCCGTATCCGACCTCGTCGTCACCGTCCACTTCCAGCGTCGCATCCACGCCAATCACATCATCAAATGGCTCTCCGCTATCCCATTGAATGGTTACTTCGTAGGGATCATCGGAATCAGCAGGGACGTTGGGCAGTCTCAAATTTTTGAGCTCGATGCTCACCGGAAAGCCGGTTTCGTCGCAAACGTCATCATCCGAGCCGGATTCCCACTCGTTACAGCCCGGCAGGAGGATTTCGTGGGGTACGTCGTCGTATTCATCGGCTTCGGCCCAACGCAGTTCGAATCGCCGCGCCGCGCGCAGGGAGACATCATCCTCATCGAACCCGGAGGGAATGGCAATCTCCTCCGAGAGGGTGATGGTGATTTGGTCCTGCAAGTCGCCGTCGCCGGTGGGGTCGCAGCCACTGGGCGTGAACCGCAGTGTAAGGTCAACGGTCGCGCCGGGGGTAGTCTCTTCGTCCTGGTCGACATCCAACCTTTCGCAGGCGGGAGTAGAACTGGTTGTCTGGCCCGTGCTGGAGTCCGACCAGTCGCCAGTCCCTTCATCGTTGCTGGCGCGCACCCGTACCTCATAGTCAGTGTTGGGCTGGAGGCCGGAGATGGTGGTTGAAGTGTCGGTGCCGTTGTAGCCCGCATCCGTGAAAGTGCCGCTATTGCCAGCGCGGTATTGCACGTCGTAATCGCTGATTGCAGGCCCGGTATTGGCGGGAGCAGTCCAGCTTATTGCAAGCGTAGTGTCGGCGTCGGTGCTTGCAGCGCTGACGGTTGGGGAGGCTGGTTGGAGCGGCGGCTCATCCACGTCGGTTACATTGATAGTAATGCGAACCTGGTCATCAATCACAAGAACGCCATCAGGGTTGCCATTATCGTCTTTGCTATCCGTAACTCGGACTTCCACTTCATACGATGACTTGGTTTCGTAGTCCAGCGTTGTGGCTTCAGCCGGGAAAATTTGCAGGGTATTGCGTTTAATTTGGAAGTTATCCTTATCCTGGCCGTCGAGCGTGTATACAAGCGGATCTCCATCGGGATCCGTAGCCGCAGGTAGAGGATCACCTACCGGAGTAGTTGCTGGGCTGTTCTCGGGCACCGTACGGGTTGCGGTTTCATCTGAGAATGCCGGTTGCCCATTGGTCGGGGTCTGACCCGCCGGCGCCGCTCCCGCCGGCTCTGCACTGATAGCCAGAACCGCCAGTGCCAGCAGCGCGCAAATCCCCAACGCCAATACCGGCCAGCGACGCCCCAGTGTCGCTGCTACGGTTCCAGCGTTATGGGTATTGGTGTGCGTGGTGCTCTGCATGGCGCTCCTTTGCTCCATTCGCGGGGCGAATTCCCAAGGGCCCGCAATAACGGGTCAACCATTGTATGCCAAATATATGACATACCGCGCTGACTCAGGTACGACGGCCGCCGGAAATCGGCTTTATAATAGTTTTCATACGAGAGGCGAAACCATGACCACGCCCACCAAACCCCACACCGGGATGCGCGTATCCGTCGCCGAGTTCCTGGAGCTGGAGCTCCCCGAACCCGATGACAAGCTCAAGATGGAGCTGGACGACGGAGTGCTCTACATCATGCCCAGACCAAGAGCCGGACACCTGTTCGTACAAGGCGAGCTGCAACACAATTTTAAGCTCTACCGCGATGGCTTTGCGGAGCCGCCGCTGGAGGCTTGGTACGATTTGACTATCTCCGTACCATCAGAACTGCCTCGGCTGTTTGTCCCCGATTTGACCATAATCCTGCGGGGCGGCGCGACCGTTGATATGGAGCGGATGGTCGTTGAGGGCATACCGGACATTGTAGTGGAGGTACTGTCATCAGACCCCAACCGGGATTTGGTGCGCAAGCGACAGGTGTACGCCGAAGCCGGCATCCCGGAATACTGGATCTTTGACTGGCGGGCCGCAACGGCGCTGCTACTGGAGTTGCGGGACGGCGTGTATGTGGAACGGGCGATGCTGTCGGTAGGTGATACACTGACCACTCCGCTGCTCCCGGGGCTGGCGATACCGCTGTCCAACATATTCCGCCACCGCCGCCCGCCGGCGGGGTAGATGCCAACGCACCAATGGAACAACGGGTTGACCGGGGTATCGCTATGTCGCTGCTAACGCCATCGCCGCTGGTGCAATCGCTGATGGGTACGCCGATGTCCGTCGCCGAGTATCTGGAGTTGGAGTTGCCGGAACCGGATGATAAGCGCACGATTGAACTGGACGACGGCAAACTCTACATAGCGGAGTTCGCCCGGGTTAGCCACCAGTTCGTCTTGGGCCAATTGCTTTTCCGGCTCTGGCAGTATCTCGACGGCTTTTCGGAACCGCAGGGCGAAGTGTGGCAGAGAGATATTCTCGTTCTGTCGCGGGATTTGCAGCGAATTATGATGGCTGATCTTACGGTTACGCTGCAAGGACACGAGCACCCCATAGTGGACGGCTGTGTTGAGGTCGAGCCGGATATCGTGGTGGAAATCATCTCCGATGACAGTCGACACCGTGACTTGGTATGGAAGCGTCAGGTGTACGAGGAGGCCGGCATCCCCGAGTACTGGATAATGGACGAACTCCACCAAACCGTGCAGCAACTGGAATTGCGGAACGGCCAGTACGTGGAGCGGGCCGTACTGACCGCCGACGATACGCTGACCACGCCCCTGCTGCCCGGCCTGGCCATCCCCCTGGCCGACGTGTTCCGCCACCGCAGCCGGCCGGCCCGGTAACCCGCGAGCGCCATGTCCCCCCGCGCCGGCAACATACTCATCGTCGACGATGAAGCGACGTCCGCCATCGTGCGCGCGGTGTGCCGCCGCCTGGAAGATGAAGGCTGGGGCACCACGGTCGTCGGCAAGGACGAGCACGGCTCCGCCGACGACATGATGTGGGCTGCGTTGGACGCCCTCGACCAGCATCTGCCGGACGGCGTGATCCTGGACGTCCGCCTCGGCGAGCACCGCGACGACCAGTTCAAGGGCCTGGACATCCTGAAGCGGATCGTCGGGCAGCACCCCCGCCTCCCCGTCCTCATGTTCACCCAATACAGCCAGGGGGTCGAGCGCGACACCGTAGCCCGCAGCGCGCTCCAGGTCGAAGCGCCCGTCGAGTTCATCGACAAGCTCGCTTCACCCGAGGAAGTCGCGCTGCGCATCCGGCGGCTGGTGGGCGCCGAGCCTCGCTCCATCGCTGTGGGCAGCCGCATCATCATCGATGCGGACGCGCGCTCCGTGTTGGTGCGCGATGAAAACGGTCAGGTCGTGCCGGTGCCGGATGTTTCCGGCCGCCGGTTTGACATCCTGCGCGAACTGGCCGAAGCCTGGTATCGCAGCCCGGGAAACATGGTCCCCTTCGACCGCCTGGAACGCTATCTGGAGGGCGACGACACCCGCGCCTCGTTGCGGGTTCGCGTCCGCGAGATCAAGGTGTCCCTGGGCCGGGCCTTGGGCGTGTCGTTGGGCGCCAACGATTTCATCATCAGCGTGCGGGACCGCGGCTACCGACTTCTGCCCCCGCGCGAGTAGAGCGACCCATGGCAGTCCTGACGCGACGAAGACTCTCTTTCCACCCGTGGCCCGCCATGGTTGGCATCTCGCTGGCCGTCTTGGGGCTGGGCCTGATGATCGCTTCGCTGTTCCTGGATCCGGCCCAATTGTTCCCTGAGCCCTGGACTATAGAGCCGCTGTCCTACATCGGCGTCGCCGGGGTGGTCCTCGGGCTGGCCCTTGCCGTGAGCGTCTACGTCGTCTCAAGCATGCGGCACCGTCACGCCAACGGCCGCAACGGCGCCGACGACTGGAGCCGGCTCACCGAGCAGCACTTCGAGACCTTCCAGCACGACCTGGGCCGCCCCATGCGCCGCATCCTCGGCAAGTGCCGCGAGGTTCGCGGCGTGCTGGCGGCCACCGGCGAGGACGTTTCGGCCAGCATCCACGAGCTCCTGGACGAGATCGAAGAGCAGGCGCCGTCATTCCGGCTCATGATGGGCAACATCCAGGTCATGATCAATCTGGAAACGCCGGACGCTCCCATAGAGCGTTATCCGGTGGAACCTTCGGCCGTTGTCAGCCGCATCGTGGAGCGTTACACCGGTCAGGCCGCCGAGCAGGGCAAGGACATCGCCTGGTGGTCGGAACCCGAGGATTTCGGCCTCGTCTATTCCGACGCCGCCGCCCTGGAACACATCATCGCCAACCTGGTGGACAACGCGCTCCGCTACGGCGGGGACTATATCGAAATCACGGTCACCCGCGATTCCAACAACTTTCAGGTGCGCGTGGCCGATGACGGTCCCGGCATCCCGGTTCATTATCGAGCGCACCTCTTCGACCGCGGATGGACGCCGCAGCTGGGCCGCAGCGAAGAAAAGACCTCGTCCGGCCTGGGCCTGTACATCAGCCGCACCCTGGCCCTCCGGTACGGTGGCGACCTCACCGTGGATTCGACGCTGGCGACGCCGGACGGGCCGCACACGGTGTTCACGCTGACGCTTCCCGTCGGCGCTCCCGACGCCTAGCGACCTTCCTTCTGCTTCGGACCGTCGTACATTGCGGCAGCAGATCGTAGCCATCACCGCCGCAGTCCTGCTGGTGGTCTTGTTCCTTGCGCTTTGGCTATCGAATTTGCCGGGTCTGCCGGCCGTTCCTTACCGGACAGAACGGCCTCAGCCCACAGCCACCCCGACTCAGGCGCCGCCCACGCCCATCGTGATAACCGCTACGCCCACCCTGCCGCCCACTCTCACCCCTACGGTCCTGCCGACGCCAACTCCGCCTTCTACGCCGGTCCCCACGCCTACGCCTACGCCGAGGCCCACCCCGACCCGGCCCCAACCTACGCCCACGCCGCGACCTCATTTTTTGGAGGTGCGCGAGCCAGCGGATATGGCCACCATCTACGGCCCACCGGTGACAGTCGTTTCGGGATCCACGCTGCCCTGGTCAATCGTTGAGCTCATCTATTCCAGCAGCGCATTTCCCGAGCGCGACGTCAGGGTTCAGGCGGACGGCGACGGAAACTATGCTGGCATGGTGCCGTTGGCCGAAGGGACAAACGTGATCGAGGTGATCGGGTACCACAGCTCATCCTCACGACAGCAACGCCGGTTCCTACAGGTCGATTACGTGGGCTCTCAGGAAGAGCTGACCTTGACCATCACGGATCCTCCCGACAGGTCTATGGTAAGCAACCGCCTCCTGACCGTGACCGGTGTCATTGCGCCCGACGCTGAAGTGGTGATAAACGACCTGATCCCGGCGCTGCCCGATCCCACCGGCCAATGGGCAGCCAACCTGCTGCTTCGGCCCGGCGTGAACGCCATTCGGGTGGTGGCATCCCGGGGCGGCGAAGTGACCGAAAGGGTTGTCACGGTCACCTACGAACCTGACTCGTGACCCGTGATCAAACCATGTGGTTAGCCCTGGCTACGGTTCCCGCTCATTTGCTTGACCGGAACCCGGCGGTGCGCAAGTCGATGGTTTTGTGGTAAAATAGGTTTGGCGAATTGTCTTTGTGGTAATTTGCTTTCCTATGACGCAACTTGATGACGTAAAAAGCCGGCTGGACATCGTCGAATTGGTCGGCGGTTACGTTCAGTTGCAGAGGGCTGGCAGCTCCTTCAAGGCGAATTGCCCTTTCCACCAGGAGAGGACGCCGTCATTTTTCGTGTTCCCTGACCGCCAGTCCTGGCGCTGCTTTGGCGCCTGCGCCGAGGGTGGCGACGCCTTTTCCTTCGTGATGAAGGCCGACCGGGTGGACTTCCGAGAAGCCCTGGTCCGCCTGGGCGCACGGGTCGGCGTCACCATCACCGATCAGGCGGAAACCGGCGGTCGCTCTCGGTTGTTGTTCGAAATCAACGACACGGCGCGCCAATTTTTCCAGCGCGTTCTGGCGGAACCGGAAGCCGCCTTCGTGCGCGATTACCTGGGCGGGCGCGGCCTCAACGAGCGGTCGTTGCAGACCTTCGAGTTCGGATACAGTCCGGCGCGAGACAATCGGCTCCTGGCGCACCTGACCAACGCCGGATACGAGCCGCAAACCATCGCCGAAGCCGGCTTGGCCCGGGAGACTGAAGACGGACGCTTCTACGATCTGTTCCGGGGACGGCTGATGATTCCCATCCGGGACTGGTCCGCCCGCGTTGCCGGGTTCGGAAGCCGGGCTCTGGACGACAACGCCACCCCGAAATATCTCAATACCCCTCGCACCCCGGTGTTCGACAAATCGAGAATTCTATACGCCATGCACGTGGCCAAAGAACCCGTCCGCCAGCACGGCGCGGTCATTGTGGAAGGCTACATGGACGCCGTGATGGCCCACCAGCACGGTTTTGACAACGTGGTCGCATCCATGGGAACCGCTCTGACGGAACATCAGGTTGCCCTGGTGCGCCGGTTGACGCACCGCGTCACCATGGCCCTCGACGGGGATCCCGCCGGCCGCAACGCCACGCTGCGCAGCCTTGAATCGTCCTGGGGTGTTTTCCAACAGCGCGACCAGAGATCCGCCAACCCGGCCGGCGCGTCCGTCCTGCAACAGCCGGAGGCATTGGACCTCCGGGTCGCGGAATTGCCGCCCGGCCAAGACCCGGACGACTACATTCGCCAGTCGCCCCACGAGTGGCCCGAGTTTATTGAGGCCGCCGCCCCATTGTTCGACTACCTCTTGGCCACGCTGACCGAGCGCGTCGATGTGACGACCGCTGATGGACGGTCCTGGGCCGCGCAAACCATGCTGCGCTTCGTGGCGCACGTACCGGACCCTATCAAGCGAGATTTCTATCTTGACGAGCTTTCGGCCCATTTCGGCGTGGACGTGGCTACCCTGCGTGCGGCAATGCCCATGGTCTCCCGGACTCAGGCTACGGGCCGGCGCAGCAATCGCGCTCCCGTTACTGCCGACGAAGGATCGCCGCTGCCCGCTCGCGACGGAAACGCCGCCGAGGAATTGGTGTTGCAAATTTTGCTGCAACATACAGAGCAGATTGGAGAAACCACAGTAAAGTCGGTGCGTCCCGAGTGGTTTGCCCGGAGCGAAAACCGGGAAATTTTACGGTACGTAATCTCTCTTATGGAACCAACCGCAAATGACGGGGATTCGGTGGCGCCGGAACTGGAGCAGCACTTTCAGCATTTGCTGAACAGCGACCCGGTGCTGTCCACGCCATCCAAGGTCGAAGGCGCATTGAAACAAGCGTGTCTTCGTTTGCAGAGAGAGCACTCAATCAATCAAAACTCCCAATTGGCTGTCGCGATGGCCGATGAGGATCTAGAGGATCCTGATTCGACAATCGCCAGCCTTTGGTTGGAGAGTAAGAACAGCCTGCGCGAGATCGACCTGCTGCGGCAGCCGGCCTCGTCACACCACAGATAAAGGAGAGGTTTATGACCATCATGAACAACCGCCGCAACGTAATCGTTCCCGACGAAGACGGGGACTACGACGCGGGTGAAGCGGTCGCCATCTCCGACGACTCCGGCAACTACGGCCGGGCCCGCTCCAGTGCGGCCGTCGCCGACGAAGCGGACTACGAAGACGAACGCTCCGAAGAGGACGAAGAGACCGTCGCCGTCGTGATTGTCGACGATCCGGACTCGACCGAAGACGAGTGGCAAATCCGACGCGCAGCTGCCGTCCGCACCGTCCTTCCCGAGCTGGACGGCCCGTCCGCTCGGGACATGGAGCGTGAAGAACGCGATTGGGCCGACGTCGATACTTCCGACGGCAACGATGCCCTGGATGATCCGGTACGCATGTACCTGCGCGAAATCGGCCGGGTTGACCTGCTCACCTCCGCCGACGAGCGCCGACTGGCTCGCGAGCTCGAGGGGCTCAACCACCTGCGCAAGTTCGACGGCATGAGCTATCTGTCCAAGCTGGACAGCCCCGAAGAGATCGAAAAAGCTCTCGATGGCCAGCCACTGCTCGAATCCAAAGACACCTGCCGCAAGGTGGCGGCTCGACTGGCCAACGGATTCAGCGTCGACTACCTGCCGGTTATCGGCGACGTCGAGCTGGACAACGCCGTCTGGGAAACCACCATGCTGCTGCTGGCACGCATCGCCAACGCGGCTCCGCTGGTCCGATCCCTCGCCCGCTATCTCGAACTCAACGAGGCCATGCCGCTGGACGAGGTCAAGGATTCCCCAACGCTGCGAAAAGCCATCGACGCCGAGGTGTCCCAGGAAATGATTGACCAGGTTGCCAACGACCTGAGCATCAGCCCCGAGGTGGCCTACCAGCGCATCGTTCAGCTCTCGTTGGACACTTGGGTCTTGCCCCAGAACATCGTCGACGTGGTAACCGGCTACGTGCCGATTTGGGTGGAGTTGCACCCCGACGGCGTGGAGGGCTGCTACAGCCCGGAACAGGGATTGGACGTGCCTTCGGTGTACGTCCACGATGACGAATGTTCGCTGTTGCTGCTCTCCCAATTGCTGCGCGAGCCCGGCCTGATCGACCGCGTGGAAGAGAGAAAGTTCGAGGCGGCCGGCTATTACTACATCACGATGAAGAACGGCGAGCGAGCCCAGACTCATCTGACTGAGGCCAACCTTCGCCTCGTGGTAAGCGTGGCCAAGAAATATATCGGCCGCGGCATGGCTCTGCTGGACATGATCCAGGAGGGCAACATCGGCTTGATTCGCGCGGTGGAAAAGTTCGACTACCGGAAGGGCTACAAGTTCAGCACCTACGCAACCTGGTGGATCCGCCAGGCCATCACGCGAGCCATCGCGGACCAGGCACGCACGATCCGTATCCCCGTCCACATGGTCGAGACCATCAACAAGCTGATGCGGCACCATCGCCGGCTGCTGCAGGAAAAGGGCCGCGAGCCTTCCACCGAAGAGCTGGCGGAAGCCATGGAAATGACCCCCGAAAAGGTCGAGGAGATCCAAAAGATCTCCCAGGAGCCGGTCTCACTCGAAACGCCCATCGGAGAGGAAGAGGACTCCTTCCTCGGGGACTTCATCGAGGACCGCACCACCTTGGCGCCGGCCGACGCAGCGTCGGCGCAACTGCTCCGTGAACAGGTGCAGGAAGTGCTGGATACCCTGACCGACCGAGAAAGTCGCGTACTCAAACTGCGCTTCGGTCTGGAGGATGGACGCACGCGCACCCTCGAGGAAGTCGGCCGCGAATTCGGGGTTACCCGCGAACGGATTCGGCAGATCGAGGCCAAGGCCATCCGAAAGCTCCGCCATCCCACGCGGTCCAAGAAACTGCGCGACTATCTGGAATAATCCTGTCAAACGGGAATGTTTCTCATATCGGGGCAGCGCTCGGCGCTGCCCCGCACATTTTCGGATAGACGTGCCACCGATTCCTCGTAGACTTTTTGTAAAACTGCCAAAGATCGCTGCCAGATATACAGGCAAATCATCGACAACAACCCTATACTCGGCGCTGCATACCCAGTCTGGAACGTGTAAGGGAGGTAATGTCGGTGGAAACGATGGAGTTCCCGATTTGTCAACAGTGCAACATCGGGTCGTTGGTGCCGCTCTCGGACTATGGTGCGCAGGGTGCCCCGGTTCACTATAAGGCTTGGACCTGCACCAACCCCGGTTGCGGATACAACATCAAAATCCGCAACGGCGATATATTCGTCAACGAACCCATACGGGCGGGAAGGCACTGATCGCGGTGCCACGCCCGACTCGAATTTGATGGGCACTCCGCCGGAATCCCGGCGGAGTTGAATCGCGCGAACGAGCGAACAGTGGCGCGAGCGATAAACAGGAAACCGATATGCAAATTGGACTTGACTACATTCAGATGCGCACCCGGGCGCAATATTACGGGTTGCGCTGGGCCGGCATCTCTCTCCTGGCAGTCGGTGGCATCCTGGCCGCAGCCGGCATCGCCTACTACGGGTATCTCTATTTCCTGAGGGCCAGCCTGGATGATTATGACGCGGTGCGTCAGGACGCCACGTTGATCCAGGCCGCCGCTCCATCCGGCGCGGAAGGCGGAACGGGAGCGTCCGTCGTTTCGCTGCCCGACGGGGCGCACTCCCAGCGCCTGGCTGAATTGGGCTACACCGAGATGCCCAGTTCCGCAGCCTGGCCTGTTGGAACCCAGCCAGCGGCGTCCCGCCTGATCATTCCCACGCTGGGGATTGACGCCAGACTGGATGAAGTCAGCGTCTCCGGCAGCTCCATCGCCCGTTACGCTGCTGCGGATAACCCTGCTGCCGGGTACGCTTCGGTGACCGCCAATCCCGGCGAGCGCGGCGCCATGTGGCTGTTTGGACCCGCTAGTCCGGGAGTAGGCAGCTTTGGAAACCTCACCCGCGCGCCCCGTTTGGTCACCGAGGGCGAGGAGTTGTTGATGTTCGTCAACACCTCGGAACGCAACTACCTCTATGCGGCCACGCACAGCGAAGTGGTCAGTGCTACGGACCTCCGCCTGAACAGCAGTGATCGGGCCACCATCCACCTGGTAGTACCCGTCCCCAACAGCTGGTACGACCACTTTCTGATCCTAAGCGGAGAATTGGTGGGGTTCCGGTAAATTCACCGCTGGTTGGCCGGAAGACAGACTATCCGGCCTTGCCCTGCTTTTCTGCGGCTGGGGGCACCAGCCGCAGTTCGTATATGCGGCGTCCTCGCACCTGTGTGACCTCGATTGCGGTCTGGTCTGAAACCACCACGTCGCCCACTGACGGCATCCGTCCCAGCCGCGTGTAGACGTATCCTCCAATGGTGTTGACGTCGCCGGCTTCGAAGTCCAGCCCCAGCGCGCGGGAAACGTCTTCCACCGGCGCGGTAGCTTTGACCAGCCAGGATCCATCGGCGGCGGGCGCGAGCTCCTCGGCAGCAGCATCATCGAACTCGTCGTCGATCTCACCAACGATTTCTTCCAGCACGTCTTCCAGGGTGACAATTCCCTCCACGCCGCCGTACTCGTCCACCACGATGACCATTTGCAAAGATTTCGAGCGCATCAGGTGCAGCAGATCATCGACGGCCATGTTTTCCGCCACGAATTCCGGCTCCCGCATGATGGCATCCACGCTGGCTTCGGTCGCCCCGTCGGCAACCACCTGCAAAACGTCGCTGATGTGGATGATCCCAACCACGTTGTCCATCGTGTCCCGGTAAACCGGCACCCGCGTGTGCCTGGTGCTGACCAGCATCCGCACCAATTCGTCCATCGGAATCGTCACTTCCACGGCCTCAACGTCCAGCCGTGGCACCATGATGTCCTTGACATCCAGATCATCCATGTGGCTGATGGACCGGACCATGTCAATGTCGTTGCGGTCCAGGTTCATCAGTTCTGCGGGCGTCAGCGTCGACCCATCCGCATAACCGTTCTCCGGATCACCGTCCGGACTTCCTTCCATGGCAATGGGCAAACTTGGGCCGCTTTCGGATCCGGCCCCGTTTCCGTCGCTAGTCCAACGCCTGGGTTCCGCCACACGGCGAGCGACCCGCGGAAATTGCCGGGCCCATAATCGGGCGCCGAGGTAAACACTCGCCAAGACAGCGGAGGTCGCCAGCACCGCGACCGCCAGCGGGATGATGGCCGGCGAGCCGTTGCCCAGTTGATACGCGATGGACAATGCAGAGCCGCCGGCTGTGGCAGCGGCGGCGGCTAACGAAATCCCAATTGCCGGGGACGACGGCCGGGTCAAAAAGACCGCAGAAGCCTGGCTTTGTCGTCTGGACGCCGCAGCGACACTAGCCCAAGCGAACACCAGCAGCGAAGCTGCCAGGAACAATAACGGAGGTAAGCTACTATCAGTATCCAAGCCAGTGGCCCTCAACCGGCGTTCTCGACGCCGAGAGCGGGTCAATCGCTCCCGCTTTGTTGTGGGAGGAGTCTAGCAGGAACGCCAACGGCGCGTCTACCCTCCGGGACATCGCGGGTAACCACGGCTCCCGCTCCGGTGGCCGCTCCATCTCCCACGGTGACGGGAGCGATCAGCATCGTGTCGCTCCCGATGAACGCGCCTCGCCCGATCACCGTCTGGTGCTTATCTACACCGTCGTAGTTGCAGGTGATGGTGCCAGCGCCGACGTTAACGCCGTCCCCGATATCGGCGTCGCCCAGGTAGCAAAAGTGGCCGGCGGCGGTACCCGCGCCCACCCTGCTATTTTTCACTTCTACGTAGTTGCCCAAATGCACCCCCTCCTCGATCAGCGCCGCGGCACGCAGATGGGAATAGGGGCCGATGCTTACGTCGGAATGGACTCGGGCCTCCTCCAGGGTTGAGGCCACGATGCGGCAACGGTCGCCGACAACGGTATCGCTGACAACAGAATTGGGGCCGATTTCGCATTCCTCGCCGATGGTGGTGCAGCCTGTAAGCATCGTATTGGGCAGTACCACGGTGTCCAAACCTATCGCCACGTCGGCGTCGATATAGGTGGTGGCTGGGTCAACGATGGTAACGCCCTCTGTCAACCAATGACAGTTGATGCGGTCGCGGAGCACAGTCTCGACGGCGGACAACTGGAGACGATCGTTGACGCCCATCGCTTCGTCGGCCCACGCTATGGGCAGGGCGGATACGGCGTCGGCTCCCATGGCCGCCAGCGCGGTGAGGTACCGCTCCCCGGACGGCGCCGGACGGACTCGGTGAACCATGTCGGCCAGCCAGGGGCCGTGGAAGCAGTACACCCCGGTATTGACCTCTGCCGGGCCGAAGGCATCGTCGTGCCGTTCTGACGCTTCCTCAATGGCAAGGACCGGGCCGGACGCGCCGGCGGAGCCAAGCCTCTTTATGTGTCCCAAGTCAGGAGCGAATGCGTCAGCCGCGGAGAGGATGGTCATGCGCCGGCTGCTGCAACTCGCGTGGTCAGACATGAGATCGCGCAGCGATTGGGGCCGCACCAGCGGAGTATCACCTGCCAGCACGACCACCTGAGACGGCACGGTGAGTAGCGTTTCCAGCGCGCAGGCAACGGCGTGGGCCGTTCCTTCCGGGGTTGACTGCACCGCACAGGTTACCTTATCGCCCAACACGGCTGAAATCGCCTCGCCGTTTTCCGGGGAAATCACGACGATGATGTCCTCAATTCCGCATTGGGCCAGCAGCTCGACGGGATAGCTGATCAGCGGTTTGCCGGCGGCGCGGTGCAGCGGCTTGGACAGCCGGGATCGCATTCGGCTGCCGCGACCTGCCGCCAGGATCACGCCCACGGCGCCGGTGTCGGATTTGATCGCGTTCATGCCCCTCCCTCGCGTCGACCTGCTGTGTCTGGCATTGTTGAACCGGATTATAGCAGCGCGGAAAATCCATCCTGGACGGTAACTCCCGGGCATCAAGCCGCAGCGAATAGCTGAGACCTGTACGCGCGTCACAGCACGAAAAGCCAAACCGCCGCGCCGATGAGCAACCCCAACAGCAAACCGCCGGCGTGATTGACCCGAACCGCCGTCGACCCGTATCCCAGCCGCTGCTCCAGTCCTCGTCCAAAGATGCCCACGCTGATCACGCAGATGACGCCGACGAAGGCCAGTGGACCGTACACCAGGGCTGGCGTTTCCGCGTCCTTGAACAGCCACGCCAGAGCGATGAGCAAACCCAACGCGCCCAGCGAAAGCGCCATGCGCAGCAGCCCGATTCGAAAGCCCCACCCCATCAGGAAACACCAACCGGCCAGGCCCAGCAAATGCCACGGAGAGTCGAAGAGTCCGAAAATCACCCGCCGATTGTGCGCTTTCAATGCGAGGGATGCAACCGACGCCGCTGATCCGGCCCGCCCCCGGCCTTCCTCCATGGCGTCATGTGGGACAATAACCTAAACGCCAATCAGGATTTTTGCACCATGAACAACAGCCTCATCCGGGCCGACGGACGACGATGGGACCAGGGCCGCAGCGTTCGCATCACCTCCGGCTTCCAACCTTACGCTGAAGGGTCCGCCATGATCGAAATGGGCAACACCGCCGTTCTGTGCGCCGCGTCGGTGGAGGAACAGGTGCCCGGCTGGATGCGGGGTCGCGGCACCGGGTGGGTGACGGCAGAATACGACATGCTGCCCCGCGCCACATCGACCCGGCGCTCCCGCGACCGCGATTCCGGCAGGACTGCCAGCCGATCCCAGGAAATCCAGCGCCTGATCGGTCGGTCGCTAAGAGCCGCCACCGATTTGAAAGCCCTGGGCGAGCGTGCCATCTACCTGGATTGCGACGTGCTCCAAGCCGATGGCGGCACCCGCACCGCCGCCATTACCGGCGCCTTTGTAGCCCTGCATCTGGCTTTGCGGTCGCTGGTCGAAGCGCAAAAACTGGATCGAGTTCCTTTTCTCAGTTCCGTGGCGGCCATCAGCGTTGGCCTGGCCGGGGACAATCTGCTGCTCGACCTCGATTACTCCGAGGACTCCACCGCCGACGCCGACTTCAACATCGCCATGACCGACGCTGGTTCGGTAGTGGAAATCCAGGGCACGGCAGAAGGCAGTCCTTTTCCACGCGAAAGGGTCGCAGAAGCCTTGGCCCTGGCCGCTCGTGGCATGGAACCGCTGTTCGCGGCCCAACGCGCGGCACTGCGGTGATCCATGCGTCCTACCGTCGGTTGTCGGAATGTATCCATGCTCCAGTGTGGCGACCAATTGTTCTCGATCTGGAGTCAGTCAACCACCGCCCCTTCCGTGTCTAACACGGTCAGCTCGTATCCCAAATCCCGCAGCGGCTCTTCGACCCTGGCCCGGTCCCCCACTACCAACACCCGGAGCCGCTCCGCTCCAAAGTATTTCGCTCCCACCCGGTGCATGTCCGCAAGGCCGACCCCGTCGAGCCGTCGCTCGAACGTGCGGAAGTAGTCCGTTGGGAGATCGAACTGAACCAGAGGTACCATCTGGCCCAATAGCTGCGCGGGTCGCTCGAACCCCGACGGGTAGCCCAGCCGCAGCCCGTTCCGGGCGTTCTCCAACTCTTCCGCGGTGAGCGGTCTCCCGCCGCTGATGTCCTCGAACTCTCGCAGCGTCTCAACCACCGCTTCCCGTGTCACTTCGGTCTGCACGCTCCCGCCAGCGGAGAGCAGCGACGGAGCGTTGTACCACGAGATGCCCGAATTGTAGCCGTAGGAATAGCCCTTGTCCTGGCGCAGGTTTTGGTTGAGGCGGGCGGAGAACTGTCCGCCGAACGCGTAGTTCAGTACGGACAGCGGCATGTGGTCAGCGTGCGTGCGTTTCACCAGCGGCATTCCCGCCCGGATCACGGACTGGGCGGCGCCCGGCTTGTCTATCAGGAACAGGCGTGGACCGGATGCGGTCGCACCGTCAGCGAAATTGATGCCACTAGCGTCGCTCGTCCCCGGAGACCAATCGGCGAAATACTCCTCAGCAGCAGACACGGCCTCCTGTAGGCTCACGTCGCCAGCCACCATCAAACACATCCGGTCCGGCCGCAGCGCCTGGCCAAACCGTGCGACCAGGTCGTCCCTGCTAGCGGCCGACACGGTGGCCTCGTTGCCCAGGTTCGAGTGGGCGTAGGATGATTCCGCCCCGAAAACCAAGGCGCCGAAGTTCATTTCGGCCACAAAGCCAGCGTCATCACGGGCGCGGCGCAGGTCGGTCAAACGCTCGCGCCGCACTCGCTCCAGCTCGTGGTCCGGGAAACTGGCATTCCGCGCCACGTCGGCCGCCAGACCCAGCGCATGCGTCCAGTGCCGGTTCAGCGTCTCCGCCGTCAGCAGCGTGATTTCCTTGCGCGCCTCAACCGAAAGCCTCGACCCGATATGCTCGAAGGCGGCAGCGATTTCCTGGCTGCTCCGGTTTGCGGTGCCTTCGTCCATCAACGCGGCCATGAACGACGTCAGGCCCGGGAGACTCGCAGGGTCACCAATGGCGCCGGTTCGCGCCAGCAGCGCAAAGGTCACCAGCGGAGTTCCCGGCTTGTTCACCACCGCCACCTCCATCCCGTTGGCCAGCCGGGCCCTTTCCGGAACCGGAGGCACAAACAATGGCGTCGGTCCGCCGGCCGGTTGCTGATTCCGGTCCAGCGTCACCGTGGCGGTGCTCAGGGAGCGTTCCGGGTACACTCGCATCCGGACATGTCCGGCCTCCATGATCCGACCGTGCGCCTCTAACACGTCGTCCAGCGTGACGCGGCGATATTGGTCCATCACCCGGTTCAGGCCGTCCGGATCGCCGGTGAACACGTTGAAATAGTTCAGGGCGTCGGCCCGGCCTCCGAAGCCGCCGACTCGAGAGAGCATCCGTTGATGCTGCATCTCAATCCGATTGACGGCCCGCTCGAACTCTTCCTCCGTCGGCGGATTTTCCGCAATTCCGGCCAGCACCGCCTCGGCTGCCTCTTCGACCTCGTCCAGCGTGTGTCCCTCGGCTGGCGTCAGTTCCATGCGGAACTGTCCGGCGATTTCGGCCGCGTGGTAACCCACCGAAGCGGATTGCGCGATCTGCTTCTCGTACACCAACTCGCGATACATCCGGCTGCTCTGCCCGTCGGACAGAATGGCGCGCAGGATGTCGCCGGCGTCATCGTCTCCCGAGAAGTTGGCCGGCGCCAGCCACGCCGCGTAAATACGGGGCAGGGTGACCCGATCAGTCATCTCCAGATCCACCCGACCCGACAGCAGCGAGTCGGCCCTTTCGATGCGGCGCACGCTCGGACCCGGGTCCAGGTCCGCGAAGTAGCGATGCGCCAGGTCCAACGCCTCGGTGGTGTCGATGTCGCCCGCGATGGCCAGGCTGGCGTTGGACGGCGAATAGTACTGGCGGAAGAAGTCCTTCACGTCGTCCAGGCTGGCGGCGTCCAGGTCCTCCTGGGAACCGATGGTCATCCAGTGGTAGGGATGAGGCAACGGAAACAGAGACTGCTGGATGTGCCACTGGGCCATGCCGTAGGGGCGATTCTCGTAGCTCTGCCGCCGCTCGTTCTTCACAACGTCGCGCTCGGTGTCAAACCCGTCCTGGTCCAGCGCATCCAGCAGGAATCCCATCCGATCCGCTTCAAGCCATAACGCCAGTTCCAGATAGTTGGATGGCACGTCCTCCCAGTAATTCGTCCGGTCCCCGGTCGTGGACCCGTTCAGCGTCGCCCCGATCTTCTGCAAAGGCTCGAAGTGGCTGGCCTTGTGGTGCCGCGTTCCCCGGAACATGATATGCTCGAAGAGATGAGCGAAGCCGGTGCGCCCGACCTCCTCGTCCTTGGAACCCACGTGGTACCACACGTTGACCGCCGCCACCGGAATCGAACGGTCCTGGTGGAGGATCACATCCAGACCATTGGGCAGCGTGTGTTTTTCAAAAGCAATGCCAGCCATAACCACTTCCTTTTGCTATGTCTCTGTCTGGATACAACAAGCGCGGACATTGTAGCACCGGGCCCGGCGCGGCACAGTGGGATGTGCCCGACGCGCGTGACTGCTGCCAGCGTCAATCATCGATATGCTGTACGAAGTTGAAGTAGTCGCCGACGGCAATAGCCCGATGGATCTCAACCGGGTCTTCGACCTGTTGACCGACCCGCAGCCCATCGTGCGCGTCCTGGCTCCCGACCCCATGGGCGAGGACGTGTGGTGCAACGTCGTCGGATGGGAGAACGGGGAGCCATGCCCGGCCATGGCCGCGCTTTCAGAGGACTCCGGCGAGGGCGTGATCATGCTCATCTACGGCGGCGAGGACGGCATTCGCCTCCGGCCCGCCAACAGCACCGAAGACTGGGACATTGCAGCGTCTAACCAGTGGGGGGAAGCCTGCCTGATGCTGGGTAGCGACGTCCGTATCGAGTACGTCCCGGCGGAGTGGGACTACTCCCAGCACCCGCACTGACCAGTCGGTCCCTCACCCTGCCGTAGCCTCAGACTCGTCGTCTTCCGGCTCGTCGTCCCATTTTTGCGGCTGCACCCTGATTTCCGCCGTCAAAGTCGCCAACACTCCCGGTAGGTCGCGCCGGTATCCACCGGAACGATCCTTGCGGGGCCTCAGGCGGGCGGTGGGTCCGCCCTTAAGCTGGCGATACAGTTCGTCGGTATCATTTTGCAAGCAGTCGTCCATCGCCAACGCGGCCACGTAGGAGCGCCGGGCGGCGGAAGTTGCCTGCCGCTGCATGATCTCCTGGTATAGCCGCCAGCAGGCCGGGCTTTCCAGCGCGTCCCGGGAACAGAGCAGCGCCACCCGATCGAAGTCCCGGAAACGGCTCATCGGCGGGATCACCGAGGTGTTGTACGCCGCCTCCTCATCGTCCGCCAGCAGGCTCCAGCACTGCAAGCCCATCGACCTCAGCTCCGTTTCCAGCCACCTGACGATGGTGTCGTCCACGACTGACCCGATCAGCAGGACCCGCCGGTGGGGCGTCGTCTGATTGCCGAGCCTGGCCTGGTTGTCGATGAATTCGGGCGGCACTCCGGCCGGCCGCAGGAAGGACTCGGGAATGCCCCCGTTGGAACGCGCCAGCGTGTCTGCACCGACGATGCTGGGCCCGTCGTGACGCAGCGTTTCCAGACACAACGCGCCGCTCAGGTCGCAGTCGGCGAACAGCGTCATGTCCAGGACGACTTCCTCCAGCAGCGTCCGGTCCAGGCGGGTGCGCACCAGAATCGCCCGGCGCAGATCGCAGCGGGTCAGGTTGGCTACATCCAAACACGCCGCGCTGAGCTTGGCCCCGCTCAGGTTGGCGTCCGTCAAATCCGCCATAGTGAGGTCGGCTTCCGTCAGGTCCGCCCCGGCCAGGTTCGCGCCCACCAGCGTGGCGAACGCGATATCGCAGTTGGAGAGGTCCGCGCCGCGCAGGTCAGCGCTGTCGAAGTTGCTGCCCCGGAGGTCGGAACGCAGGAACGACGCCTCAGCGGCCTGGCACTCCGCGAAATTGGCCCGGTTGAGGTTGCAGCGGGTGAGGAACGCCCCCCGTAAGCGAGCGCCGCCGAAGTTGCCATGCCGCAGGTCTGCTCTGGTCAGGTCGATCTCCGTAAGATCGTCGAACCCCAAGTCCACGCCGGGCATCCGGATTCCGCTCAGGTACGCGCCCGCGAGGTCCAGCCGTGGGCGGCTTTGAAACTCGCGCGCCCGCCAGCGCGCTATGGCAAACGTTCGCCTTTTGGCGATGGCAACGTGCTCAGGATTCGCCAAGCAATCGCTCCGGCGGCTGGGTGCTTACCGTCAGTCGTCGCCGACCGGAAGGGCGGCCTCTCTCCCCGTGAAGGCCGGCATCACTTCGTCAGCAAAGATGGACAACTGGTTTCTGAACTCGTCCCACGGCATCCCTTCCGGCCACTGAAGCACGATGTCCTCCAGCCCGGGGTACTTCTCCTCGATTTCCCGCAAGAACCCGATGAAGTCGTCCGGATTGCCGCAGAACCAGGCCTTCTGGTCCACGCCGTCCTCAATTCGCGGCGTGCGTGCCGGCGCGCCCGGCGTGCCCCATGGCCGTCCCTGCTCGTCGGTGTATCGGACGAACCCGAAGGGCGCGAACCACTTGTACCGCTCGTCGTGGAAGGGGCGCACTTTCTCTATGGCCTCTTCCCGGCTGCCGGCGATGTAGAACCCGAACCCCAGCGCCATGTCTCCGCCCAGCGGAATGTCCCGGCCCGCTTCCGTCGCCGCGTCGTGGTACTGGCTGATCATCTGCTCCGCGTACCGCTCGCCGGTCAGCGCCACCATCGCTTTTATCCCGCGCTCGGCGATGTAGTTCAACGTCCGCCCGCTGGCGATGGGTTGCCAGATCTCCACGGGCCGGCTGACTGGGCGCGGCACCATGGTGATTTCCGTCAGGTCGTACCCGCGATAGGGAACCTGCGGGGGAATGGTGTAGTACTTTCCGGAATGGCTCCAGGACTCTTCGTTGAACGCCTTGAGGATGACCTCCATCTGCTCCAGGAAGAGCTCGCGGTTGGCGTCGTTGTCGATGACCGGCGCGCCGAAGGTCTCCACTTCCCGCGCGTGGTACCCGCGGCCCACGCCGAAGATCATCCGGCCACCCGTGAGAATGTCGGCCATGGCAAAGTCTTCGGCCACCCGCAGCGGATGCCACATGGGGATGATGTTGAACGCCTGACCGAACTTCAGGTTCTTGGTCTGTCCCGCCAAGTGCACGCCCATCAGGATCAGGTTGGGGATGCACTCGTAGCCCTCGTGCTGGAAGTGGTGCTCGGCCATCCACATGCAGTAGAACCCGCGCTCGTCCATGTGCCTGGCCAGGGCTTCCGCGTGATCGTACGCCTGGATCAACTGCTCGTTGCTGTAGCGGCGCTGGTCGGCCGGCGTGCCGTCCACGCCCACGTTGTCCAGGTCGATCTGCCCCACGTACAGAACCGAAAACCGCTTAATCATCCAATCAGCGCTCCGCTCGAATAAGAATCGGGGCGCATTATAGCATGGGGCCGGCGGACGGCGTTTTCAGTGCGGCGGCGCTCCCGCGGCTAAAGGCGCAGCGCGTTGGCAGGTATGAGGCGTCCGGCCACGGGGTCCACCGCCAGAAGCGCTTCTTCCAGCGTTACCACACCGAGCAAAATGGGCTCGCCGGATTCGGCGAAGATCACCGGCGTGGAGAATTCCAGCCCTTCAAGTCTGATCATGGTTTTCCCGATATCCACCGAGGCATTGCTCCCGTCGGCGAGTTCAGACTGTACTGTGCGTTGCACCGGCACTCCCAGCCGCTGCAACGTGGTTCGGGGAATCGCAGTGAAGGTTGAGCCGGTGTCCACGATGGCGTCGACGTCTTCGAACCTCTGCCCTTGCGGGTCTCCAATGCCTATCGTCACCACTACGGTTCCCATTGCGGTTCTCCTCAGTTTGCTGGATTGGCTGCGCAGTAGCCGACTCATTCACTGCCTCCGATATGCGGCCCCTCGCCGATGTTGGCCAGAATCCGGTTTTTGAGCGGCTCGATCAGGGTTTCGGGATAGCCACGGGGCCACGAGAGATGCAGGAAGTGGCTGGTGTCAAAGTGCAGGTCGTCGAGCTGGTCGTCCCGGCAGGTGAATATCACGGGTAGGTCAAGCCCATGAGCGAACCCTACTTCATAGTACACAGAACCGCGCGCACCGCTATCACCGTGCGTGACGTCCGATATCATGAACCGGGAACGGCGTATTTCGGCGATGATTTGGTCGTCAATCTTGCCGAGAAAGTCCGGTTTCTGGTCAATACGCAACGGTCGGTAGCCTGCTGCCTTCACTGCGGGCGCGATGGCCCGGTCATACAGAGCATCCGTCGCTTCGTTGAACCACATTGCGACGAAGCACTGGTCTGATTTGACCTCAGTTTGGTGTTGCTCCATAGCAATGTATCCAGCTGTTCTGACCATGCATAAGGACGATCCCCCTATATGCTCTATGTATTGGTTATTTCCAGTTATTGTGCCCATGACTTTTGTTATAAACCCATTTTGAGCCAGGCTGTCTGTGAGAAGTTCAAGCTCATGCAATTCAGTAGATTCCGAGTGTGCCAGGGCGGAGTGCCGATTGCGTCGAGCTTCAATTGTGAGTTTAGGCCGTCCGGAGCCAATAACCTGTCCGAGATCAATAAGCGCACCGGGTTTGGGAGTGCGGTCTATCAGGACAGATAGCAGGTTGTCGAGTTTCTCGCGCATTGGCATCTTGCCGGCAGACTTGGCCGCTGCGATGGTGGTCGAGTCGATGATCGGGCAGATGTTGCCGAGGTACCGCTCCCGGACAAGTATGGTTGTCAGCCGCGCTTTTTCGTCCTCGGTCAAGTCGCCGAGTTTCGCTCTCGCATCATTGTATAACTGATAACTTCCGCCGGCCCTAGGCGAATCTGTTACTATCACCAAATCGTCAACCTGGGTTATCGCTTCACATATGGCTCCCCAAATGGGGCATATTCGTTCACGCATGATGTCCTCCTTGCGTATGTTGCGCCTCGCGCTCCAGTCTTCTGCCGTTGGGCTAGAATCGCTTGCAGTGGTTCTATGAGTAGCGACCTACAACCGCCGGTTGCTCACCACCGGCTCCGACGCCAGCAGCCGGCGCAGCCCATCCAAATCGGGCAGGCCCAGGATGTCCGACAGCCCATCGTCCAGGCGGCGGCGGGCGGCGCATTCTGCCATCGCTGGCAGACGCTCGAATTCGTCCCCGGCCACTTCGTCAAACAGCTGCGACAGGGCCTGCAACTGCTCCGAGGCGATGGCGCGCACATCCAGTACGGGCAGCTGTTCCAGATCAGCCTTTTTCATGCCGACCCAACTGCCTTCCGTGCTGGTGCGCTGCGCCAGCACGGTCAACAAGCCGAGGCTGGAGTTCAGCCACACGACCAGCGCCTTCTCGTGAGCAATGTCGTCAATCTTGACGGGCCACCACACGTTGGACAGCACCCTGGTATCGGTTCGCATGGCGATAACTCTCGTAGTATTCAGCCGTAACCTTTCGGCGACAAGCAGCCGGGCGGCTTGCAGCCAGAGGTGTTCGCCATATCCCGGGCGCTGCCCTCCCTTCGGTGTGACCAAAGGCGACAGATAAGCGTCCGGGGCACACACCAAAGTCTTGCGCTGTTCGGTATCGTGCCCTTCCACCATCGGATATGCGGTTTGAACCGCAGTCCGCTCGAACCCGTCGACCAGCCGCCGCCGGTCCGGGCCGACCGCGCCGAGTTGTTCAAGTGGGCAGAGGGGAATTTGGCTTACAGCCGACTCACCGGGAACCCACACTTTGCCGTCGTCCAGCAGGCGCAGGGCGCTGCGGGTCAAGTCGGCGCGGGCGAACTGCACGCTGGCCCACTTGCCGTTGATGATTTTGGACTCCGGGATGGATACCAGCTCGCCGACGTGTCGGCCGTCAACTTCCAGCAGAGCTGCGCCGGCCGCTTCCAGGTTGGCCGGCGCAGTATCGGCGATGGCTTGGGCGGTGCGGTGAGCGTCCAGCACGCCGTCGGGGTTGTGCCACAGGCTTACGAAAGTGGTGCGGTGTTCGACTTCGCTGCTATTTTCTGACGGCCGCCGTGTTGCGATAAGCAGCGCTTCGGACAGGTCAGTGCTGTCGGAGAAATTCCAGCGGTGCGGATCGTGCGAAACGATTACCAGATCCAATTTGAAATCCCGCTCGATCAAATAGCGCGTCTGCTGCCAGGATGGGCCGGTGCATACTGTAGCCGGCAATACCAGGGCCAGTCGCCCTTCGCCGGGGCGCAGCTTGGGGGACGCCGCCGCCACGAAGGCCGCGCCCAGACCGGCGGTTGCCGTCGCCGGCCGCGACTTGAGGCGTCGGGAAAGTTCGTTTTGCAGCTTGCGGCGGTCGGCGGCAGGCAGGCTGCCGAACAGCAGATTGCCGCCCACCGAGCGGGTAAAAGGCGGGTTCATTATCGCCAGGTCCAGCTCTGGCAGTGTGGCGATTTCGTCCTGTTGGACTCCGTCAGGGCCGCCGCCGTACACCCGGCCGGCCTCGCGAACCGTTCGTCCATCGGCGCCCATGGAATCCGGGGACAGCGCGAACTGCACCGCCGCTTGGGATTCCCCCAGGAAGTCCAGCGAACCCAGAGATACGTCGTCGCCGTCGGCCCCCAGCGGCATGACGTAGAGGTTCATGCGGTCAAACTGGATGTCGGGGTTCAGCATCGCCAGGCTGGTGGCGGCGAAATGCACGGCGGAAAGCTGCACGTCGTAGCCGTGCAGGGCCTGCTCCACCATCGCCTTGTGCAGACCAGGAGCGTTCCGGCCGCCGGCCTCGGTGTGGCGACGTTCGGCTTCGGCGGCCACGGCCATCAGCAGCGTGCCGGTGCCGCAGGCGATGTCGGCTACGTTGAGCGAGGCGGGAAATTCGTGGTCGCTCCAGTCAACGCCTGCCGGCCAGTTGTGGAACACCAGCCGGGTGAGCAGCGTCGCCGCCGGAACCGAGGTGTAGTAGGCTCCGGTGAACTTGGCGTCGGTGAGCAGAGTGTGAAAAAGCCGGCCGGACAGATCATGCCCTTCGAGCCGGCGGGTATCGTCAATGGCCTTGAGCAGAGGATCAAGAACCGGACTGTGCCAGTCGGTGGGAGCGTCGATCAGTATGTCCAGAATGTTTGCCGCCAGGTCAAAAACCGGCACGTAATCAATGTTGTCGCAGATGTAACGCCAAACCCGGAACAAGCCGGGGATGCCGTCGCGCCACGCCTCGGTCACCCCCGCCACGTCGTCGTGCTTTTCGGCGAGCCTCAAGTGAAAAGCCAGCGCGTTGAACAGCACCAGGCAACCGATGCGCAGGGCTTTGGCGCGGTCGCTTTCCTGGTCGGTCTGGGCGATGACGTCCCTGACGCGACGGGCGGTTCGCGCATGAGTGGCGAGTTTCACCGCCGACTGTTCGACGGCGTGCTCGATGACGGCGGCGGCGGCCACCACGCGGTCAGTGCCCTCGATCTCCAGGGGCAGCACGCGCAACTGGTCGGCAATGTCGGCCGGAGAGCCGAAGCGGGAGCGGCGTTCTGCCGTCGGTTCACCCCTGGAACCGTGGAGCCACCATTCCAGATCGCCGGCGTTCTCAAGTCCTTCTCGGGTATCGTCCACGTATTTCAGCCCTTCGGGGTAAAGGACGCCGATAACCCCCAGTGCTTCAGGGAACTGCTCCAGCCGAGTGTCCAGCTGGTTTTCCAACTGACCGACGGAATCCTCCCACTTGCATTCCAGCAAGACGGTGTCGCCGGTCTTCAGGGTGACGCGGACGTCGGGAGTTGCGCCACGACTGCGCCGTTCGGCCCGAGCCGAGATGCCCTGGTCGCGGAGCAGTTGAGCCAGCAGGGTGTTGACCGCTTCCTCGCGGATGGTGTCCCGGCGCGCCGGGTCGAGCGAGGCGGAGTTGTGGTTGCGTCGTGATCTTGGCACAGCTGGTCTTCCTAGTATTTCGAGGCATCATAGCCCGGGCGCGGCTACTGCTTCAATCGCGCGCCGCCGCAACTGCCAACCCGCTATAATCGTTGCATTCCAATGCTCCACCGAGAGGCAATCCCATGGATCCAACCCGCTACCCGACGGATGACGACACCGAGGCCAAAATCGCACTGATGTTGGAGTTCAAGGAACTGGCCGGGCGGATGCGTCGGGAGTACCCGTCGCTGACCAAGCAGTATCCCGACCACTGGGCGGCTCTTGTGCCCAGCGGTGAAATGTTCATTGCCGCGACAATGCATGAGCTCTTTGCGATACTGGATGAGAAGGGACTGCGATACGGACCCAACGTCGTCGTCGATTATTTGGACCCCAATCCGAGGTCGACAATATGATCCGGGGGGATTTTGAATCGGGCGGACTCCCTGTCGTGGAAGGTTTCCTGACGCTGTCCCGGTTCAATGTGTCCACGGGGATAACATTTTTGGTTGACACCGGGGCGTATGCGACGTGCATTCACCCGCGAGACAGCGAGCGAGTTTCGCTTCCCTTTGACTTGCTGGAACGCCCGGTTGCGTCGGACGGGGTGGGCGGCACGGCAACGTATTTCCTGGAGCCGGCTACCCTGGAATTCATAGACGGCGACGCCAGGGAAATTCGCAGGTACGAAATTGACGTCCGCGTCGCAAGGCCGGCTCCGGACCCTAGGCACAGCATCAACCGGCTCCATTCTCTGCTGGGCCGCGACATCATCGACCGCTGGCGTATGCTATACGACCGGACGGACAATCTGCTGGAGTTCACGGTTCCGCTATAATCCTCCCATTCCAAAGCATATAGAAAGGGAGGCCATCCCATGGATTTGACCCTGAACGGTAAGGTCGCGATGATCACCGGCGGCAGCCGGGGTCTCGGTCGGCAGTGCGCCCTGGCCCTGGGCCAGGAGGGCTGCGCCGTGGCCATCTGCGGACGCGATGGCGACACAGTCGAAAAGACGGTATCCGAACTCGCCGGCCTCGGCGTCAAGGCCAACGGCAGCCAGGCGGACGTCACCAAACCGGAAGACGCCGAGCGGTTCCTCCAGGAGACCATCGCCGCCCTCGGCGCTCCCGACATCCTGGTGAACAACGTGGGCGGCCGGCGTGGTTCGGTGCTCTTCGACGAGACCTCCATGGAACAATTCCTTGAGGGTCTGGAAGTCAACCTAATCTCGGCCGTGCGGATGACCAAGCTGGCCCTCCCCCACATGCAGGCGCAGGGCTGGGGCCGCGTGATCAACATATCGTCGATTTACGGCCGGGAGCATGGCGGCTCGGTTGATTACATGACGGGCAAGGCCGGCATGATCGCCTTTTCGAAGCACCTCGCCTTGCAGTTGGCGCAAACCGGCGTGCTGGTCAACTGCGTCGCGCCGGGCAGCATCGACTTCCCCGGCAGCACCTGGGACCGCTTCCAGCAGAACAACACGCCGGAAGTGGTGGCCGAGTTCATCGACCGCAACCTGCCCATGGGCAAGTTCGGCTGGCCCGAGCCCATCGGCGAGACCGTGGCTTTCCTGGCGTCGGACCGCGCCGGCCTGATCACCGGCGCCTGCATCAACGTGGACGGGGGCCAGTCCAAGTCGCTGTTCTAACCCCAACTCCCTTGACGGGAGAGGGCCGGGGTGAGGATGGCTACTCCGGCTGGTGTACCGTCCCCACGAACTCCAGCCAAGCCTGCACGCACTTCTCGGGAGCCGAGTGCTGGACATAACCGCTGGCGCCCGGCACCCGGGCCAACCGGCAGTTTGCCATCATCTCCGCCTGACCCTGCGCCCGGTCGGGGATGTCTCCCTCGCTCAGTTCGCCGACCATCGCCAGCGCCGCCGTTTGGATGGTGGGCAGCTTGTCCGACAGGTTCTGGGAGGCCAGGTACGCCAGCGTCTCCAGCACAACGTGGCGCGATGTCTGGCCCATCTGCTGGATGTACCACTCGTGGTGCTCCGGCGCCGCGTCGGCGCTGACCCGACGCCCGCCGGTGGCCCGCGCCCAGCCTTCCACGCCCTCTTCCGCCACCAGCCGATAGTAATTCTGGTAGGTGTCAACGCCCGTGAAATTGTACGGTGACGTGCACGTGGTCACGGTGTGCAGACGCTCCGGGTACTGGTAGGCGAATTGCAGCGCGATGGTGCCGCCGATGGTCTCGCCGATCAGATGCACCTTGTCCAGCTCCAGGTAATCCAGCAGGTTGCGCAGGTCGCCGGCAAACCCCTCCAGTGACCAGTCGTAGCCCGGTTCCGGCACGGTCGAGCGTCCGAAGCCGCGCATGTCCACGCGGATCACCCGGTACTGCCGGGCCAGCAGCGGCGGCCACGCATACCACAGCCGCCCGCTCTTAGCGTTGCCGTGATGCAGCACGATGGTTTCGACCGCATCCGGATCACGCCAGGGGTCGGTAAAGTTGTCGTCGTCGTAGTACATCTCCAGGTCGCCGGGCAGCGGAGCTATGGGCATGGTTCTCTCCTGCGTTGAAGCGCCTGTCTGCGGCGCATTTGCTATCTGTTAGGAAGGTACAATGACCTTGTCGCTAAACGCCGAGATCGCCTCCGGGCGTCTGGTCCGCCAGCGGGATCTGCACGCTGATGCGGTCCACGTCGCCTACGCTGCGGGTGGTGTGGCCGCGACCAGTCAGGTCCTCACACAGCTCAATGTCGCCCACGTTGAAAATCCGCTTAGTGCCGTCGCCCAAACCGATCTCCACCTGGCCCTGCAACGTGATCACGTACTGGCGGCGCGGCGCGGTGTGAAAGTCCACCAGCTGGGTGGGGCGCAGACAGCTGAACTGGACGCCGGTTGCCGCCTCCGTCGCCGTCCTCAGCGCGTGGCCCATCTGCTCGAAGGGCAACTCCATGTCCTCGATGTGCGATTCGCCGTCTTCGCCGGTGTAGAGCCTGACTACCTGCATGAGTATAAACTCCGGTTCCGTTTGTGATTTAGGCCATGATAGCACCAGAGTGGCTAATCGGTGTAGAAATGTTGCCGTAGGTCTTGCTCCGGGACGAACTGCACGGCCTGATTGAATATGGAGTGCAGGGTTCCTCTAGCGAGTTCTCGATGGAGCGGGATTGACAAGTTCTGATTTCGACCGGAATCAAGCGTTCTTCGGAGCTTTACGCGGCTCCCTTTCTGAGAGTGTCTGCGGAAACCGAACCGAGCCATGATTGCGATGACGTCGTTGCGGACAGTCTTCTAAGCCGCGGCATCGGTTAGCTCCATCTCAAGCACCACAGACAGAATTGGGTTATCGGCCAATCCAATTTCGGCAAGGTCTTCGTCTTCCAAGTGAAGATTGACCGCTTCGCGCAAGTTGTCGAGCGTTTCGTCCAGAGTGCGCCCCTGGGTCACAACGGCAACTTCCAGACAATTGGCTACATAGTACCCGTCGCTGTGGAAAACGACGGCGTGGATGTTGCGAGACAGGTTCATTGTTGGTTCCTCCGGTTCGATGCCTGCCCGGTCTCGCAGATGACATGCAGGCAGCACCCG
>DAOUHZ010000033.1:0-6898 GCA_034428455.1 Dehalococcoidia bacterium
GCTTCCCGTCCCGGCGGATGGTCCTGGGGGAAGTACACCTCCTGATCGGGACCATGCAGCGCCCGCCAGTCCTGTAATCGTCGTTGCAGAGGGCGGAGTTGGGCGGCGCTGAACCTACCGGGATGCTGCTCCTCCAGCCATTCGATAATCGTCGTTGCCTTCAGCTTGCCTTTGGGACCGTCCCGCAGCAGAGGCTCGATCTCCTCCTCCCACACCCCGTCAAAGGGATCGGGCCGGGTCCGCCACCACCGCTCCTGTTTCGTCTCCGACGGCAACGGGCCACTCTGCCACTTGCGCGCCGATCGCACGCACATCCCGGCCATGGCGGCCGCCGTCTCCTGTGTTTTCCCTTCCATAAGTCTTCGCCTCAATAATGCGACTTGTCGGTCCTTGATCAAAATCCGGCACCTCCGTGCCGGAAGGTTTTACCCGTTCCAGACCGGCAAGAATAGTCAGCGCAAGAGGCATTCCTTATTGTCGTTAATCACCATGGGCACCCGTAACGGCTTCGGGAAATGCCGGGAATGCCCATCATCCTTTGCCGGGTTGGGGGTTGGTCCCGCCGCCGATGTCGGCGCCGACGGCGGGTTGCAGGAACAGGATGCCAAGCCCAACGTGGCAGGCGATTCCGGAAAGGCCGACTGCCGGACGCCGAGGCTGGCTGCGGGTCTCAGGCATATGCGGGGACGCGTTTCGGCGAGGCGTTGCATCCATCCGAACGAGACGGTTTTCTCGGTCAAAAACCATCGTCGCCGAAGCCGGCGCCGCTTTCTCATTGCCGCAAAACGCCGCCGCACTCATCCTTCCGGTGGATTGGCGTCACGGCAATGGCCGGTTCAGCGCCAGCAGCGCCAGACGATCGACGTCCGCCCATTCGCCCCGGTATCGCCAGACGGAGTTGGGACCGGAAAGATCGCCCTTGAGAAACGCTCCGTACGTGGCGACCATCATGACCAATTCGTCGCCCGCCCTCCAGAAACGTTCAGCCGCCGTTTCATTGCGGGCAATCACCAGCAGCGGTCGCTCCTCAGGGTCCATGAGGTATGCACTTCGAAAGTCTCGAAGCCGTGTTTTTATGGCGCTTTCGGATTCCACCGATGGGTCCACCAGAACGGCGTGCAAGACGAACGGGCCCCGGTCCACATCCAGCGCGATTTCCACCCACAGGTCGGGGAACCACGGGGGGAGATACCTTAAGGGGCCGATACCCAGGCGACGACCGTCTCTGACACGAAACCCCTCGCCTTGGAAGCGCTGGTGAACTTGGTTGATGGAGGCGTCGCGCTTTTGGAGCACCGGCGCCGGGGTTGTGCCGGAGGCGGGAGCCCGTGTGACGAGGGGTCTCACCGACTGGTGGTGTATTCGGTTTTGGCGGGCAAGTGCGGCTGCTCCTTGGTCCGTCAGGTAGAGCCGACGATTGACCGCACACACCAGGCCGGTTTCGAGCATTTCGTTGAGGATCTGCCTGGTCCGGGACGGGGGCAGTCCGCAGAAACGCGCCACGTCGGACAGCAGCGGCCCACGCATCCCGGCCACGGCGCAGAATACCCGGTACCCGGGCCTGGTATCAATAATTCCCGCCATCAGTCATACCTCCATCGCGTCCCAGGGGCGGTCATTGCAGCACGATGCTGCGGTTGGCCTGCACCAGGCTACCAAATCCGTGGGGATACTCGGTTTCCAACGACGACTCAACGCGCGCGATCCCGAACCTCCGCTTTTCGCCGGCCTGGCTTTCGTAAACGATCATCACGTGTGGCAATGTCCGAGGAATTTCCCGGGCGGCACGCGCGGCCGCCAGAAAGTCCGTCGCCACTACAACCGCGCCGGGGGGGGAAGCATGACAACCGCAATACCGGGTCTTTTTGGGTTTGCAGATGCGCGAACAACTGAGTGTAATGACCGGGCAGGGAGCTCCTGGGCGGGTGAGTTCCATACCAAACCAGGGGCACCCAGAAGCGATGCCCATTTGGCCCCTGCTGCATGCCCACCAGTGCGGCCAGCGGTCCCTTATGCAGCCACGTGAATGAATCGGGACTCGGTTGCGGGCGAACCACAGACTCAATCTCCAGATCATCGGACTCGATCTCCCGGACATCGTCAGGGCCGAAAAGATCCGGTGCGCCCCACCACCCTCCGTACTCATAGCGGTTGATCCTTTCCCACACCCAATCCGGGCGCCAGAACCGGGGAGCCGCATCGTACAGACATTCCAGCATCGGCCCGTAGAATCGGATGGTGATCCGGCCACTGGTCGTCACCGCCCAGTGCATGGGCCAACCGGTATGCTGCATCACCGTATGCACTCCCATCTTCCCGAGGAAAAACCGCCGTTGGGCGTCCCGCATCCATCCCAGGGTTTCATAACCGATGAAGCCGCGTTCTACCAGGCGTTGGAGGTTCGGGTACACCCGGCCGACCGGCGCCATGGGCCACAATTCCAGCTCTCCCGCGCTGGCGTACGGCATCTGCCACAGCATCTTTAGCAACAGAAGCATCGTTTGGTTCAACTCTCTCACGTGTTTCATAGCCGATGACCAATCCTTTCCATCAGGAGGTACTCCCAGTGATCACGCTTTTCCCGGCTCCACAGAGGCGTACGACACAGATGGCCTACATCCACCTTTTCCCCACCATGCCGCCACGGTGAGGCTTGGCCGCTCCACGGCCGCTCCAGCGCTTCCCGGTAGACCGCGACGGACATCGGCAATTCCAGCCCCTGGACTGCGAACTCGGCCGCCGCAGCCTCGGTCTCGCAGACCATCAGCACCGGTTGTCCCTCGCCCATCTGCATAGCGCAACGGTAGGGTCGCAGTTTGCGTTCGATGGCGCTTCGTTTGGTGGCCGACCTTTCGTACTCCACGGCGTGCCACAGTCCGCGTCCGTAGCCCAGGGGAACCAATGCCCAGAGATCGGGGGAGACCTGCGTGCGACCGCCATGGTTGTCGACCATCCGCCAACCGGCAGCCACACAGAAGCCTTCCCTGCGAAACCGGATGGCGAGTTCAATGACGCCCGACTCGTGCCGCGACATGTGCGCGCGCCGGCCTCCCCCGGGACTAAGTTCCGCACCCGCCCGTCCCCGGGTTTTCCGATGCCCCAGACGGTCCCGGTCCTCGGCCATCTTCAGGATGACCTCGGTGGGATAGTGCGCGCCGTCAGCTTCCCGATCCACCAGGCCGGCCTCGACGAAGCGGGGAGCGGCCTTGCGCACCGCGCTGGCCGGATGGCCGCACAGGCGAGCCAACTGATCGACGCGACACCCCGGCCATTCTTCGATCGCGCTCAGAATCCTGTGTTCGGTGCAACCGGAAGTGTTGGCCAGGACGGGGTCCCGTTGCAGGTGCGTCTCGATTCGTTCGGGTCGTCCCGGATCCGCCGGCGCCTTGGCGGCTGTTATCATTACGGCGGGAGGGATCGAAGGGTACATGGTCTCGACCATTGACAACCGGCCGGCACCATCCACGGTGATAATGGCCCTGGCGATGTCGGGCGGCAGGTCTCTGCGGGCCCGCAGCCCCGACAGCCGGTCGGCCGCCAGAACCACCACCCCGCAATGCCAGAACGACCCGTTGGTCCGCGTCTCGCGCGACGTGAAAGCTCCATCCAGCCACCGGTCCGATTCCCGGGGCAGCGGGTTGGGCTTGGGGCGGAGGCCGTACCATGTGTAGGACACCACCAACCGGCGCACCTTCGGATCACCAATGAAGTTGAGCTGGTACTCCGCCACCGCTGCCACCGGTCCCCGACTGAGCCACCGCAGCCTCACCAGCGGATATGCACGCCTCCAAGGCTCATCAACCGCGTTTGACCCAAAAAGACGCGGGGCCGTGTCGTACAACATCTCAACGAACTGTCCCTGGCGCAGGAACCGCTTCAGCGCGGTTTCCGTCACTCCCCATTCCAACGGTTCGCCGGATATGTCCATGGCCGCGTCAATTCCTTTCGTCGTCGAGTAGTAGCGCCGCCTGGCTTTCTGACTCCATCCCCGTTCCACACGCCCTACGTAGTCGCCGGCAAAAAGCAACTCCAGATCATTGTTGACGGCTGTCCTGCTGCTCCCCCGCAGCTCGTGCCGCGCCGCCAGATTGGAAACGCTGGCGAAGGGCATCTGCACGAGCAGTAACAGGATGGTGAGCATGCGTTCCGTGAGACTGGTGGCCCATCCGGGTCGCCGTTTCTTCTGCACCTCCTTGTTGTCATTCCTGTGTTGTTTCATGCGTGTACCGTTCCAAAAATCCTGTCGTCGTCGGACGCGTTTCGATCCACTGTTGGATCTCGCTGTGTCGCCATCCGACGCTTCGAGCGCCGATGCGTACCGGCGCAGGAAACTGGTTTTTGCTGATCATTTCATAAATCGCCGACTTTGAGAGGCCACTTAGATGGACGACCTCCGTCAGGCGGACTACGCGATCGCTCTGCATCGCCGTACCCCCTTTTTGTCGAAAAACTGACCGCAAAATGCATTGCAACACCCTTTTCAAGCGCCAACGTGAATCGTGCCATCGTTGCGGCACTATCGCCGTCCAGGCGAACGGGGACGGCAGGCAGGGACCGCGGCGGGTGCTGACTTTGTCGCGTGGGCAAGCTCGCGCTGCAAGCGAGACAAATATGAGGGGGAGGTTGTGGGGCGGCTGACGGGCGGTGCGCGTCAACGCCGGAGCGGAGCGGCCGGCAGGCTCAAGCTGCCGGAGGCATCCGATAAGCATTGGGGCGGCTGACGGGCGGTGCGCGTCAACGCCGGAGCGGAGCGGCCGACAAGCTCGTGCTGCCGGTGTCGCTCGATTTTGATGATCTTGCGGGTCCGAAGGCCAGCGCTACTTTTTTCAGGCCGACGGTTTACACCGTCCGGATCACTTGTCGTTGTTCGCCTTGGGTGGCTGTGGTCCAGTAAGGGACGCAACTCGTCTTCGGGCAGACGGGTCAAGGCGGTCTGCATCGCCTGTTTCTCTCTGCGTGCCTTACAGGGTCGATTAACCAATGCACGCTGTTGCAGGCTGGTCTGCGGGAACTACCAGCTTATTCGAGGTCTATTCGGTTTTTAACAGTCTCCGCCGCAATTTCAAGGGTCCCGGTTCCTGATACCCAACCGATGCGGTCAGCAGTCGGTACCTATGAACGCAACGTCCAGCAATTGGTCGGCGATCTTCCCACTGATGGGCACAATCGTACAGAAGGCTGGTTGCGTGTGTCAATAACTTGATGGCTTTCCAGGATAAACCCCATCATTTTATTACGCCAGGGTCTCCACCGATCCCAACTCTATCATCTGGTTCGCCAACAACCGCAAGGCCCAGTATTCGTGGCTCTCATTTGACGGTGAGCACGCCCGGCCCAATCAGGTGAGGTTCCTCTACAGTCGACCAGCTTCCGGTAGCAGTTCGACGGTCCATACTAATCAGACGGTTGTTCGGTTCTCTGAACCACCGCACGGCCACTAAGACTCGATCCGCGGCGGCAGCAAACCCAACTACGCATCTGCAACCAAATACGATCCCCACATTTCCATCAATGCGCGACGGTGTTCAAACAGGTCCGTCCTGGCGTATGCCTGCTCGGTCGAATTTCCCAAGTTGTGCGCCAGAGCCGTTTCCCCCACCTCCCAACCGACGTCGGTGCATTCGATGCACCAGTCCTTGAAACTGCTTCGGAATCCATGGGCAACCGCCGGTATGTCGAGCCTCCGCAACATCGCCGTGAACACCATGTCGGACAACGGTTTCCCCCGGTGGCCGGGAAACACCAAATCGCCCGTTGGTTCGGCCAATTTTTCGACTGACCGCAGGATCGCCATCGATCTGACCGATAACGGCACCTGGTGCTCTCGCCGCGCTTTCATTCGCTCAGCCGGAACCGTCCACTTCCGACCAGTCATGTCGATTTCTGACCAAGTAGCCAGCCTGACCTCGCCGCTTCGGGCCGCCGTCAGTACCAGGAACTCAAACGCCAACTTCGTAACGTCGTCAGCCGTCGACTCCCTGATTTTGTCCAACGCCTCCGGAACCTCCCGGTAGTGCAGCGCCGGGTGGTGTTGCTTGGTACGCGGCGTCTTCGGCAACACCTTGGTGATGGAACGAGTGGCGGGGTTGTCGGTTCTGTAACCCTGAGCGACGGCCCAGTCGAGAACGGTTTCCATGCGCTGACGTACCCGGCTGGCCGTCTCGGGTTTTTCCGTCCAGATGGGGGACAAGACATCCAGGATGTCCGCGGTGGTGATTTCGGTGACCGGCTTGGACCCGATTTTGGGGTAGGCATAGGTGGCCAGGGTGCTGGTCCATTGGGCGGCGTGCTTGGCGTTCGACCAACCCGGGCGACGCATTTCGATGACGGTCTCCCCCGCTCCGGCGAAGGTCGGAGTGGCGGGTCTCCTGCGGGCCGCGATAGCCTCACGCTTTTCCGCCAACGGGTCACGGCCCTCCCGGATCATCCTGGCGTTGACCAGGGCGGCCCTGCGAGCCTCCGCCAGAGAAACCGTCGGATACCCGCCGAGGCCCAAATTCCGCCGCTTTCCGTCAACGGTAACCCGTTGGAACCAGTATTTGGCCCCGGATTTTTCCACCCGGAGATTGAGGCCGCCGCCGTCGGAATAGGTGCCCGTTTTCTGAACGGACTGAACGAAAACCGCGGAAAGGGCGTTGCGCTTGCTTTTGGAGGTCATGGTGCCGTGTCCTGCCTATACCAATTCTATACCATTATTTTAGCGGATGTGAGCGGATTTTGCAGGACTTTACCGGACATAAAATCAGCCGCTCCGTGCGTGGAAGCGCACGGAGCGGCTGCTGGCAGAACCATTTTTCAACGTAAGATGGCGGAGAGGGCGGGATTCGAACCCGCGATACCCCAGAGGGGTATACCGGTTTTCGAGACCGGCGCCTTCAACCACTCGGCCACCTCTCCG
>DAOUHZ010000034.1:0-52031 GCA_034428455.1 Dehalococcoidia bacterium
ATCGACATCACCCAGAGCGGCATCAGTCGCAGCTTCATGGACCTGGACGCCGGCAGCGATGACCCGCCGCTGCACATCGCCGAGATCAACCAGCGCGACGGCTTCTTCCTGCTGTCAAACCGGCCCACCGACGGCTGGCGTTGGGCCGAGTTGGCAGGTTCCACTCTCATCCCCGTCGGCTTCACGCCCGTGCCGTACACCACGCTGCAGGCCGCCATGCGCTGGCATGGTGTCGACCCGTCCACCGTGAACCTGATGGGCGGCCTATCCGCCGAGGAAATGCTGGGCCGCTTCCGCAACGGCGACGCCGATTACCTCCAGGTTCCCAACCCATTCGCGGTGCAATTGGTTCGGGAGGGCTCCGGCCACATCGCGGCCACCCTGGGCAACGAGAGCGGTTTCGTCTGCTACAGCAGCTTCGCGGTCACTCCGGCCTGGCTGGCGGAAAACCCCGAAACCGCCCAGCGTTTCGTCAACGGCTACGCCCGCGCCCAGCGCTGGGTCGCCGACAGCCCCGCCGAAGCCGTCGCTGACCGGATTGCACCGGTGTTCCCGGAATACGACCGCTCCATCCTCGCCGAGGGCGTGCAGCGGTACAAGGACGCCGGCGTGTGGGCCACCGATCCCACCATCACCCGCCACGGCTTCGACCGCATGCGCGATGCCCTCATCTCCGGCGGCCTGGTTCGTGAGCCGCATCCCTACGAGTCCATCGTGCGCCCCGAATTCGCCGAGCAGGCAGCGGCTGGTTTGGCGTAAGCGATGCTCCTGCCGTATGATGAAAGCAAGTTGGATGTTTGGTTCCACCGGGAGTCTGGAGGGTCAATGATGAGCGTGGCGCGAGTCAGCATTCTCTTTGTGGGATTGGCGGCGATTCTGATCTTGGGCACATGGGGCTGGACCGAACTTGCCAATGCGGTGTACAGATCCGACGCAGGTGACGCTGTGGTCGCGTTGATGATTTACGGGGTGTCTTTCTTGGTCATAGCTGTCGTGGCCGGTTTCACTTTCTTCGTACTCTCATTCCGCAACAATGACCTCGGCTGAAACCTCACGGGCGCAACGGTCGTACGACCGTAATTTGGGCTGGTGTCGATTTTGGCTGGGGGTCAGTTTGGCAGTCGCCACAATAACGTTCACCTTTGCCGTAGATCAGGTGTTTGATCTGTCTTCGGAACGGGTTAACGCTGCCGTAGGTGAACTGAACTGCGCTGAAACCAACGACCCGACCGACCCAATCCGATTTTCCAAGATTGCTGTAATGCTGACTCTGGGAGTCATTTCCGGCCTTTGCGTCGGTTTATCAGCACGTTTTCGGATTTTGTATCAGCGAGATGATCAACTGCTGGCTGTGATCGATCATCCCAATCAGGAGGCTACACCATGAGGCTGGAAGGCAAGGTTGCAATCATCACCGGCGGCGCTCGCGGCCAGGGCGCCACCGAGGCCAGAATGTTCGCCCAGGAGGGCGCCCGCGTCGTCATCGGCGATATACGCGATGAGCTGGGAATGCAGGTTGAGGCGGAGATCCGCGAACTGGGCGGCGAAGCCGTCTACCTGCACCTGGACGTGACCAGCGAAGGCGACTGGCAGCGGGCCGTCGACACCGCCGAGCAGCGATTCGGCAAGGTGGACGTCCTCGTTAACAACGCCGCCATCGTGCTGCGCAAGGACATCGAGGAAACCACCGGCGACGACTGGGACAACATCATGGAGATCAACGCCAAGGGCGTGTTCCTGGGAACCAAAGCCGTGATCCCGGCCATGCGCCGGGCCGGCGGCGGCAGCATCATCAACATCTCCTCCATCAGCGGCCTCGTTTCCATCGGCCCGCCGGCTTACATCGCCACCAAGGGAGCGGTGCGGCTGTTCACCAAGTCCACCGCCATCCAGTACGCCTCAGAAAACATCCGCGCCAACTCGATCCACCCGGGCAGCGTCGACACCGACATGCGCCGTGAGGGCATGGGCGACCAGACGCCCGAGGAGATCCAGGCCCGCATCGACAACATCCCGCTGGGCCGCGTCGGCACCACCGAGGACATATCCTACGGCGCGCTGTTCCTGGCCTCCGACGAGTCGTCCTTCATGACCGGCAGCGAACTGGTCATCGACGGCGGCTACACCGCCAAGTGAAGCCGCGTCCATGACCACCCTGCCCCGTGAGTCCCTGGCCACCCCCAGGGGGGACCCTGACGTGTTTAGCAGCCACGTTGCCATCGTGCTGGACGCGTGGCTGGTAGTCACACCGTTTGCCTTTGACCGGCAAGAAACCTCGATATGATAAATCGTTTCACCACCAAGGGAGTAGCTGGTCATGGACGAAAATATCAGGGCAGAACGAATTTGGCTGCTCAAAAATTATATGGAACGCATCAACGACCCGGACAGCACTTGCCCGCCTCTGATAGATATGTATATGGCTTTATTCGCTGCATACCTGCATGACAGCCTGCCCGATGCCGCATGGGACTTTATCCGTCGGGTTGATTCCGAGTGGGCCGAGACGGAAGCGGACCTCTCGATGAGATTTTCCGTCGGGCAAGGCCCGCTGGAATGGATTGGAGTTAACGCCGAATCTGCGCCGGAAATGTTCCGGCCGGACCACCTTCATGCCAACTGGCGCGCCAATTTCGGCGAACCGGGATACGTTACCTTCCATGCCGTTACAAAGATGCTGGACCACTATGCCGACACCGGGCAAATTCGCTGGCAAGCTTCCTTGGACGAGGCCGGCGCCTTGGAGCAACTTTGCGAAAGTCACGGCATCGTCTGGATGGCCTGGCAAGCCGAGCCACAACGCGGATGGATGCCTCCAGGGGCGGAAAGAACCGCTATCGTCCGCTTCGATTCCGAAACTGCTCAGAGCACGGAGATACATTTATTGGAGCAAATGGTTTCGGATATCGCCGGCTACAACGTGTCGCTGATAACACCAGAACAGATCTGGGAAGAACGTCGGCAGCCGGAGTTGGAACGGGCCGAGGTTATCTATGCCCAGGTTGATTGATCCCGAGGATTACGCCCGGACAATGCTTCGCTATGCTCAAGAGGCCGCCGGATTGGCGCAGAACCGGGAGCGCGCCGACTTGGACAACGACCGCATTTTTGAGCTGGCTTTGGCCCATTTGGTTCAAAACGCGGGAACCGCTGCTGAAACAACTCGGCGCAACCGTCAATTCTGGAACGGGCGACTACAACATGAGCGAGACGTGCTGTCAGACTTCAGAAACCGGATTGCTCACGACACTGACCCAATGGACCGGAACCGGCTTTGGCATACCGCGACCGTGATTTTGCCAGGTATAGTCCCAACACTAGAAACAATAGTGGCCAGATTATCCAAAAATATGTAGAGGGGAAAACGTAGGCTGATTATGGCGAGCTTCCGTGCCTGCGCCGACTGCGGGAGGCGCATCCGGTGTAACTACACCCGCTGTTACAACTGCAACTTACGCCGTCGCCAGAGTTCCTGGCACGATCCGGAGCATTTGGCGGGACAGGAAGCTCGCGACGCTGAGCTGGGCCGCACCGAATTCTACGTGTATGTACTCGGAACGGACTATGGGCACTACGTCGGGCACACCGCCAACGTAGGAGCCCGGCTCGGCGCCCACCGCGCCGATGAGGTTGAGTCCACTGCCGGCGGCGAACCCGAACTCCTCTGGCGCTCACGCCCTTTCCGTTCCCGGCGCGACGCGGCCCGATTCGAAGCCGCAATGAAATCGTTGCGAGACCAGCAGGCGGAACGGTTTCAGGAGATCACCGGATTGGCGCCCATTCCTTTCGACGACGGGTGGTCTGAAGAACCGCGGTATGCACAACACCGGCGCGGTGGGTGTGGATTGTTCGGATTGGTTGTGATAACAATGGCCGTCGCAACACTGTTCTTGGCATTCGCGCTCTTGTAGGAGTTTCCCATGGCCGCCTATCACGCCGACACCGTCATCCGTCGCGCCAACGTCATCACCATTGACCCCAACCAGCCCCGCGCCTCTGCCGTTGCCATGCGCGACGGCCGGTTCATCGGCGTGGGCAGCGACTCGGACCTGGAGACGCTAATCGGGCCGAACACCAGGGTAGTGGATCTTCCCGGCAAGACTGTGCTCCCTGGCTTCATCGACGCCCACATCCACGTGCTCAGCAGCGGCACCCGCCATGTTATGGCCGCCGACTGCTCCCTGCCCACCATCGGCGATATCCAGGACGCCTTGCGCGAAAGGGTTGCGGTGACGCCCGCCGGCGAATGGGTCCAGGGCTTCAAGTTCGACGACACCAAGACGGCGGAGAACCGCTTCCTGCGCCGCGAAGACCTGGACGCCGTCAGCACGGAGCATCCCATCCTGGTATCCCATCGTGCCGGTCACGTGTACTACGGCAATTCCCTCGCCCTGGAGCGGGCGGGGTTCAACGATGAAACCGAGGACCCGCCTGGCGGCCGACTGGGACGTTACGCCGACACCGGCCGTCTGGACGGCGTGATCTACGAGCGCGCCGCCGACGATCTCCGTGAGAATCAACTGCCCATCGAGAACGAAGAGACCCGACGCGAGGGCCTGCGCGTCATCTGCGAGATGCTCAACCGCGCCGGCCTGACCAGCGTCCACGACGCCCGCGTCACCGACTACGAACTGCGCACCTACCAGGAAGGTCGGGACAACGGCGACCTGACCCTGCGCGTCTACGCGCTGATGTGGTTTCGCTACTTCCCCGCGTTGCGCGATGCCGGCATCGTAGCGGGCATGGGCGACGACCGCCTCCGCATCGGCGGCATCAAGATGGTTGCCGACGGGGCCATCGCTTCCCGCACGGCCTACCTGTCCGAGCCCTACGTGGGCAGTTGCTGCGACCACGGTATCCTCACCATGACCGAGGACGAGATCGCCGTGAACGTCATGGAGATGCACGCGGCAGGGTTCCAGGTGTGCATCCACGCCAACGGCGACTCCACCATCGACCTGGTGCTGCGGGCCTACGAGGCGGCCCAGAAGGCGCACCCCAGGCCCGACCCTCGCCATCGCGTTGAGCACTGCACCCTGGTCAACCCCGACCTGCTCACCCGGATGCACAACTTGGGCGCGGTGGCGACGCCCTTCTGCACCTACGTGTACTACCACGGCGAGAAGATGCAGTTCTACGGTGAGGATCGCTTGCAATGGATGTTTGCCCAGCGGTCGTTCATGGACTACAACGTCATGTCCACGGGCGCCACCGACTACCCGCCCGGTCCCTTCGAGCCTCTCATGGGCATCCAGAGCTGCGTCACCCGCACCGACAGCGAAGGCCGGGAATGGGGCACGAACCAGCGCATTTCCGTGGAGGACGCCCTGCGCATCTACACGCAGAACGGCGCCTACGCCGGCTTCGAGGAAAATCTGAAAGGCAGCATCGAGGTGGGCAAGCTGGCCGACCTCGTGGTGCTCGCCGAGGATCCCACCGCCATCGACCCCTTCGGCATCAAGGACATTACGGTAGAGCGCACCATCGTCGGCGGCAAGACCGTTTACTAGGGCTGAGCCCGCAAATTTTGCAGTGACCTCAGACTGCTACACGTCTCCTTGTCCCATCAAATACAATCCGGGACGTGGTTCGCCTGTAGGACTCTGAAACTCACGTGTCCTATCTTGGATCGCACCATACCAACGTCGGATGGCGTACAGATATTGGTCCCCTGCCGGCGGAGGTTCGGCGAACAACCGGTTTTCTTGATATATCCTTACGACGTAAGCGCACATATCTGCGATTTGAATCTCTACGCTTGATGCGGAATCAACAAATGCCGGCGTATCGGTGATCAAATCACTCGATTGTCCTTCTGAGGACCGGAACAGATAACTGGAGAACCTTCCTGATAACCCTCCATACAGATTGGGCTGTCCATCGAAATGGATGTTGGCGAAGGAGCGTTGTTCTTCAGCCAATGCTTCGATGCGCTGAAGCAAAAAACGGAATCGGTTTTCCAAATGTCGAGGGTCTTGTTCCGATTCGGTGAAGGGCGCCTCCATTATCATAGCGAAGATGGTGACAGGGAAATTCCTCAGCGCGTTGAAAAATTCCTCGGCGAAGGCTACGGCTTGGGGTTGCCGGCGGAACGTAGGCCTATTTATCAAAGTCCGGCCTTTGAGTTCCGCGTTCTCCTTGCCCAAGATATCTCTTTTCATCGCGTAGATTCGGCCGCTTATAAAGCGCGAGTCTTCTTCACCGAAGCAAACAGCCACTACCACGGGCCGGGTACTGGGGTCATTGGCGTGCGGGTGCCCGCTTTCGTCGATGAACGCTAACATGCTAACCTCATCTGGAACTCGTCATTTTGTTCTCGGGCCAAGTGTTGTCCATTTGACAGCACCTGGGCAGTAGCGTACTATGCGTTTAGCGCCGGGCGGAGTACCTTGCGGGTACTACGACTGGTGCTCTGGTTTTAATGGAGCCGCTTCGGGAACCTTTCCCATAGCGTATCGGTTACCATCGACCTATCTTTCACCGCGCATCCACTAGACTATCCACCTGCCGGTATTCCCCGTCGGCCCCCATCACCGTCAGGAACACCTCATCTGAGCCCTGGTTATCCCTCGGCCCGAACTGGAGCCGCATCCCGTCAATGTCGATGGTTTCGGCGGTTTGCAGGGTCTCGATGAAGCAGTCCCGGCTCAACTCCCGTCCGCACGCTGCCAACCCGGCAATGGCCAGCCGTCCCGCCAGGTAGCCTTCCAAAGACACGAAGTCAGGCTCCGACCGGGCATCGTAGTCGGACAGTGCGGCATGGTATCGGGCCACCACGGGGATACTGTCGTCGTCGGGATTGGGCACGACCTGGGTGACGTACACCCCCCCGCCCTCGGCGCCCAGGGCGTTTGCCAGCGCGCGGCTGCCCACGAACGAGACCGCCATGAGCACCGGATCCGCCTCGCGCCGCGCCAGTTCCACCGTTCGGGCCGCCGGCGCATACGAGCTGACCATGATGATAGCCTCCGGATCCGCTTCCAGTATCTGGTCCACTGCCGACTTCACCGCGCGGGTGTTGCGCTCGTAGTGCCCGGACGCTACCGGTTCTAGCCCGCGGCGCTCCAGGGCAAGCGTCGTCCCATCCAGCCCGTTCTGCCCGTAAGAATCGTTCTGGTACAGCACCCCGACCCGGGTCACTCCCAGGTCTTCGGTTAGCCGCGCTACCATTTCCTCCGTTTCCTGGTAGTACGAAGCACGAAGGTTGAGCACGTTACCCAACTCCGGATCCCTCAGGAACTCGGCGCCGGTGAATGGAGCGATGAACGGCACGCCGGCTTCGTGAGCTAACGGCGCCGCCAAACGCGAGGTGGGCGTCCCCACTGCGCCGATCAGCGCGAACACCTTGCGGTTTTCGATCAGCAGCTTGGTGTTGGCCGAGGCGTAGTTGGGCTCGTAGGCATCGTCCAGCGTTTCCAGCACCAGGTGGCGCCCATGAACGCCGCCAGACCGGTTGGCCTCGTGAAACGCCGCCTCGATGCCCAGGCGCATTCCCGTGCCCAGGAAACGCGCCGCCCCGGTGAAAGCGGCGGACTGGCCGAATATGACCTCGTCGTCGAATACCCCGGGAGGCCCGGCTGCCTCCGGTCCCGTCATTACTGCCGCTGCAATTTTCAGCGGGTCGCCGCCTTGTGCCGGGTTGCCGGTCTGGCGTTCAGTTTGGCACGCCATGCCCAGGCACGCGACCAGCATCAGGAATGCCAGTCCCATGGACGTCAAGCCCCGGGCCGCAATCCTGGTTGAATGCGCTAATGTTGCGCCCGCGCTGCAATATATGGACGGAATCAAGCCCCGGTCCATCCCGTGTATCCATGCAAGTTTGACCGGTACCGGACAGGGTGGCCACGCGGGCGACGCCAGTCCACCGGTGCAGCTCAGCGCCCGCCTGCGAGACTGTCCACCTGGCGGTACTGGCCGTCTTCTCCCAACACCGTGATGAATACTGCGTCGGATCCCTGGTTATCTTCCGGCCCATATTGCAGAGGAAAGCCGTCGATAGCGACACTCTGATTATTCCGGATAGCGTTGAGGAAGCAATCGCGCGTCAGGTCGGGGCCGCACCCGTCCAACCCCGCAATGGCCAGCCGCCCGGCCAGGTAACCCTCCAGCGACACGAAACTCGGCGTCGCCTCCGGATCGGAGGCCGCCAGGGCCGCCTGGTATTTAGCGACCACGGCAATGCTGGCATCATCCGGGGAAGGAACCACCTGCGTCACGTAGATGCCGGCGCCGTCTGGTCCCAATTCCTCCGCCAAAGCCTTGCTGCCCACAAACGAGATTGCCACGAACACCGGGTCGATTTGTTCGCGGACGGCCAGGATCGTTTTCGCCACCGGCACGTAGGCGCCGACCATGATGACCGCCTCTGGATCCGCATCCACGATGTGAAACACGGCGGCCGTCGTCGCGCCGGTGTTGCGCTCGTAGTATCCGGACCCCACCGGCTCAAGACCTCTGCGTTGCAGGGCTTGGATCGTGCCAGCGAGCCCCGCCTGGCCGAAGGAGTCGTTCTGGTAAAACACCACAATCCGAGTGAACCCGAGATCTTGGGTAAGGCGCTCCACCATCTCTTCGGTTTCCTGGTAGTAGGACGCCCGCAGGTTCAGGATGTTGCCCAATTCCGGGTCACGCAGGAATTCCGCGCCGGTGAAAGGAGCCAGGAAGGGAGCGCCGGCCGAGCTGGCTGAGAGGAAAGCGGAGCGCGAAGTCGGCGTGCCCACTGCCCCGATCAGAGCGAACACCTTCCGCTCGTGCAGCAGTTGCTGCGTGTTGGAGAACGCGGCGTCCGATTCATACCCGTCATCCAGGGATTCCAGCTCCAGGCGGCGGCCGTGCACGCCTCCGGCCTCGTTCGCTTCGTGGAATGCGGCCAGTATCCCGAGGCGCATGTCGTTGCCCAAGTCCTGGGCGGGCCCGCTGAAGGCGGCAGACTGCCCGAAAAGGACCCGGTCATCAAATACGCCTGGTTCCGTCGGCCCTTCTGCCGCCGAAGTCGCACCGTCGGAATCGTTGGCGCCCGACGCCAACGGTTCCGACCCAGCGCACGCCACACTCGCAAGCAAGGTTGCCATCGCCACCAGGGTGGCGAAAGCAGATACCAGGGATTTTGATCTCATCTTTTGTTGGCTCATACCGGCTACAGAATCCGCGCGCCGGAGCATACACCGTTTGCCCCTGCGGATGCCCGGAACCTCCGGTCCCGCATTCCGCCAAATCTCGTCAGGCGCCGCCGCCGGATGCGGTTACAGTTCCGGCGGCCGCCTCTCGTGCCACGGCGTGGCCTGCTCATAGGCGTAAGCAGCGCGAAATATATTTGCCTCGCCCAGGTGCGGTCCCCCGATTTGCAGCGCCAGCGGCAACGCTCCCTCGCCGTCGCTGGTGAACCCGCACGGAATGCTCAACGCCGGGCATCCGCTCAGGCTGTACAGCCCGCGGAAGCTGCCATCCCTCAATGCGGCGGCAGCCATTTCCTTGTTGTCGATCATCGCCGGCTCGTCCGCCAGCAGGCCGGCCGGCCCGCTGGATGTGGGCTGGATCAGCAGGTCGACGCTGCGGAACGCCTCGATCACCTGCCGGCGCACCAACGCCCGCAGCTTCAGCGCCTTGTAGTACACCTGTCCCGGTATCAGGTTGCCCACCGCGAACGCCACCCGCGTATTCGGGTGGTAGTCCTCGAACCGTTCCCGCAGCCACTCGGGGTTCAGGCTGACCCGTTCCGTGCTGGTGATCGTGCGCACGATGGGGCCGGTCACCGGCGCCATTGGCAGGCTCACCGGCACCACCTCCGCCCCCAGTTCTCCGAACACCTCGGCAGCGGCCACCGCGGCCTGTCTGCTCTGTTCGTTCAGCGACAAGCCGTGCCCGCCCATCAGTTCCTGCACCACGCCGATGCGCAGCCCACGCACGCCGGAATCCAGCCCGTCCAGGTAGTCGGGCACCGGCTCGGTCCGGCTGTAGCGATCCTTGGGGTCGTGTCCCGCGATTACGCCCAGCGTCAACGCGCAGTCGGTTACAGTCCGGGAAATCGGCCCAATGGTGTCTGTCGACCAGCTCGCTCCGTCAACCCCGGCGCGACTCACCCGACCCCAGGTGGGGCGGATGCCCACCAGCCCGGAGTTGGCCGCCGGCCCGCGTATCGAGCCGCCCGTGTCCTCGCCCAGCGACGTGGCGCAAAGGAACCCCGCCGTTGCGGACCCGCTGCCGGTGCTGGACGTGCCCGGGTTCCGGTTGGTATCCCACGGGTTGCGCGCCGGCCCGAACCAGCTGCTGATCGGATCGCCCATGGCGAACTCGCTCATGTTGGTCTTGCCGATGATCACCGCGCCGGCGTCCTTGAGTTTCGCAACCACGGTGGCGTCGGTGTCCGGCACGAAGTCGGCGCGTATCTTGGAGCCGTCGCTGTTGCGGATCCCCGCCGCGTAGATCTGGTCCTTCACGCCCACCGGAACGCCGTGCAGCGGTCCGCGGAAGTTGCCGGCGGCGGCTTCCTCGTCCAGCCGCCTGGCATCAGCGCGGGCCTCGTCGGCGCACACCGTGATGTAGGCGTTCAGCTTGTCGCCCACCGCGTCGATGCGCGCCAGATATGCGTCCGTCGCCTCAACGGCCGACACCTCACCGGCGCGGATGGCCGCGGCCAGCTCGGATGCGGGCAGGAACGGAATTTCGGATGGCGTCATTCTGCCACCTCCATGTCGGCCGGATGGGTCACTGCCAAATACTCCTCCAGGTTGAAACCCGGGGGATTGATGGCGGCCATCTCCTCCAGCATAGCGTTCAGGCTGTGCGTGACCTGGCTCAGTTCTGGCTCGCTGAGCGTGAGCCCCACCGCCTTGGCCAGGGCCTGGATTTCGTCATTGTTCAAATCGCTCATGGCAGCACCATCATGATTGGGTTGGGTCGATGATTTCGAGAAAAGGAAAGCGCCGGAAATCGCGGTCCAAGGTGCAGATCTGGCTAATACCGTGTTCCCGCATCAGAACTGCTGTATGCGCGTCGTGAACCACATTGCCCCGCAGGTTGGGTAGTTCTTCCGCAATCTGCGACAGGACCGCCAGATGCTTCTCCGTGGGGAGCAACAGCCCAAACCTCGGTGATTCTAGCAGCGTCGCAAGAAAACGACAGCCATCATCCAGGCTCCAAGGCTGGGGATAAATGGAGGGATGAGTGATGACCCGCAAAAACTCGTAACAGACGTTCCAAGTCAGGAATACAGGCGACGAACCTGTCCTGGCTTGTGCGAGCTGTTCCCGACACGGGACGTGAAACTCCGAATCATCCCGGCCAGCGTATACCAGCACGTTAGTATCGAAAACCATCATACGTACCTGAAACCATCGTACTCGTCCATCACCCGGTAGAGTTCCTCCTTGTTGGTGATGTCAACCAACTCTCCGCCGCTGGTCCATTTGGGCAACTCGGGCCAGGGATCTTCCGGTTTGTCCGGAACGGTTTCTTTCGGGACCTCGTCGAGTATCTGGCGAATGCCAGCCTCAGCCAAAGCGGATGCGGTAGTGCCCCGCCGCTTGGCCTCCGCGTGCAGCCGCTCCACGATGGTCTCGTCAATGTTCAGCGTCGTTTGCATAACCTCAAACCCTGTGCTTGACTTACATTAGATTACACCGTCTGCCCCGTAAACCGCCAACTTCCCAGCAGCGCCGCCGGCACGTGCATCGCCACCCCCGCCTCGTTCAGGTTCAGATGCGCCGTGTCGGATAACGCCTGGCATCCGGCCAGCGCCTCAACGTAGCTCTGGGTGAAGCGGAGGTTTTTCACCGGCGCGGTGATTTCGCCGTTTTCGATCAGGAACGTGCCGTCCCGCGTCATGCCCGTCATCACGCACCCGCGGTTGTGCGAAAGGCGAGTGTAGTAGAACCGCGTTATGTACAGCCCACGGTCCACCGACGCGATCAACTCCTCAGTGGTGCGGTCGCCGGACCGCATGAACAGGTTGGTCGCGGTTGGGCCGCCTGTAGCTCCCCGTTGGTGGCCGGTGGATCTCACTCCGGCTTTGGCGGCGGTGTAGGTGTTGTACACCGGACCCTGCACGACGCCATCGGTCACCACATCCACCCGCTGCCGGGGCACCCCCTCGGCGTCGAAGGGAACCGGCCACCCGGCCGGATCCAACCCGTCGTCGTGGATGGATACCAGTGGACTCATGGCCGGCTGCCCCTGCAGACCGCTCATCCAGCTTCGCCCGTCCTGCACCATCTGCGCCCCCATGCCGTAGAAGCTGAGCGCCTCCAGCATGTCGTCCACCGCGTAGTTCTCTAGCACCACGGGATACTCCCCCGGTTCCAGATCCTGGGGGTTGCGACCGCGCACCGCCTTGCCGATGGCCTCGTCCGCCAGCGCCTCGCCGTCGATCCCGTCCATGCGCCAGCCCCCGCCCTTGGACCAGCCCGCCGAGTCGTTGCTGCGAGCAGTGATGAGCAGTCCGGAAAAGGAACCCGAGTGGTAGGCGTCGGCGCCCAGTGTGCTGACCACGGCCAATTCGGTGGCGCCGGTGCGGCAGAACCCAGCGGCGTCCAGGGACAGGTCGGCGGCCTTGTGGCAAACCATGCCGGCGATGGCGGCGCGGCGGTCGGCGTCGCAAGCGGCTGTCCCCTCGTCGTAAGCGGCCACCGACTGCGCCGGAGACGGTTCCGGCAATCCTGGAAATTCAGGATCCTCCGGCATCAGCCGGGCGTACTCGCCGGCCTGCCGTACCGCGTCGGCCAGCCCTGCTTCGGACAGGTTGTTGGTGACCGCGCGGCCCTGGCGCTTGCCGATGGCGACCCGAACGTGGGCGATTGCGTCCTGGTGCGCCACGTTCTGGTGGATGCGGTTGTTGGCGAAGCGGGTCAGCGCCTGCTCGGTCGCGGTCAGGTAGATGTCGCCGTCCGCGCCCGCCGCACACTGGCGCAGCGCCTCCCGCAGCAGTGTCCGTATCCGTTCCTGACCCAGCATCGTATCGGGTTCCAGTTTCAGCGCATCACGCCGACGCGCACGTTGCGGAACCGGGATGGACTGGCCCCGTGGCTGGTGTGCGCGATCTGGCCAGGCTGGCCCTTGCCGCATCGGGGCGTGCCCCACAGCTGCCACTGCTCCGGTCCGCACACCGCATCGCAGCTCCGCCAGAACTCTGGCGTGATGCCGGTGTAGGTGCAGTTCCGCAGGAGCCGACCCAGCTTGCCGTTCTTGATCTCCCATCCAACCTCGGTGCCGAACTGGAAGTTGTACCGCCGGTCGTCAATCGACCACGACCGGTTGGTCTCCAGGTAGATGCCGTCATCGGTGTCCGCGATCAGGTCGTCCAATGTCCACTCGCCCGGCTCCAGGCTGACGTTGGTCATGCGGATGAGGGGGATCCGGTTCCACGAGGATGCCCGCATGCACCCGTTGGACGGCATACCCAGCCGCGTTGCCGATTCGCGGCTCATCAGGTACCCGACGAACTGACCGTTGCGGATGATGTCCGTCTGCTGCGCTGGCAGCCCCTCGTCGTCCCAGCCAAAGGTGCCCAGTCCGGTCGCGCTGGTGCTGTCGGCGGTGATGTTCACGCGCTCCGACCCGTACTGGAAACCCTGCAATAGGTCTGGCGTCAGAAACGACGTGCCGGCGAACGCGGCCTCGTCGCCCAGCGCGCGGTCAAGCTCCACCGCGTGGCCGCACGACTCGTGGATCTGCAACGCCAACTGGCTGCTGTCGATGATCAGATCGGTGTTGATGTTCGAGGGACACGGGTCGGCGGTGAGCAGCTCGGCGGCCTCTTCGGCCGTTCGGCGCGCGTTGCCCGGCAGGTCCATGGCGACGACGTACTCCCAGCCGGCGCATCCCTGCTGCCGCCCGTGGGACTGCGGATACGAGCGTCGCTGGGTCTCGCCGTTGCCTACCGCCGTTGCCTGCACGCCCCCGCCGGCCTCATAGATGGTCTGGGTCACCAGCGCGCCCTCGGTGTTAGCGAAAGTGCGCTCTTCCCGTATGAACACCACGTTGGCCATCCGCGCCGTGACCTGCGCCACTGACGCCATCTCCCGGTCTGCTTCCAGGAGCAAGGCCAGCTTGTCCTCCAGCGGCACCGTGAACGGATCGACGCCAATCGGTGTGACATAGCTGCCCCGGCTGGACACAGGCGATCCCAACAACTGCTCAACCGCCATTCCAGCCCCATTCTGCCCCGCCGACGCCCGGGCGATCTGCACTGCCTGCGCCGCCGCTTGATCGGCCGCCTCGTTGGTCAACTCCCGCGTCGACGCGAATCCCCACGCCCCCTGATACACCGCGCGGATGCCCAGCCCCACCGACTCGTCGGCGGTCATCGTCTCCACCACCCCATTGCGCACCACGATACGCTGCTCCCGGTTGGACACGAGCCGGATGTCAGCATACTCCGCGCCGCGAGCGCGGGCGGTGTCGAGGGCTGTGGAGATGAGAGGATCCATGGTTAGTTTATTCGTTTATGAGTTCTCTGCCCCTCGGCAAATCGAATGATGTCATCGCGGCTGTACTTCCCGTAGAAGAGGTGAGGTTATTCCGGCGCGGGAAGTTGCGTTTCCACCAACACGATGTAGTCGTAGGCATCCAGTATGCCGGCTTGGACGGCTCCAGCGCTGCGGGTGTTTTCGTAGAAGTTGACGTGGAGTTGCTCGACGGCGTTAAAGAGCGCCAGGAAATCTTGATTGCCGGTGCTCTGGGCAAGGCCCCGTGCGATCCTTTTCAGGCTTCCGTGGCTGCGGTGGTAGGCCGGTGGCGTCAGACTCTCTGCGTAAGCCTTCGTAATTTGGGCGGCGGCTCCCCAAGCTTTTTCGGAGGCTTGTCTCAGGTCTTGGAGTTGGAACTCGGCGTTTGCTTGTCGCAGCAGATGGTGGGCAGCCATTCGGTATGTGGCTGTGCTCAATTGCGTTCTCCGCCAGCGTATTTCGGCTCAACCACTCAGATGTCGGCTCATGCGTTGGATGAATTCCCCGGTAAAGGTGACCCGTTCGTGGAGGTCTTCAGAGTCGATGGCCTCAATGAAGGTATCTGGATCGAGGGCCTCGGCGCTAGCGAAAAGAGTGAAGATCCGCCGGTCTTTGGTCTTGAGGCTGAACCGCAAGACCGTTTCGGCCGGTGTCTGCTCAGGACCCAACCCCCACCGTTCGCTGAGAGTTGCTGCTTCGATGACGCTGAGGGCGGCTTGCCAAGCTTTGGAGCGGGCCTCGGCCTGCTGTCCGGATTGAGATGCCCGGATAGCTTCACCGTGGAGTGTCTTGGAACGGTCCTGGAGTTCTCGTATGGTTGTCATGGTGAGACTCTCCATTTTGCGAGACATACTGCCGTAGGCCGGCGGTTTGATTGTGCTGAAAGGAACCTTGGCGGTCAACTGCGTCCATGTCGACGCCAACCCCCACGCTCCCCGGTACACCGCCCGTATCCCCAGCCCCACCGACTCGTCGGCCGTCATCGTCTCCACCACCCCGTTGCGCACCACTATGCGCTGCTCCCGGTTTGACACTAGGCGGATGTCAGCATACTCCGCGCCGCGAGCGCGGGCGGTATCAAGCGCGGTTGCGATGAGGGGGTCCATCATCAAACTGCCCGTTCACATCTTCGCCAGTTCGGACAAGGCAGAGCATAGTCGGCCAGTCAACAAATCAATGTGCTTGACCATGTTGTCGGAATTTACGACCCACCCTTCTCCCCACTTTCCATTGTTGGCGGATATGAAGTCGTCATTGCTGAATTCGCCTACGTACTGTTTCTGGAATGCGCGCAATTCTTCCGGAAGGTCATCAATGTAGTCGACCGTAAACTCGAACCGGCCTCCGTCCGATACGTAAAACCGGGCCAGATATAAGGCACGCGGCCACTTGGAACTGCGCCCTCTGACGGTGATGGCGGTTCTCCTGTAACGCAACTCTCCACCGGCGTTCGTGACCGCATCTAGTAACGAAAGCATCGCATCACGCACATCCGGACGGAATGCGTCGAGAAGTTCATCGCGGCTTAAATTCGGGTTTCTGGGGTTGCTGCCGCTCGGCGCGTCCACCTGCCCTATTACCCGAGACACGAATGCGTCGCCAAACTCTCCCGGGTACTGTTTGATTTCAACCGCCAGCACTTCGATACTTTCTTTCGTTTGCACGTTCCAGAACGTCACCGATCTTTCCAATTCAACCGGAATCTTGTCGGAGACGAACAGGAGCCTCATTCGCCCTGCTTCCAGATTGGCTGCTGCGTGTTCCCAAAACGCGTTCGCGGCTATTTCCATGTCTGCGTCGCGCGCTAAACCCAAAAGGGTGCGCAACTCTTCGTCCGGGTCGACGCCTCGATCCACTGTATCTTGCTCAAAAGCAACGCGCATCGCGTCGTTGGACCAAGCGGCTGCCGCAGCTGACGCATAATCCAGCATTTGACCGACGACGCTGCGGCGACCTTCCCTGTTGTCGCCGCGCTTTACCTCAACCAGCGTGGGGCACGAGTGTTGATCCATGAGGAGAAGATCGACCGCCCAGCCGTCAATGGGCATTTCGCGCTGGACGAGAATCCAGCGCAGTGGATCGTCAGGCCTCATTTGGTCGCCGGCCAGCAGTTCAGGATGTTGGGCGATCAATTCCTGGAGCAACTCCTCTGTCTCGAATTTTTTCTCGGTCAGAGGTTCCAGTTCACCGCTGGCGTTGCGTATGTAGATTTTCTCGGCCATGCCGGCTGCTCACTACACCGGCAAAAACGGCTCGTCTGATGCCGGCGGCAGCTGCTCGAAGACGTTGATGTTGAACGCCAGCACCGAGTAGTAGCCCATCAGGTTAGTCAGCTCGATAAGGCCCCGGTCGCCGAACTCGGCGCGGGCGGCGTCGAAGGTGGCCTGCGACACCCGCCGCGTGCGGAAGAATTCCCGGCCGTAGTTGATGACCGCCGATTCAGCGGACGACAACGGGGGCAATTCCTGCTTGTCGCGCAGGGCGTCCACCAGCGCATCGCTCAGCCCCGCCCGCCGTCCGGCCGCGGCGTGGGCGTGCCAGATGAACTGGCAATCCAACTCGCGAGCGGTGGTTATCATGGCCAACTCCGCCACGTTGTCGGGCAGGGTCGATCCGCCGGCGCGGAGATAGTCCCGCAGTACCTCGCCCCGTTGGGCGATCTCCGGCACGTGGAGCTGTACGGCGATGGGTCCGAACTCAGGCACCACTCCGCCGCGTGCGGATACGATAGCGTCAAAAGCGTCAACTTGTTCCGGTGGCACGGCATCACGGGACGCGATGGGGAAACGAGGCATGGTACATTCTCCTGAAAGTTGTTGTGTCGTGATGTGTCGTCGGCGAATCTAGATGTCAGAAATTACAACGATGTCACAACCATCCCATCAACGGTTGCGAACCGTCATGGATTTGGCTTCTCTAATTTCTTTCCGTAGTTCGCTCACTTCGCTTTGCTACGCGCTGAACTCACCGCGTTTGGGCAAATTCCCCAATTGTTAGGCCACGACAAGCGCCAGCAGGAAGGCGGCGGGGAACAAGACGGCAAAGAGTATTGCTCCGGTAGCGGACATGGTTCTTTCCCGTCGTCATGTGCTCGGACGATCCGCTTGCCTCACTGGCAATGCGGAATAACTTCCTCGCCGAAGAGCTGGATGGCCTCCATGATGCGCTCGTGGGGTGGGCCGCCGGAGTGGGCGTGACGCAGGCGCAGCAGGAAGTAGTCGGCGCCCGTGGCCTCCTTCCAGCGGTGGAATTCGTCCACTACCTCCTGTGGCTCGCCCAGTATCAACCGGTCGGGGCCCAGGTTGTCGATGTTGATCTGCGACTCCTCCGTGTAGCGCCTGAACTCGTTGAGACCGTTGCGCCAGTAGTATTTGTAGGCGTCAATCACCTCGGGTCCGTACACCCGCTCGGCCTCGGCTCGGGTGGAAGCCACCCAGGCGTCGCGCATCAGGCAGGTCACCGGTTCCCGGCCGGCCTCCTCCGCGGCGCGCTGGTAGGAGTTGGTCAGGGCGATGGTGCTCTCCAGGTCGGTGCTGGGGCCGGCCACGAAGCCGTCCGCGATGCGACCGGCCCGGCGGGCTCCGGGGGCGCGGCTTGCGCCTATCCAAAGCGGCGGAGACGGGTCGGAGTAAGGCTTGGGCGTGATGGTGAGGTCGTCCAGGTTGAAATGCTCGCCGGAGAACGAAAACCTCTCGCCGCTCCAGCACTGCCGGATGATCTCGATCTCCTCCTCGAACCGGCTCACCCGCTGCTCGATGGCGATGTCAAACGTCCGGAAGTCCACCGGCTGGTAGCCCAGTCCCACGCCCAGGATGAACCGTCCTTTGGATACGATGTCCAGGGTAGTCACGTCCTCCGCCAAGTGTACCGGATGGTGCAAAGGCAGCAGGATGACCGAGGTTCCCAGGTTCAATGTCGTGGTCTGGGCGGCCACGGCGGCCGACACTATCAGCGGCGAGGGCAGGAAGCCGTCCCGGTCCTGGTGGTGCTCGCCAAAGAAGCAGGAGTCGAACCCCACCGACTCGGCCAGCTTCGCCTCTTCCACTACCTCATCGACCCGCAACGCCAGGTTCTCCCCCGCCGGCGGGTCGGCTATGGAACTGTAGATGCCAAATTTCATGCGCAAACCTCTGCAAATGCCCGAGTCCGTTCGGCTACTGCCCGTTGCGCCCGTTCCGAGATATAGCCTCGGTCAGACGGTTCAGCGCTTCCAGAAACGCCTCCTGTTGGGCGGCGGCCTGTGCTGCCGACTGACGGCGTTCCTCTGCGGCTTGGCGGCGCTCTTCGGCAGCTCTTTCTTCAGCCTCGCGCCGCGCCTCCATTTCCTGCCTACGCGCCTCGATTTCCTGCCTACGCTCTTCGGCGGCTCTCTCTTCAGCCTCGCGGCGTTGTTCCGCTTCCTGCCGGCGCTGTTCCGTTACTTCCTCCATGAACGCTCTCATCATTTCCATCATCTGGTTGTTGCGGTGCCGTTCGCGCAAGAAAAGCATGATGTCAGAACCTCCGACGATGGTTACAGCGATGCTGCCGTGGATGAAGCAATGGTGGAGCACTGATGCCGAGATAAACCGTGAAATCGGGTTTGGACGGCACATCAACTGGATTGAATTCTCCAAAGTGCAGGGTAGAGCGGTGTAGTACCACACCAGCCATGTAAGGGCCGTAGCCAGCGCTCCGGCCAGCGCGGGAGCCCACAGGGCGACGAACACGGTTCTGAGATCTGGCAGCATTATAACCCTGCCCTGCTGATAGCGGTCACTTGAAGTGCGACAGCACCCGACCGGAGAACAGCTCCATCTGGCGGAAATAGTCGTCGGCCTCCCCAGCCAGGAACCCGAACACGAAGTCGTGCACCCCCGCGTCGATCCGTTCCTGCACCGCCCCGATGCAGTCCTCGGCGTTGCCGGTGATGCACAGTGCCCGCGCGATGTCCTCGGCGCTGCGCTCGGGGGTGACGTAACGCTGTCCGACGTGGGCGATGGCCGTTTCCAGAGCCTTATCGGGATCTTCGTCGATGGCCGTGGGCTGGTTGAGTCCCCAGTGAAACCGGCTCAGGTCGCGACCCGAATGTTCCGCCATCTCCCGGACGCTAGTGTTGGAACGCCGGATGCGGTTCACCGTGAACAGGTACGGATACCACCCGTCGCCGGCTATCGCCGCGCGGCGCACCGCCGCGTCGCTGCGCCCGGCAACCCAGATGGGCGGGTAGGGCTGTTGGCGCGGCTTGGGCTCCAGCGTCACGTCGTCGTAGTTGAAGAACCGACCGTGGTGGGAGACGTGGTCCTCCGTCCACAATTGCTTCATTGCCCGCAGCATCTCGTCGGTGCGCCGACCCCGCGTGTTGACCGGAATTGCCAAGGCGTCGAATTCGGCCCTCGTGTCCCGCTGCCCGCTGATGCCGATGCCGAAGTCCAGCCGCCCGCCCGAGATCTGGTCCACCGTCGCCACCAGCTTGGCCAGCATCACCGGATGGTACAGCGGTGCGATGACGATGCCGGTGAGCACCCGCAGTCGGGAAGTCGCTCCCGCCGCCGCGGCCATGGCCGGCAGCCCCATCACCGTGGGGCGAGGAGGGTTGCCGTCCATCACGTGCTCCCCGATAGCCACCCGGTCGAACCCCAGGTCCTCGGCCCGCCTGGCGAAATCCGGCAGGTCCCAGAAGTTGTCCACGCTCAGGTTGCATCCGAATGTGATCGTGTTGTCTGCCATGTCTTCCCTATCCTCCGCCGGCCTGCTGCGCCAGCATCTCGTCGGTGATCTCGGCAAGTTTCTCGCCGTTCAGGACACCCTGCCACTTGCGATGCAGGCTGCCGTCGGCCGCTACGAAGAAGGTGGCCGGTAGTCCCAGCACGCCCAGTTCGCGCACCAGGTTAGCGTCGTCCGTCGAGCCGGCCGGATAGGTTACTCCCAGTTCCTGGAGCAGCGCGATGGCATTCTCCTCGGTGCCCAACGCGAAAAACTGCCCCAGATCCACCCCAACCAGCGTCGCGCGCCCCTCGTATTCGTTCGCGAACTGCTGGAATTCCGGCATCTCCGCCCGGCAGGGCGGACACAAGCCCGCCCAGAAGTTCAGCACCACCGGTTCGCCGCGCAGATCGGATACTGCCACCGTCTCCGATCCCAGGGCTTCGCTGCCCTGGTAGAGCGATATGTTGAAATCGTAAATGGCTTCCACGGGTTGGGACGAGCAGGCGCCTGCCAGCAATATCATCGCCAGGCCCATCATTGCCAATATCATCATCTTCATGGTGTGTATGCTCCTCTCGGAGAAATCCGTAAATTTATCGGTATCGACGAGGTTAGCATAGCCACTTTGCCTTGTTAAGCGCGCCCCCCTGGGTTATCATCACCGCGCCTGGCCCGGGCGCAGTAGCCAATGCTTTCACTTCCGCAACTTTCGCCCACTGCCTACCGCCGTCTGCGGCTGTTAGCCGCGCTGGCCGTGGCCGTGCTGGCGCTGGTAGTCATCTGGAAGCTGCTGGCGGTGCTGTTGGCGTTCCTGGTGAGTGGGATTGTGGCTTACCTGCTGGTTCCGGTTGTGAACCTGGCCGAGCGACGCACCCCGTGGGGCCGTCGCTGGCCTCAAGTCACCAGGATGGCCACTGCCGTTTTGCTGCTGCTGTTGCTGCTGCTGGCAATTCTGATTGTCGTGGGCCTGGGGCTGTTGGGGGTAATCGACCAGTCCGCGGCCCTAGTTGAGCGCGCGCCGGCCTTGGTAGCTGATGCGCAAGCAATCTACCAGGAGGCAATCGCCGAATACGAGAGCCGGGTTCCGCCCAACATACGCGAGATGATAGACCCCCGCCTGGGCGAACTGCGTCAGGCGTTGGTAAATGGACTGGAAGATGCGCTCTTGAGTGTGTTGCGGTTCCTGCAAACCGGCGTCGGTCTGGTCGTTTCCCTCGCTACGGTGCCCATCATCCTGTTTTACTTGCTGTACGATCCGGCCGGCTTGGGCCAGGGCGTGCGTCGGTTGCTGCCCCGTCCGGTGCGGGACGACTTCACTGAAATCGCCCGGTTGACCGGCGAATCCATCGGCCTTTACCTGCGCGTGCAGTTGATGCTGGCCGCCATGACCGGCGTGGTAATTGGCCTTGGCCTCTGGGCCATGGGCGTGTCGGCGGCCCCCATCCTGGCCATAATCGCCGCCTTTGCCGAGTTGATTCCCATCGTGGGGGCGACCATTTCGCTGGTCATCGCCGTAGTAGTGATGCTGGTGACCGACCTGACGAAAACTCCCTTTGTGGTGGCGCTGTACCTGGTGTGGCAAGTGCTGCAAAACTCGCTCATCGCGCCCCGGGTGCAGGGTCAGGCGCTGGGTCTGCACCCGCTGGCGATAGTCCTGGCCCTGGCCCTATTCGGGCTGTTCCTGGGCTTCTGGGGTGTCTTGGTCGCCGCGCCGTTCGCCTCCGCAGGCTACCGGGTTATTCGCTACGTCGTGGAAGAATGGGATGCTGCCGGGGCCGGGCCGGCTGACCCGGAACTAGAGGGCGAGGATGGGATAGCAAGTTCGCTCCGCAACGGCGGCGAATAGCGCCTTCCTGTGCGCTGGTGTACAATCGGCCCAATTGTTGCCGTTTGTCCTGCTGCCGCGAGGGGGATTTTCGATGCGTATCCTGCTGATTGCTACCAACCGCCACAACCGGGTCATGAGTCGAATGCGGGCGCAGCCCATTCCCATTGGCCTGGCCTACGTCGCCGGCCACGTGGACCGCTCCCGGCACGAGGTCAAGCTGGTCGACCTCATGTTCGCCGATGAAAACTACCTGGATGAAGTCGAGCGCACCGTACTCGATTTCAAGCCGGAGATGGTGGGAATCTCGATCCGCAACCTCAGCAACCACAGCTACATTGACCCGCAGTGGCAGTTGCCCATCACCAGGAGCGTCATCGAGCGCATCCGCACCATTTCCGACGCTACCATCGTCTGCGGCGGGCCAGCTTTCAGCATCATGCCGCAGCAGGTCTTCAACTTCGTTCAGCCGGACATCGGCATCGCCGGCGACGCCGGCGAGACCTTCGCCGAGCTGGCCAACCGCGTTGAGATCGGCGAGCCCGACTACCGGGGCATGACCGGCGTCCTCTACCGCGAAAACGGCGAAATCGTCTACAACGGCATGCGCTGCTCCTCCGATTTCGGCAGCCGCCCCAGCCTCGACGACCTGGACATGCCCCGGTACGCCAAGGCCGGATTTGGCGTCAGCGTGCTTACCAAGCTGGGCGGGTTCTACTACCCCACCTCCGCTGACGACATGCGCACCCCCGAGGGCGCCTGGCGGGTGATCCGGCCCATTAACGAGGTGGTCGAAGAAGTCGAGGAAGTCACCACCCGCTATGGGTTGAAGAAGATCTTCTTCGTCGACAACTGCTTCAACGTGCCCCTGGAACATGCCAAGGAGCTTTGCAACGCCCTGATGGAGTCCGAGGTCAAAGTCCGCTGGAACACCTGCCTCGCCCCCTACGCCTGCGATGCCGAGCTCATCGGCATGATGAAGCAGGCCGGTTGCGGCCTTGTCATGATGGGCGGGACCCGCGGCGGCGACCCCCACGAGGGCGACAACGATACCTCCCGCTACGCCTCCCTCAAGGAGACCACCGACCTGTGCGAGGCCGGCGACCTCCACTACACCATCTCCCAGCAGTTCGGCGAACCGGGCGAGACCCGCCAGTCCGTCGAAAACAAGCTGGAGTTCCTGCGCGGCCTCAAGCCGTCGCTGGCCAACCTTCGTGTCGGCGTCAGCGTCATGCCCGGCACCGACGTCGCCTCCCGCTGCATCGAGGAAGGCATCATCAAGGACGAGACTGAGCTCATCGCCCCCACGTTCTACCTGGCCGAGGAGGTCCGCCCCTGGCTCGTCGACTACCTCCGCGAACTCGTGGACGCCAACCCCCGCTGGAACCTGATGTAAGGTTCCAGATTTCCGTCTCGCAGGTCTGCTTGGCTTGGGGAGACTTGGCCATGACTGCCGCTGAATGGGGCAAAACCATGTTGACTGGCGGAGTGATGATTATCATTACTGCCGCCATAATCTACTGGATTTGGCCGGACTGGCTGGCGACACGAGCGGTTGCCGGCCGGCTGGGATCCCTGTTGATTATGGGTGGCGGCGGCGCATTTATATCCTGGATTGGCATTTGGCTCTTTGTGCAAAGTGCGCGATAAATGGGCTTTAGCCCTGCCGGCGTTCTACGCCGCCTGTATCCTGTCCATTGGGTTGTTAGCCTACGGTTACGCTGATGTTCTTGCGGGCATCCTCGCGCTGCTGATGATAACTGCGGGCGTTTGGACGTCTGCCAAGGGAATGGCTGATCTGAAACGCTCCGACAATCTCTCCAACTCTCAACTCGAGACAGCCTACCGCTATCGCAACGCCGGCATCGCCTTGGGTTTGACCGGCTCTGGTTTGCTGGTATTCTCGTGGCAGAGTTTCCTCGCCCGATTCATTAATGCTTGATAGGCCGGCATCGGTTGTAAAGGAAGGCAAGAATGACACTGACCCGCAACCCCCAACTCGGCGCCTCCCGTATTGCCCTGGCCGACGCCGACACCGTTCGCGCCGCCCATCTTCTACGCCGCGCCGGGTTCACGCCCACCCGCGCTGAAATCGATCGCGCCGTGGAGCGCGGCTACGAGGCCACGGTCGACGAGTTGCTGCATCCGGAAGACCGGCCCGACCTGGAGATCGAGGATCTCATCCGCCGCTACCACGTCGACCAGAACAGCCTGATGCTCCTGGAGAGCAGCCAGGGCTACTGGATGTACCGCATCATCAACAGCCAGCGTCCGCTGGAGGAGAAGATGGCCCTGTTCTGGCACGGCCTCTTCGCCACCGCCTACGGCAAGCTCAACCACGCCAAGGCGGTGGTCAACCAGACCCACACCTTCCGTCGCCACGGGCTGGGCAAGTTCGCCGACATCCTGGTCGAGCTCTCCCGCGACCCGGCCATGATCTTCTGGCTGGACAACAAGGACAACCACCGCGACGCGCCCAACGAAAACTACGGCCGGGAATTGCTCGAGCTGTTCTCCATGGGCATCGGCAACTACACCGAGGACGATGTCAAGGCCGCCGCACGCGCTTTCACCGGCTGGACTATCGACAACCCCGAGTACATGAGCATCCGCGCCAGCCGCGACTCCTTCTGGCCTTATGGACGCATCGACTGGCAGTTCCGCTACCGGGAAGACGACCACGACGACACCGACAAGACCTTCCTCGGACACACCGGCCCCCTGGACGGCCAGGAGGTCATCGATATCATCGTGAAGCAACCGGCCACCGCCCATTACATCGCCGGCAAGCTCTACAACTTCTTCGTGTCCGACCGGCCCGACGAGGAAGCCATCGGCATTCTGGCCGACGAGTTCACTCGCACCGAAGGCGACATCCGCGCTGTCATGCGCTGCATGTTCCTCTCCGACTTCTTCGTCGATGAAGCCGTCCGGCTGGGTCGTGTCAAGAGCCCGGCCGAGTTGGTGGGCGGCACCGCCCGTCTGGCCGGCAGCCACCGCAGTCCTGAGTGGACCATCAGCAATCTGGCCATGGACGTCAACTTCATGGGACAGGAGATTCTGAACCCGCCCACCGTGGAGGGCTGGCACACCGGCATGGAGTGGATCGATACCGGCAACCTCGTCGAGCGCATCAACGCCGCTGGCGCCGAGATGCGGGACACTGAGCGACCCGGCGTCCGCGCCATCATCGAACGAGTGCGCGCCGCCGGCGACCGGCTGGCGCCGCGTCAGCTCGCCGAAACCTGCCTGGACGCCATGGGCATGTTCGAGGTGTCCGATGGCACTATGGACAGTCTGGTGGCGCTGGCCGCGCCGTGGGGAGAGGTGCGCTTCGACCGCGCCGACGGCATCGCCTGTGCCGAGGAGAGGGTCGTGGAAATGCTGCAACTCATCGTGGCGTCCCGGGAGTACCAACTGGCATGACCACCACCGCAACCGCCACCTTTACCTACAGCCACACCGTGGGCTTCCTAGCCTATCGCGGGCGGGGCTTCATCCACCCCATTGACCTGACCCTGGGGGATGGCGGCGTCATGTACGTGCTCAACCGCGGCGGGGCAGAGTCCGTGACCCGCCTGGACCTCAAGCGGGTCTGCGTCTGCACGGCGGACGAAGGGTACATCGGTGAATGGGGAACCGGCGGCACCGAGGACGGCCAGTTCTGGTGGCCATCGGCCATCGCCCGGACGGATGACGGTCGCCTGTTCGTGGCCGACGAAGCCCTGCAGCGCATCATTGTTTTCGGCCCTGATGGCGAGTTCATTCGTCACTGGGGTGAAGTCGGCGACGGCCCCGGCCAGATCAACCGCCCCGCCGACATCGCCGTCGCGCCCGACGGCTCGCTGCTGATCAGCGACGGCCTGAACCACCGCATCCAGCGGTTCACCGCGGACGGCGAGTACCTGGGAGGCTGGGGCGGATACGGCGCCCAGGCCGGCCAGTTCAACACTCCCTGGCGGCTGGCCTTCGACGCCGACGGCAACGTATTCGTCGCCGACTGGCGCAACGACCGCGTTCAGGCTTTCACCCCTGACGGCCGCTTCGTCGGCCAGTGGGGCGTTTCAGGAGACGGGAAGGGCCAACTGAACCGCCCGTCGTCCGTAGCGGTGGACGGAGAGGGCTACATCTATGTGACCGACTGGGGCAACGAGCGGGTGCAGATCTTCGATCCGGACGGCGAGGTAGCCGCCATCCTGCGCGGCGACGGCACCACCTCATCCTGGGCCGAGGACTATCTGGCCGCCAACCCCGATGAGCAGCGGGCCAGGCGCGAGGCCGATCTGGCTCCGGCCGTCAACCCGTGGCGGGACCATCACCGCGAGGCGTCAGCCGGCGTCGAGGCTTTATTCTGGGGACCCACGGCGATCACGCTGGACGAGGAGGGCCGCATCTACGTCGTGGACTCCTGCCGACACCGGGTCCAGATCTACCGCAAGAACTCGTAATCGTCAGAAGCAGGATTTTCAAGATTTGAGGATTTTCGGGATTGGAGCCGTCCAGTGGAAAAGTGCATACAATCCTGAAAATCCTTCCATCCGGTAAATCCTGCTTCTGACGATTCCCCGCCGCTAACCGGCTACCCGTTGCAGCAGCGGCTCCGTCCGGTTGGGCGGCAGGTCCGTCTCGAAGGTGTTGATCACCATCGCCAGCATGGTGTAGTTCCCCAGCACCAGCGTCAGCTCGATGGTCCCCTGCTGCCCGAAGATTTCCAGCGCGCTCTGGTAGCCGCCCCGGCTGACCTGGTGGTTGCGCAGGATCTCGCGCCCCAGGTTGATCACCGCCGACTCGTCCGGCGCCAGCGCCGGCAGCGCCGTCTTGTCGCGGATGGCGTCCACCACGGCAGCGGGCACTCCGGCGTCCCGTGCCGAAGCCGCGTGCGCGTTCCAAATGTGCTGGCAGTCCATCTCCCGGGCCGCCACCAGCATCGCCAGTTCGGCCGCTTTCAAGGGCAGGCTCGAATGGTTGCGCAAGTACTGGTTCAGGCCGGTGGCGTGTTTGCTGGCCTCGGGCACGTGCGTCATCACCGAGCCGGGGCCGTAGGGAGGCACGGCGGTGCCATTCTGGGTGATCTCGTCAAAGGTGGCCTCCTGGCCGGCAGGGGTGGTCTCGCGGGATGCCAGGGGTAGTCGAGCCATAGTAATCCTCCTGATATTGGCGACCGGGTCAGCGTTGGAAATTAGGTCCAACTTCAGCCAAAACTCCCGGTAGTGTGGGGATGGTTCAGTCAATCGCTCCTGCCCAGCCACGGCGCGCGGTGGATACCCGGACCAACCGCTCATTGGGCGCGTCCACTGCCAACATCAAAACCTGCAATGAAGTTGCGCCGATGCACTGCGCGCTATCATCCGGCCAGAATGCCACCGGGCAAACGCCGCCGACTGACACGCCCTCATCAATCTCAATGGTCAACATCGCTTGCCCGCGCTCGCAGTTAACCTTGCTCCCGTCCGCGGTGACATAGGTGATGGGAGGTTCGCCGTTAGACCGGATATGCAGTTGTTCCAGCAGTGTGGCCGCGAATGCCGAGTCCGTCGCCCCGGTATCCACCAATGCCATAGTCTCGTGGGCGTCTCCGCCGTCCAAGTTGCTGACACTGACTTTTGCGTAAAAAGTTCCCACGCCGTTAACCTCCAGACCGGTTCCCTTTCGGGAATTATAGACGGAAAACTTTGGCACGCAACTGGCGATGCCGCCGCCCCGCAGCCCCGACGAGGGCATCTAGCGATATGGCTTCTTCCCGGTTTTCTCTTCAAACAGTTTCCAAGTGTTGTCGTTAAACGGGTAATACTTGCCCGGCGAGCACTGCTCGATCTCCAGTTGGGCCTTGATTACCGCCTCAACCTCCTCGCGCTGGTGGGCGATCCGGATCACCTCGTCCGCCGCTGCCGCCGGCACCACCACCACGCCGTCGTCGTCGCCCACGATGGCGTCGCCCGGCCGTACCAGGACGCCGCCGCACTGGATGCAGTCGTTCACCTGCCAGGGCCAGAACTCCGCCGGCCCCTGCTTGGCGGTCGCGTTGGCCGAGTACACCGGGAACCCGTACTCCTTGAGCGTGTTGGTGTCCCGCACCGCGCCGTCGGTGACCAGTCCGCCGACACCGCGCTGGTACAGCCGGTAGAACTTGATGTCCCCGCCGATGCTGCTGTACGGCCAGCGCATGGCGTCGATCACCAGCACTTCGCCCGGCCCGCACAACTCGAAGGCGACGTATTCCGCCGAGTCGGACCCTTTGGGCTTGTCCGCTGCCAGATCGGGCCGGTGCGGCACGAACCGCAGCGTCACCGCGCGCCCGGCCATGTGCTGACCCGGCTGCAGAGGTTTGGCGCCCTCAATCATGCTCATCGGCCAGCCCATCACCCACAGCCCGTCGATCAGCGTCTGCGTGGGAATGGACTTCAGCGTGGCCAGGGTTTCATCGGTGACAGTGTTCGAGGCGGCGGCAGTGGTCATTGGTATGGTGTCCTGTCGGGAAAATCGCGCTCGAAAAGCGGCTGCATTGTAGCAGAAAAGAAGGCGGCTCCCCTCGGGAAGCCGCCCTCGCCATTGCGCTCTGATGAGCCGGGCGCCGCTACTCAGTCGGCCAGCCTTCAGCCTCTTCGCCGGCGCTCAGCGCGGCCTGGATGCCCTCGGCAGCCTCGTCGGTGACCCAGCCGCTCCAGACGTCGGCGTTGTTGTTCAGCCACCACAGGGCCGTGTCGCTAACGCCGGCGTCAGGGTTTTCGCCCTGCCAGCGAACCACTGCCTTGTAGACATTGATGTTGAAGTCCCAGTGGCGCAGCATCTCGACAACGTCGGGAGCGCGACCGGGCAGGTCCGGGTTCACGGCAATCAGGATCGTTGCGTCCTCGTAGGCGCAGGCCTTGGTGGTGAACCAGCACTGGTCACTGTAGGCCGGCTCTTCCAGGCGGACCAGGTCCAGCTTCAGCGCGGGGTCGTTGGTTCCCCACTGGTAGCCCAGCCAGGGCTCTTCGCGCTCGTAAGCGCCATAAAGGTCTGCGTTCAGGGCGGCCCCGTCGCCGGGGTTGACGATGTGCACGTGGTCATCGAGGCCGTACCCCGAGATCTGCGCGGCGTTGACCGTCTCGCAGGCCCAGCCGATGATGCAGGACACCAGGCGCGCCTTGTCGCCGCTCTCGGCGGTCTTGAACAGATCCTTGTACTGCTGGTCCTTCAGGTCGTCCACGTTGTCCAGATCCGGATACTGCTCCTGGAGATAGGCCGGGATGACGAAGGCGGACTGCCAGTCCTTGCCCAGGCTCTGGCCCACGGAAAGCACTGCTCCCTCTTCGCGCGCGGCGTTCCAGGCTTCGTCCTGGTTGGGCAGCCAGATCTCCATGGTCACGTGGGTGTCGCCGTTCTTCAGGCCCTGGAACAGGGGCAGCGTCGCGCCGAACTTCACGTCGGTCGGATACCCGTATCCCTTCTCGACGATGTACTGCGCGATGCGGTTCTGCAGCAGCGCGCTGGACCAGTTCAGGTCACCGAAGATGACGGGGTCTTTCGGTCCCTCGGGTGCCATCACTTCGACGACGCGGGTGACTTCCACCTGCTCCGTGACAACCTTCTCGACCTCGACCTGCTCGGTCACGACGCGCGTGACCTCAACCTGCTCCGTGATCACTTGGGGTTCGGCCGGCGAGCAGGCGGCAATGGCGATGACCGTTACGATGGCCATCACCATAGTTAGCGCCAATAACCTGTACTTGGTGAACAAAGTTCTTCCCTCCATTCGGGGTGATTTGCCGGGAGTTTGGAGCGGCAATCAAGATGCCGGCGATTATTGCAGTGTTGATTATCGTTGTCAATCTGACGATTGCAACAACATAGAGATTACATGACGACGCTTTTCGTACTGATATCATCCTCCGGGTCGAACGCCTGATCCGCTCGTCCTGAGCTTGTCGAAGGATGCCCTTTGGGGCGGTTTATGGTTCGACAGGCTCACCATGAGCGGGCGAAAGGGGACTTTGGAAAGACCCTGGAAGACGCCGGTGGTTCCTATCGACATGACCCGGTTTTTGGGTAATATGTTGCCCGGAACGATACGCCGCTAGAAGGCCCACTCACCGCGAGGCGATACCGATATGCCCAAGTACACAACCGCCGTCGGCAACGTTGAATTGCTGGCGCTAAACGACGGCGGGCCCGTCCGTTCTCCATTGATTCCGTTCCCGGATACCACCATTGAACAATGGCGGGAATTTCCCGAATTGCTGGACGAGCATGACCAGGTCAGGAGCCGGTACGGAACCACGGGTGTCCGCTCGCAGGGAAAGCTGATTATCGTCGATACCGGCCTGCAGGCCCCCGACGGCACACTCATGTCCGACATGCGCGCCAAGGGCGTGGATCCGGGGGCCGTTGACCTGGTGGTTCACACCCACCTGCACCCCGACCACGTGGGCTGGAACCTCACCGACGGGAAGCCCAACTTCCCCAACGCCCGTTACCTCGTGCCGCGGAAGGACTGGGACTACTGGACCCAGCCTGACGTGCTGGCCGGCGCCACCCACGTCCGCGACCAGGTGGTGCCCCTGGAGGAACTAGGTTTCATCGACCTGATCGACGACGACCATCAGATCACGGGCGAACTCACCACGGTGTCCACGCCGGGGCACACCCCGGGCCACGTCTCGATAATGATCGCCTCCGGCGGCGAGCGGGGTTACATCCTCGGCGACGTGGCGCACAACCCGGCCCAGGCCCACTACACCGACTGGTGCCCGATATTTGACATCCAGCCCGACGTGTCTCGCAGCACCCGGCATTCCGTGCTGGACATGCTGGAGAGCGAGCAGATACTGGTCTCCGCCGGACACTTCCCCGACCCCGGCTTCGGCCATTTCGTCCGGGTCGAAGGACGGCGCTCCTGGCGGGGCATCTAGGCGGCTTGGCATTCCCAATTGCTGGAGCCGTGCAAAACTGTCAGATGAGTTACGCATTAAACGAAAGGAAGTGCAGCTATGGTAGCAGCGGACGACCGAATACTTTTGGACTGGGACGCCCTGGAGGTCGGCGAGACCTTCGATACGTACCAGTATCTCCTCACCCAGGAGATGATCGACACCTACCGCCAGGGAGTGATGGACCCGGAGGCCAGCTTCCCCACGATCTCCCACAAGGTGGACGTGAGGGGGTACAACGCCCGGTACCGGGACGCCGGTTCGGTCAACGCCCGGTGCGCCTTCTACTGCTACAACCCGCCGGTGGCCGGCAAGACGATCACGGTGCGGGCGTGGATCGCCGACAAGTACCTGCGTCGGGGCAAGAACTACATCGTCACCGAGGCGGTGTCCGTTGACGAGGACGGGCGGCTCATCGACCGGGTGATCACCCACGAGCTCAAGCAGCCCACGGAGGTCGGCAAGAAATGGGGAGGCTAGTGCGCGCCTACGAGGTGGGGGATGAGCTTCCCCCGCTGGTAAAGGAAATGACCCAGGAGGCGATCAATCTCTTCGAGGGCAGCTCGGGGGAATTGGAAGCGTCCCAGTTCACGGACGAAGAGACCGCCCGCGAGACCCTGGGAACCGAGGGCACGGTGGCTTCAGGCAGGATGTCGCTGTCATTCGCGCTGGAACTGCTGCGCCGGTACTTCGGCAGCGACGTGTTCAACCACACCGGCACCGTCGACCTGCGGTTCCTGCGCCCGGTCCGTCCCGGGGACACCATCACCTTCACGGGGACGGTCACCGGCGTGAGCCGGGAGGCGAACGGCAGCCGGGTGTCGGTGGACGTCAAGGTCGAAAACCAGCGCGGCGATACCACCGGCGTCGGCCAGGGCAGCGCGGTCGTCCCCAACGCCTTTCTCCCCCAGGACGGGTAACACCTGCCCGAAAGGTGGATCGAAAATGCAACTGGAAGGGAAAGTCGCCCTGGTCACCGGCGGAGCTCGCGGTTTGGGCCGTTCCATGGCGCTGGCCTACGCCCGCGAGGGCGCGGACATCGCCATCGTGGCCCGCACGCCCTCCGAGCTGGACGCCGTCGGTTCCGAAATTCGTGCCCTGGGCCGCCGCGCCCACACGGTCAATGCGGAGCTGACCACCGGCGAGGGCGCTAATCGCGCGGCCCAGGAGACCATCAGCGAACTGGGCCAGATCGACATCCTGGTCAACAACGTCGGCGGATACCGTCTCTTCACCAACGACCTGACCCACGCGGTTACGGTTCTGGACATCACCGAAGAGGAATGGCGGCGGGTGATCGAGTCGAACCTGACCACTACTTTCATGGCCTGCAAGGCGGTCCTGCCTCACATGATCGAACGCGGCGCCGGCGTCATCGTCAACCTCACCTCCATGAATGTGGCCCGCCGCGGCCGTGCCGGGCAGGCATCCTATGGAGCCGCCAAGGCGGCCGTTGAGCGTCTCAGCGAGTCGCTGGCCGACGAGGTCAAGGACTTCGGCATCGCCGTGAACATCCTCGACCCCGGCTGGAACCTGACCCGGCCCAATGACGACTACGACGACGAGGTGCACAAGCGCATGCGGCTGCCCGACGACATCGCCGAAGTGGCCGTGCACCTGGCCCTCCAGACCCCGGAGACCATGACCGGTCAGTTGGTTTCAGCCGCACAGTACGATGAGGAGCACGGTATCCAGCGGCCATCGGCCTACGATCGGCTGCACGCTTGAGATTACATACGGACAGGCGAATAGTATCTGCACAACCCATGTCGCTGACGGGAAAGTAAACCGATCCCAGGGGAGGACACGATGAGCAGCAACGGCGCAATGACCACGATTATCCGCAACGGGACCCTCATCGACGCGACCGGCCAACCGGCGTTCCCGAACGACGCAGTGGTGATCCAAGGGAACCGCATCCTCAGCGTCGGGGCGGTTCCTCCTGAGGTCAACGTCGAGGATCGTGAGAACGTGGAGACCATCGACGCCACGGGCAAGTGGATCATGCCGGGCCTTATCGAAGGCCACTGTCACCTGTCCTTCGGCCAGCCGGCCATGCCCGGTCTCAACATCGCTCGGGGCACCACCAGCGCCGAGTTCTCCACGATCCGGGCAGCGCACAACGCGCGGGAGGTGCTCCGGTCCGGCGTGACAAGCCTGTCCATTCCCGGCGGCACGTGGTTCATCGACGTAGCGTTGCGGGAGGCGATCAACGCCGGCCTGGTCGAGGGGCCGCGCATCTACTGCGCCGGCCGGTTCATAGTCACCTACGGCAGCATCGCCGACAACGAGCCCTCATGGATGGGCACGCCCGAGCACGTCAACGGCGTGCTGGCTAACTCGGTGGCCGAGATGATCACCGAGGTGCGCCGCCAGTGCAAGCACGGCGTCGACTTCATCAAGATGGCCGACAGCACCTGGGGCGACTTCCAGACCATCTCCAAGGAGGAACTCCAGGCCGTCGTCGGCGAGGCCCACCGCCGGAACGCCCGCATCACCATCCACTCCCGGGGGTCCGACTCGACCCGCGCAGCTGCCGAGGCCGGCGTGGACTGGATCATGCACGCCGACCTGGCCACCGAGGCGGATCTGGAGGTCGTGGCCGAAAACGGGGTGCGCATCATGCCCACCATCACCTTCCTCAAGCACGCCGTAGAGGTAGGCCGGGAGTTTGGACGGAGCGATAAGGAAGTCGACCAGATCAAGTACAACCTGGAAGGCGGAGCCAACATGCTGCAGCAGGCCCGCTCAATGGGCGTGAAGGTGCTGTGCGGCACCGACAGCGGCAACTCGCCGCTGATGCCCTACGGTGAACTGCACGCCAACGAGATGGAGATCATGGTCAAGTACGGCGGCTACACCCCCATGGAAGCCATCATGGCCAACACCAGGGACAACGCCTTCGCCGTGGGCTTGGAGGGAGAACTCGGCACCATTGAGCCGGGAATGCTGGCCGACATATTGATCTTGGACAAGGATCCGATCGCTGACGTAAGCGTGCTGCAGAAGGGCAAGCACCTCTCCGCCGTCATCAAGGACGGCAAGCAGGTCAACCTGAATAGCGCGACAGACGATTACGTTTTGGCGTAGCCCACCTGCTGACTGAAGTACGTTTGAATCGTCAGAAGCAGGATTTTCGGGATTTCATGATTGGGCAGGATTGGGAGAGATCCATCGCGGAACGGTTCCAATCCTGATAATCCTTGAATCTTGAAAATCCTGATTCTGACGCTTCCCCACCGCAAACTGGGTATGCGCGGGGAAGGACAATGACCAACGCTACCGCCGGGCGAACCAGGCTGGCCTACGCCCTGCCCTTCTACTACGGCTGGGTGATCGTGGCCAACGGAGTGGCCGTGAGCCTGTCCACCCGGACCGTCATGGCGGTGGCGACCCTTTCCGTGTTCGTGGTTCCCATGACCCAATCCATGGGTTGGTCGGTGGGGATGTTCTCCGGGGCGGTCAGCCTGGGAGGGCTGGTCGCGGTTTTCATCTCGCCCATCGTGGGGAGATGGCTGGACAAGTACGGCGCGGGCGTCATCCTGAGCGCGGGCTCAGTCGCCACCGGGGCGCTGGCGATCGGTCTAGCCTTCGTCGCCCATCCGCTGGCCTTCTATGCCCTGTACGTTCCGGGGCGGATGATTTTCTCCGGCCCCATGGAGATCGGGTTGCCCACGGCCGTCAGCAACTGGTTCATCCGGCGACGTCCGCTGGGTCTGGCCGTGGACGCCGTGGGCAAGGGCGCTGGGCTGGCCATCGTGCCGTGGGCGATGCAGTTGGTCATCACCGGGTTCGACTGGCGAACGGCGTGGGTTACGCTGGGGATCCTGACCTTGGCGCTGGGGGTCGTTCCGTCGCTATTGCTGGTGGCGCGACGGCCTGAGGACATGGGCCTGGAACCTGACCCGGCCCCGGCGCGGGAAGCCTCAGCCAACCCGGACTCTGCGGCTGCCCAAGGCTCCGGCAACGCAGGGGCCTTCGCCGAGACCAATTTCACGGTGAGACAGGCGCTGCGAACGCAGGCGTTCTGGATCCTGGCGATCTTCTCCGGCGCGGGGATGATGGTCCAGGCGGGGGTCAGCCTGCACCAGGTCTCCCACTACATCAGCCAGGGAGTTGACCCGCGGTTTGCCGCGATGAGCGCGAGCACCTTCGCCCTGGCCCAGATGCCGGCGAGCGTCTTCTGGGCGGCCCTGGCGCGGCGCATGCCCATCCGCTACCTGATGATGTCTGCGGCGTTCGTAGTCGCTCTGGCAACGGCGGGGACGGTGCTGAGCAACTGGGTGTTGCCGGAGATAATCTCGGCGGCAGGTGTCGGCTTCGGCGTGGGTGGCCTGCACCTGCTGATCCGCCTGGTGTGGGCGGACTACTACGGACGGCAGAACCTGGGCACGATCCGGGGCCTGACCATGTCGGTGCAGGTGGGCGGCCAGGCATTGGGCCCGGTGATCGCCGGGTTCATGTTCGACTATTTCGACAGCTACCGCCTCCCGTTCGCGTTTTTCGCCGTGGCAGTGTTCCTCGCGGGGATCATGGCTCTGGCGGCCAAACCACCGCAGGCTCCCACCGCTGAGCCTCGGTAGCATGGGTCACTTATTCCCGAAACCGCTCCGGTATCCGCCCCCGCCGGCGGCGAACTTCGTCAAACTCGGTGCGAGTGAGGCCGATTTGAACGAGGATGGAACCCATCGTCACCGGGTCAACATCGCCGCGGTGTCTCGGAACTGCTGTCCGCAAACCCAGCCTGTCGTGGCGAAAAGCCGTGTGGTCGCTGCCTTCTTCCAGTCTGAAATTGAGCCGTCTCAGTAGTCTGACAACTTCCCGTCTATCAACTCCCGGAATATATGGCGGCATCCGGTTACCCCGCTGATACCGGCGGGCTTATCAGCTGCGGGGCAACCTCGTGAACCTCATATTTCCAGCCGTCGCGCTCACATTCTGCTACCAGTTCAGCGATCTTGGCTTTCCCCAGTTCGCGCAGTTCCTCCAACCGTGCTTCATCCTCTTCGCCGGGCAATGGATACATCCGGCACATGGCCATGGCGTCGGCAATCATCGCCAGCGCATCCTCCTGGTCCGTTCCCTGGGACACGGCGCCGGGGATGCCGGGGCAGATGGCCGCATAGCCGACGCCGGAGTAGATGAGGATGACGTCGTAAAGGTCGTTGCCATCGTTTGTGCTTGGCATTGTCTTTCTTCCTTCCCAATTGGCGATGGAGACCTCACTCCCGGAACCGCTCCGGTATTTGCCCATGCCGCCGGCGAGTCTCGTCAAACTCGGCACGGGTCAGGCCAATTTGTTGGATGATGCTTCCGACCGTTCTGGGAGATATGTCGCCAGGATGTCGCGGAACTGAAGTCATCAACCCCAGCCGCTCATGCCGAAAAACCGTGTGGCCGCCAACCTCGGATTCCGTGAAATAGAGTCGGCGGATAATACGCAACAGTTTCCGTCGGTTGATTCACGGTATGTACGGCGGTATTGATTACTCTGCCGCAACAAGTGGCTGCATCAGCTGCGGAGCCACCTCGCAAACGTGATACTCCAGACCCTCTTGTTCACATTCTGCCACCAGTTCCACGATTTTGGCCTTACCCAGTTCACGCAGTTCGGACTGACGCTCCGGCGTGTCATCTCCCGGCAAGGGATACATCCGGCACGCGGCCATTGCGTCTGCAATCATCACCAGCGCCTCATCCCGGTCTTTGCCTTGGGAAATGGCGCCGGGAATGCCGGGGCAAATGACCGCAAAGTCGTCGTCCGATTCGATGAGAATGACGTCGTAAAGGTCGTTGTCATTGTTTGCAACTGCCATGATTGCTCCCGTGGACGCGGATATGCGTGATTTTTGCGCTGGCGGGTTTTCGGCGGCATTCTCGCTGATTTTCTCGGTCATCTGGCGCGATGATGTCGTGGCTCAACTGTATCAGTCAACCCTGGATTCCCCAAGCGGTGGCTGCCTTCATTATCATCATCGGTTCTGACACGCCAGGTGATGCCAACCCGCCGCGCTGTGTTAAAATTCTGCCCATGGCCCTGTCCTCGTTCCATCCCGTCATTCAACGCTGGTTCCGCGGTCGGTTCGACGCGCCCACGGAGGCCCAGGCTGCCGGTTGGCCGGCCATTGCCCTGGGGCGGCACACGCTCATCGCCGCCCCCACCGGATCGGGCAAGACCCTCACCGCATTCCTCACCTGCGTCGATCAGCTGGTGCGGCAGGGCATGGACGCGGAGCTGCCCGACGCCACGCAGGTGGTCTACGTTTCGCCCCTCAAAGCCCTGTCCAACGACATCCAGAAAAACCTGGCGACCCCGTTGGAAGAGATAGCAGCCCTGGCCGAGGAGAGCGGAACCCCGATACCCCGGATCACCACGGCGGTGCGCACCGGGGACACGCCAGCATCGGAACGGCAGAAACTGGCCAAGCGGCCGCCGCACATCCTCATCACCACCCCCGAGTCGCTGTACATCCTGCTCACATCGGAGAGCGGACGGCGGGGGCTGAAGCACGTCCATACGCTGATCCTGGACGAGATCCACGCCGTGGCCGACGACAAGCGGGGCGCTCACCTGGCCCTTTCGGTGGAGCGGCTGTGCCAGCTTTCCGAGAAGCCCATCACCCGCATCGGTTTGTCCGCCACCCAGCGACCTCTTTCGAATATGGCCCGCTTCCTGGTGGGCAACTGGCACATCGACGCCGACGGCAATCCCGATTGCGTGGTCGTGGACACCGGCAGCCGCCGGAAGATTGACCTGTCCGTGGAGCTGCCGGAACAGGAACTTGGTCCCATCGCCACCCATGAAATATGGGGCGAGACCCTGGACGCCATCGCCGGACTCACCGAGACCCACGCCATCACCCTGGTCTTCGTCAACACCCGCCGCCTGGTGGAACGGGTGTCCCACCAGCTTTCGTCCCGCTTGGGAGAAGAAGCGGTGGTCGCCCACCACGGCAGCCTGTCCCGGGCCACCCGCTGGGATGCCGAGCAGAAGCTGAAAAACGGACAGGTGAAAGTGTGTGTCGCCACCGCGTCGCTGGAGCTGGGCATCGACATCGGCGAGATCGACTTGGTGTGCCAGATCGGTTCCCCCCGCTCCATCGGTTTGCTGGTGCAGCGGGTGGGCCGCTCCGGACACACCGTGGGCGGCGTGCCCAAGGGCAAGCTGTTTCCCCTCACCAGGGATGAGATGCTGGAGTGCGCCGCCCTGTCCCGGGCGCTGCTGCAAGGCAACCTGGACACCTTTGCCATTCCATCATGGCCGCTGGACGTGATGGCGCAACAGATGGTGGCCGCCTGCGCCTCCGAAGACTGGGACGAAGACGAGCTGTTCGAACTGTGCCGGCGGGCCTACCCCTACCGTGACCTGCCACGAGATCGGTTCGACCAGGTGGTTGAGACCCTTTCCCAGGGGTTCGCCCCCCGCCTGGGACGGAACGGAGCCCATCTGCACCGGGACGGCATCAACCACCAGCTGAAGGGACGCCGGGGCGCCCGCCTCGCCGCCCTGACCAGCGGCGGGGCCATTCCCGACAACGCTGACTACGACGTGGTGGCCGACCCGGACGGCACTTTCGTCGGCACCGTCAACGAGGACTTCGCCATCGAGAGCATGGCCGGCGACATCTTCCTGCTGGGCAACACTCCCTGGAAAGTCCGCCGCGTGGAAAGCGGGCGGGTTCGGGTCGAAGACGCCCAGGGCAACCTGCCGACCATCCCCTTCTGGCTGGGCGAAGCCCCCGGCCGCACCTGGGAACTCTCCGACGAGATTACGCAACTCCGGGACGGCATCGACCGGCTCCTCGACAATCCGCAGCGCGCCGAGGCGTGGCTGGTGTCCGAAGCCGGCGTGTCGGCGGAGGTCGCCCGTCAGCTGGTCGCCTATCTCATAGAGGGGAAGCGGGTTCTCGGCGTAGTTCCCACCGCCAGCCGGGTGGTCGCCGAGCGGTTTTTCGACGAGAGCGGCGGTATGCAGTTGGTGATCCACGCTCCCTTCGGCGCGGCCATCAACCGGGCCTGGGGCATGGCCCTGCGGAAGCGCATCTGCCGCACCTTCGACTTCGAGCTCCAGGCCTCGGCCACCGACGACGGACTGAACTTTTCCCTGGGACCCAGCATGGCCTTCCCCCTGGGCGACGTGTTCAACTACCTTTCCCCCAACACGGTGGAGGAGGTTCTGACCCAGGCGGTGTTCCAGGCGCCCTTGTACGGAACCCGCTGGCGCTGGAACGCTTCCCGCTTCCTGGCCCTGCTCCGGCATTCCGGTGGCAAGAAGGTGCCGGCTCCGCTGCAAAGGATGCGCTCCGACGATCTGCTGGCCGCCGTGTTCCCAGCCCAGGTGCAGTGCCAGGACAACGCCGCGCCCGGGGACATCGAGCCCCCGGACCACCCGCTGGTGTTCGAGACCACCCGCGACTGCCTCACCGAGGCCATGAGCCTAGAAGGTTTGAAGAGCGTCCTGGCATCCATTCGTTCCGGCGAGATCGAGGTGTTCGCCAAGGACACCGTGCAGCCGTCGGTGTTCGCTCACCAGATTCTCAACGCCATGCCCTACGCCTTCCTGGACGACGCGCCGTTGGAAGAGCGACGGGCCCGGGCCGTATCCCTGCGCCGCGCCCTCCCCGAGGACGCCCGCGACCTGTCCGCGCTGGACCCGGAAGCCATCCGCGAAGAGTCGGCCTACGCCTGGCCGCCCATCCGTGACGCCGAGGAACTTCACGACGCCCTGCTGACCCTGGGCGTGGCTCCGCTGGACGAGCTGGCCTCGCGCACGGAGACGGCGTCCCGGGAGATGCTCCTCCGCTGGCTGCGAGACCTGGCCCGGGCGGGACGGGCGCTGCGCATGGTCCATGCGGGCGGAGCGACGCTCTGGCTGGCCGCCGAGCACGCCCGCCTCGTCTCCGCCGCCTACCCGGATGCAGCGTTGGAAGGAAAGGTCAGCCTGCTGCCTCCGTCCTCCGGAGGCGCCAGTGCTGAAATCGAGCGGGAAGACGCCGTACTGCGCCTCGTCCGGGGCTGGGCTGAATCCTCCGGCCCATTCACCACCGGCGAGATGGCCGGATTGCTCCGCCTGCTCGTGTCCGACGTCGACACGGCCGTAATCGGACTGGAAAACGAGGGGCTGGTCCTGCGCGGCAGTTTCCGCCCCGGTGTTGAGGAGGAGGAATTCTGCGACCGGCGGATCCTCGCTCGCATCCACCGCGCCACCGTGGGCCGTCTGCGGCGGGAGGTCGAACCCGTTTCGCAGGCGTCGTTCCTGCGCTTCATGTTCCAATGGCAAAACGCGGCGACGGGTTGGGAAACCTCCGGCGAGGGCGGACTGCTGGACGTCATCGACAAGCTCCAGGGGTTCGAGGCCGCTGCCGCCGCGTGGGAACCGGAGTTGCTGGCGCGCCGCGTTGCCGACTACGGCCCGGAGTTGCTGGATCGGCTGTGCACCGGCGGGGAGGTGGCATGGGGGCGTTTCTCCCGGGCGAACAGCGCCGCATCCGGCATCGGCTCCAACCCGAGAGCCGCTCCCCTGACCCGCACCTCCAGCATCACCCTGTCCCTGCGCGAGTCCCTGGATTGGCTGTTGGACCCGACCCCCGAGAGCATCGACAATCTGAAAGGAGCGGGGGCGGAGATTCTGGAAGTTCTGGCTGCCCGGGGCGCCTGCTTCCAGGCCGACCTCATCACCCGCACCCGACGCTTGCCGTCGGACGTGGAGGAGGCCCTGTGGACGCTGGCGGCCAATGGTCTGGTAACTTCGGACAGCATTGTCCCCCTCCGCGCCCGGATCAACGGGAAGCCAAACCGGGGCCGACCGCAGCGGAAACGCGCCCAAGGCGCCCGCGACCGCAACCGTGGACCCGTTTCCGCGCGCACCAATCCCGGAAACGGCCAGCCATCAGCGTCCCAACGCCCGCGTTCGCAGCGGCAAGTCAGCGCCGGACGGTGGTCCCTGCTGGAGGCCCTCGACCCAGTGGAAGACCCCCTGGAAGCCAAAGCCATGCAATTGTTGCACCGCTACGGTGTAGTATTTCCCGAGCTGCTGGCCCGGGAAAGAATGGCCCCCCGCTGGCGGGATTTGGCCAGCGTCTACCGCCGGCTGGAGGCCAGGGGCGAGATTCGGGGCGGGCGGTTCGTGTCCGGTTTCGTCGGCGAGCAGTTCGCCCTGCCCGACGCCGTCCCCGCGCTGCGGGAAGCGCACCGCGCCCCGGCCACTGGCATCTTGGAAGTCGTTTCGGCCTGCGATCCGCTGAACTTGGTGGGCATCATCACGCCGGGCGAGCGAGTGCCGGCCCAACCGGGCAACCGGGTGGTATTCCGTGACGGTGTTCCGGTGGCGTCGCTGGAAAAGGGCATGGTCGTCAACCGCTCCAACGCTGATGCGGCAACGATGGATACTGTGGTAAGCCTCCTCTACGGCCCCATCCGGCCTCCCCAACCGGAACGGCGCGCGCCCAATGGCGCCAACCACGGCTCCACCCAACCGGCCTGGCCGTTGCCAGACCACGGAGTGCTGGAACCCGTACCCGCCGCCCGCTTCAACCTCAACTGATCCTCACGCATATCCCAGTTTGCTGCGTGGGAACGTCAGAATCAGGATTTTCAAGATTCAGGGATTACCAGGATTGGAGCCGTCCCATGGAAAAGAACACCCAATCCTGAAAATCCTTCAATTCGGTAAATCCTGATTCTGACGACTCCCGACAACGGACGATCCTATGCACCAAGCTGGAAATGCCGGCCAATCGCGTCTCATCGTGGACCGCTTGTCTCCGGATCTGACCCAGGAACTCTGGCGGCTCATCAAAGCAGAGCAGCGTGACGACGTTCTTGCTCCGGTAACCGTGGTCACCCCAACGCGGTACGCCGGCCTGGCCCTGCGCCAGGAGTTGGGACGCGCCGGGTTCGCCAATGTCCGGTTCATGCCGGTGGCCGTGTTATCGGAACTGCTGGGCGCGGCGGCGCTGGAGCAACAGGGACGCAAGCCGCTGACCGGCGTGCTGGAGAACCTGGCGGTGCGGCGCGTGCTGGCGCAAACCGACGGCCCGTTGCGCGACGTATCCGAGCATCCCAGCACGCAGTCCAGCGTCCGCGCCGCCTTCCGTCAGCTCCGCAACACCGACGCGACCTTGCGTTCCGCTCTGGCCGCGCGGGGTGGCATCTCCGGCGAGATGGCCCGTCTGTACGGCGATTTTCGCGAGATCACCGCAGGAGAATGGTACGACGCGGAGGATCTGGCCGAGGCGGCAGCGGCAACGGTGGACGCCGGCGCCTCCCCCGGATTGAACGACCTGGGACTTATTATCTTCCACCTGCCCCACGGCCTTTCGCCGGGCGAAGTCAGGTTGATGCAATCTCTGGCCGCACGCCACCGGTGCGCGATCATATTGGGAACCACCGGAGATGCGGTCGCCGACGTATCCACGCTGGACCTGGCGGCCCGGCTGCACGGAGAGATAGCCTCGCCAATTGCTCCGGCGAGCGGGGAATCAGAAACGCCTTTGCACGCCGGCTCCGCCCAACTGCACGTCGCGCCCACCGCCCACGACGAACTGCGGTGGGTTATCCGGCAGATAATGCGGGAGGTCAACGAGAGCGGCACGCCGTTGCACCGCATGGCCATCCTCTATCGCATGGCCGACCCCTACGCATCGTTGATCCGCGACGAGCTGCGCATGGCCGGGATCCCGATGGCCGGACCCGACCGCGAGACGCTGGCCGGCACCGGCGTTGGCCGCACCCTGAGCGGCCTGCTGGAGTTGTGCGGGAGCGAGTTTCCCAGGTCCGACGTGATGGGATGGCTGAGCAGTTGCCCCGTCCGTAACCCGGTTGCTGAGAACCCGGCTGGTGCGACCGCGAGTTTCAGCCCCAGCCGATGGGACGTGATTACCCGCAAGGCCGGCATCGTCAGCGGCCAGCGGCAGTGGCGCGACCGGCTCGACGCCCACGCCCAACGGCTGATCGCAGACGCTGAACGGCGGGAAACCGACGGCGAAACCAGCGCGTCCCGCGCTCGCGGCATGAGATCCGAGGCGGCCGCCGCGCGGGATATCCAAGCCTTCATCGACAAACTCGCCCAAGACCTCGATCCGCCGGACGACGGCAGCCACTGGCGCGAGTTTGCGCACTGGGCGAAAGAACTGCTAGATAGTTACCTGGCGGCCGACATCAGCGCGGCTGACGGCGATGCCGCAGAACGCATCCGGAGATTGCTTGACGAGTTCGCCGCGGCGGACAGCGTGAGCGCAGGGGCCACCTTGACTACGTTTCGCCAGATGGTATCGGAGATGATGCAGACCCCCTTCGGCCATCTGGGCCCCACCGGGCAGGGCGTGTTCGTGTCCTCTTTTGCGGGAGCGGCCGGCATGACCTTTGACGCCGTCTGGCTGGTGGGCATGATCGAGGGGGCTGTTCCGCCGGCGCCGCGGCGCGACCCTCTGTTGACCGCCCCGGACTGGCGGGCCTCCGGCGGTCAGGATCGTCGGCGCATCCGCATAGCGGAAGAACGCTACGAGTATCTCGCCGCCGTCGCGTCGGCTTCGCGTCGTACCCTGACGTACCCGGCGGCAGACGCCGCGTCGCAGCGGCCGGCGTACCCGTCGCGCTGGTTTCTTGAACAGGCGTCAGCGTTGGCCGGCGGTCCGGTGCGCAGCGGCGATCTCGCCGGCTTGCACGACCGTGATTGGTTCACCGCTGATGCCTCGCCCCTACAGGCCCTGGCCAATGCCGATGAGATTGCCCTGGCGGACGGGGCGGATTTCCGGCGCAAGCGACTGCTGGAGTGGCGACGTGACGGGCGAGCCATTCCCAACCATCCCTACGCCCAGCGGGAGCCGATGGCCCGCGCCTGCCGGCTGTCTCGCCAGCGGTCCTTGCGCCGGTTGACCGAATACGACGGGAACCTGTCGAGGTTCAAAGAGTTCGACGGCTTCAGCATCCGCTCCGATGGCGCGCCCATTTCCCCCACGGCGCTGGAGACCTGGGCGGCCTGCCCGTATCGCTATTTCCTGGGACACGTTCTCAGGATCAATGCGGTGGACACTCCCGAGGAAATTTTCTCTATCAGCGCCCTGGACCGGGGCACGCTGGGCCACGAAATCCTGGAGCGGTTCATCCGAGAGAGCCGGCATGGCGGCTATCTCCCCGCGTCCGGGCAACCCTGGGGTCCCGCTGACCACCAGCGGCTGATGCGCATCGCGGCTCGGAGATTTCAAGAAGCGGAAACCCATGGCGTGACCGGCAAACGGCTGTTGTGGGACATGGTCAAAACCGAAATACTGTCCGACCTGGAGACCTTCCTCGAAGCGGACGCTTTATTGCGTGAGGCCAGCGAAACGGCGGATGTTCGAGTCGAGACCAGGTTCGGATTCGCCGGCGACTCAACAGAGGTAATCGACCCCAACACTGGGATCAGGTTCAGGGGCATGATCGACCGCATGGACATCAGCGGCGACGGCAAAGCCGTGCTGGTGGTCGATTACAAAACCGGCCGGGCGGACCCGTACCAGGGCTTGGACGACGACCCAATCGATCAGGGTCGCCGGCTGCAATTGGGCGTCTATTCGCTGGCGGCCCGCGCCTTGTTCCCCGACGCCGATTCCGTATCCGCTGCGTATTGGTTCAGCACCAACCGGGGCAGATTTCAGTTCGCCCCCTCCGCGTACTTCAACATGGCCGACGAAGCCGTCGCCGAAAGGTTCCGCGAGGGCGTCGCCAGCATCGTGGACGGCATCAACTCTGGACTCTTCCCCGCCAATCCCGGCCCGCCGGCCCGTTACGGGCCATCCAATTGCCAGTATTGCGACTTCGACGCGATCTGCCCCACGCGACGCGCCGATCTCTGGGAGCGCAAGAAATTCGATCCCGTCCTGTCGGGCTACCTGGAACTCGCCGAACCCGAGGGGGAGGGCGACTGATGACTTCAACGCAGGGGGCAACTTCGGGAAACCGGCCCGCGGCCTTCGTGCCCGTCGATGCCGATGTCAGGAAAACCATCGGCGAAGACCTGGGTGCGACGCTGTTTGTCGAGGCCAGCGCCGGCACCGGCAAAACCACCAGCCTCGTCCAGCGAGTGACCAACCTGGTTGCCACCGGGACGACCACCCTGGACCGCGTTGCCGCCATCACCTTCACCGAAGCCGCCGCCGCCGAGCTGAGAGATCGCATCCGCGCGGAGCTGGAGAAAGCGTCCAGCGACGACCAGCGCAACCAGGCCGAGCGCGACCGCTGCCATCAGGGCATCGCCGACCTGGACCAGGCGGACATTTGCACCCTCCACGCCTTCGCCGGCGGCCTGCTGCGGGAACGCCCCCTTGAGGCCGGATTGCCGCCGTCCTTCGAGACCAGCGACGAGATCCTGGCCGGCATCAAATTCGAGGAAGAGTGGCGCGATTGGCTCGACCGCCATCTCGATGGCGAAACCGACCTGGCTTCCCACCTGGCATTGGGCCTGACCCTGGGCTTGACTCTGAACCACCTGAGAACCGTCGCCCGGGCCTTCCACCAGAACTACAGCGACCTGTCGGACGTCGATTTCGGCGCTTCGGAAAGTCCGCGTCCGTCCGTGATGGAGCCAATCCTTGAGGCGGCGCCCGAATTGGAAAGGCTGTGTCGCTACTCGAAGAACGGCGTGGGCGACCCGCTGTACGACCACGTCCAGGACCGGCTGGCCCTGCTCCACCACCAACCGGCGAGCGCAACCGGCCCGGCCGACGACTACCGTCTCCTGATCGGCCTGCTGCCTCTGCGCCATCGTCAGGGCCGCCAGGGCGACTGGAACACCGATCCGGACAGCGGCAGGAATGCCTGCGCCGCGCTGAAAGATGTCCTCAATGAGCTGGACCAGCAGGCCAACGAGCAGATCCAAAACGCCCGCCGCGCAGCGCTGATGCCCATCCTTGAGGACCTGCGCCGGTTGGTCCTGGAGTATGCCAGCAAGCGCCGCGCCGAGGGTCGAGCAGAGTTCCACGATCTGCTGGTGTGGGCCCGCGAACTGCTGCGGGACAACGCGCCGGCCCGCGACTACTTCCGCAACCGCTACACCCACCTGCTGATCGACGAGGCGCAGGACACCGACCCGATTCAGGCTGAAATCGCCATGCTGCTGGCCGGGCCGGCCCGCGCCGAAACCTGTGACACGCACCCACCGGTCCCGTGGGATCAGGTCAGCCCAGAGCCAGGCAAGCTGTTCGTAGTAGGAGATCCCAAGCAATCAATCTACCGCTTCCGCCGCGCTGACGTGGGGCAGATGAAACGCCTGCAATCGAGCATGGAACGGTCCGGCGGCCGAACCCTCAAGCTGGTGCAGAACTTCCGCTCCCAAAAACCCGTCATCGGCTGGGTCAACCACCTGTTTGAGCAGTGGATGCAGGAACCCCTTGGCGACGGTGCGGATGACGGCAACTCCCAGGCCGGCTACGACCCGATGTCCGCCCTCTGGGTAGGAGACACCGGAAGCCCCAACAGTCCGCGGGTGTGGACATTGGGCAACGAAGCAATCGAGGCCCCCATCGGCGAAATCCGGCAGGAAGAAGCGCGGGAGATCGGCCTCCTGCTCCGCCAGATGGTCGCCGAGCAGTGGGAAACCCTGGACCAGCCAGCCACCGCCAGCAACGGCTGCGAGACCTACCGCCCGGTGCGCTATTCGGACGTGTGCATCCTCATGCCCCGCCGCACCGGACTGGCGGCGCTGGAGCGCGGGCTGGAAAACGCGGACATACCCTTCCGCCTGGAAAGCGCGTCACTGGTGTTCGAGACCCAGGAGATCCGCGACCTGCTGAACTGCCTGAAAGCCATCGATGATCCCGCTGACCAGGTGGCCACGGTGGCCGCGCTCCGCTCGCCAGCGTTCGGATGCAGCGATGCCGACCTGCTGCGCCACCGCGTCGGGGGCGGTAGTTTCGACTACCTGGGCAACGGCTCGTCCGACCGGGGCGACGCGGTGGCGCTCAGCGCGTTTGAAGTGTTGCGTTCATTCCACCGCGCCCGCCTGGATGAGTCCACCGCCGCGTTGATCGACCGGTTCGTCCGCGAGCGAGAGCTGATGGAATCGGCCGTCGGACACCCCCGGATGCGGGAGCAGTGGCGCCGCTATCGGTTCCTGGTGGAACAGGCGGGACAATTCAGCCGGGCCGGCGGCGGCACGCTGCGCGCCTTCCTCCAATGGGTCGACGATCAGATCAGCGAAGGCGCCCGCGTCACCGAGTCCCCGGTGCCGGAATCGGACGAAGACGCCGTGCGGGTGATGACCGTCCACGGCTCCAAGGGACTGGAGTTCCCCGTGGTGATCCTCACCGGCATCAATTCGGCGCCGGCGTCGGGCGGCAATCCCGTCATCGTAGACCGGGGCAACGGCCGGGTCGAGGTTGGAGTTGGTTCTGCCAATGCGCGGTTCGCCACGCCCGGTTACGAAGATCTGGCTGAACTCGACAACCGCATGTCCGCCGCAGAGCACGTCCGCCTCATGTACGTGGCGACTACCAGAGCCCGCGACCACCTGGTGCTGAGCATGCGCCGTCCGGCCAAGGGCGCGCGTACAACTGCCGCCGTGATCGCGGAGTACCTGGAGAACCGTGACGGTCTCTGGGAATCTGTGGAACTCAACGAGGTGGACGCGTTGGCTGAAACGCAACCCGCCTCTGTTGAAGACCAACGCCCGGTGATCGATGAAGCCCTCCATTCCACCAAGCATCTGGACCGGTGGGTAGAAGATCGGAAACGCGCCGTTGCAGAACTCAGTCGCCCCCAGTTCGTGGCCGCCACCGGCCTCTTACGGGCGTACCGGGATGAGGAGGCAGAGCAGGACAGCCCCGAACCCTGGCGTCGCGGCCGGGCGGGCACCTCGGTGGGCCGGGCGGTGCACGCGGTGTTGCAGTCCATCGATCTCGCCACCGGAGCCGGCGTCGAGCACCGGGCCCGGGCGCAGGCCGTCGCGGAGGGGGTGCCGGACCGTGAAGCGGAGGTCTCTCGCCTGGTGGAGGTCGCCGTGCAAAGCGATATCGTGCGGCGTGCCGTGGCGTCGCAGCGAATCTGGCGCGAGGTTCCGGTGGCAGTGCCCGTCGGCGAAGGTTCACTGCACGGTTTCATCGACCTGCTGTTTGAGGAACAGGACGGATTGGTGGTGGTTGACTACAAGACCGACGCGGTTACGGAGGCGCAGTTGCCGGATATCATGGACCGCTACCGCCTCCAGGGAGGGGCCTACGCCCACGCCATCGGCCAGATCACCGGCAAGCCGGTAAAGGAGATGGTATTCCTCTACCTGCAACCGAAAAGCGAAGTCATCCTGCCGGATCTTGCCGGCGCGATGTCGGATGCCCGGGAGGCCGCGCGGTCGCTATTGCAGTCCCCCGTACCAACCGATACCCCCTGAAACGTCATAGGACTTACGCACTTGAACCTGTCATTGCGAGCGCCGCGCGGCAATCTCGTTGGGACAAGGAATGCTGCTGTAGGAACGAGATCGCCACGTCGCTTCGCTCCTTGCGATGACAAACTGGGTATACATGAGCAAACCACGCCGATCAGCCGGCGTCCCACTCAGTCAAACGCGCCGGCGATGGCGCACTCGTCCACCTCGTCGTCGGACATGCCCAGCAGCTCGCGCAGCACGTAGGTCATGTCCGCCGCGAAAGCCGGCGCGCCCCTGGTAACCGCTCCCGGTGTGCGTGACATCTTGTAGGGCGCGCTCTCGATGATCCGAACCTCTCCCTGGTGATCCGGGACGCGCCGGAAGAAACCCCGCTCCTTCAACTGCGGATCCCTGGACAAGTCTTCCCCCGTCTGCACAACTCCGGCCGCGACTCCTGTGGACTGGAGCAAGGCCATCACCTCTTCAGCGGTATGTTGAGAAGTCCAGGAATTCACCAGTGCATCCAGTGCGTCGGCGTTGCGCTCACGAGCATCGCCGGTGGCGAATCGTTCGTCCTGGGTCCATTGAGGGCAGCCCAGCGCGTCCACGAAGGCGCCCCATTCCTCATCTGTGAAGACGGTGATCGCCACCCACCGGTCGTCGCCCGCGCACCGGTACGCGCCGTGAGGAGCGCCGCCGCCGTGGGGTTGGCGGTTGCCGGTACGGGTCGAAACCGCCGCGGCACCGTTGACGCTCATGTCCAGCGCCAGGGTGTCCAGCAGGGACGACAGCGACTCGAACTGGGAAACGTCCAGCCACTGCCCCCGGCCGGTTCGGGACCGGTGGATCAGGGCCAGGAGCACCGCCTGGGCGCCGGCCATGCCGCCCACGGCGTCGCTGTACGCGCTGGCCGGCCCGCTGGGATCGGAGTCAGGAAACCCGGTCAACTGGGTGAACCCCGACCAGGCCTGGAGCGTCTGGCCGTAGCTGACCCGGTCCTTCCACGGCCCGGTGCGACCAAAGCCGGACATGCTGAGCATGATGATGCTGGGATTGATTGGCCGGATGGAGTCGTAATCGAGGCCCCAGGAAGGCATCACGCGACCGCTGAAGTTCTCCGCGACCACGTCGGACACCGCCACCAGCCGCCTGGCGATGTCGATGCCCTGGGGCGTCTTCATGTTCAGGGAGATGGACAGCTTGCCCGCGTTCCAGTTGTGCCGCTGGCCCAGTCCCCGGGCCGTGGCCGACGCCGGCCCGCCCACCACCGACAGCGCGTTGTTGGACTCGACCTTGATCACCTCCGCGCCCTGGTCGGAGAGGATCCGCGTGGCCGACGGCCCAGCGTGGATCCAGGTGAAGTCCAGCACCCGGATGCCCTGGAGCGCTAGTCCGGTGTGTTTCGTGTCGTCGCTCAAGTCCGTTCGACCTCAGGCAGCGTCTCGGTGGCAACAAGGGAAATGTGATGCCAAACAGCGCCAAATGCAGTTTGACGCACCGATTGATGACAGCATAAGATGGTGACGTAAATTCCAAACGAGAGGCAGGGAATGACAACGCCGAAGAAGGTATCACCTGTTGAAACACAAACTGACCGCTGGAAGAAAGGCAGGCAGTTGGTGAACCAGAATCGTGTTGAGTGGGAACGGGGCATACATGGATGGATTGCGCGTTATCCGGATATTCCCAACTGCTTTACGCAGGGTCCCACTCGCTCCGAAACTTTGGAAAATCTATATGAAGTAGCGGAGCTGTTGTCAGAATACGCCGATGAGTAGATGAGTAGCGGAAGACGGCAGTTTCCGTCTGATCTGAGTGGCGCGCAAGTCAGGACAATTATGGAACTATTTGGGTGGCGCGAGGGCCGCAACCCTCGCGGCAGCCATGTGATAATGGTCAAAGAAAGCTTTAGACCCGTTCCTGTACCGAATTACCGTCAAATTGAACCTAATCTGCTTCGGGATATTGTGCGGCAGGCTGGGATTGATCGGCAGGAATTTCTGGACGCTATTCCTTGATCCGAAACGAAGCTCAACCCGTATCACGCCCAACTTCAGACGTAAAGGCGTTCAGTTCGGCCGGCGTGATACCGAGAATGCCGCCAAGAACCTCGGCGTTATGTTCCCCCGGCGCCGGCGCCGGACGACGCACCGGATGCTCGAACTCGGTCAGGCGGTAAGGATCGCCTGGGTACACCATCAATGACCCGCCGTCGGTGGAATCCACCCTGGTCAAGTAGCCCCGCCCCCACAGCTGCTCGTTATCCAGGATCTCATCGGCCGTGGCCGCCGGACCCCACGGGTGGTGGTTGGACTGGCCGAACTCTGTGATCTCCTGCCGGGTGCGCAGCATGGCCCACGCCTGGACCAGTTCCTCGATGTGCGCCGAATGCTCTCCCCGCAGGACGAAGTGGTCGTTGTACTGCTCGTCCATAAGGTCGCCGGCCATGCCGTCACGGTCCATCCACGCCCGCAGATCGTCCCAGGCCGCTCGCGTGTTGGTGGTGATGCTGGCGTAGCCGTCCTTGCACCGCCACGTGGCGACGAACTGGCCGCCGTGCCGGAACCCGCAGCGCACCGCCGACTCGCCGGTGTAGTTGTAGGTGGTGTTGACGTGCTCGGTGGTGGCCGCCACCGCCTCCTGCATGGACACGTCGATGTACTGCCCTTCGCCAGTCATGGTGCGGTGGTACAGGGCCAGCAGGATGGCGATGTAGGCGCGATTGGACGCGGTATGGTAGGCCTGCGAGCCCCACAGCTTGTTGGGCGGAGTGTCGGGCCAGCCGGTGACGTACATGTACCCGCCCATGGCAAAGCCCACCAGGTCGGACGCCTTGAAATCGCGGTAGGGCCCGGTCTGACCGAAGGGCGTGATGGACGCATACACCAGCCCCGGCGACTTCGGGGCCAGGTTCTCGTAACCAAGACCCAGCGAATCCATAAACCCGGGCGGCCCGGTTTCCAGCACCACGTCCGAGGCAAGGACCAGTTTGCGCAACGCTGCTACCCCCTCGGATGAGCCTATGTCCAGGGTCACGCTGCGCTTGTTGGTGTTGAAGTGGAGCCAATACAGGCTGCGCCCGGGTCCGGGCTGGCCGTCGATAAAGGGGCCAATCTCCCGCATGGGGTCGCCACCCGGCAGCTCGACCTTGATGACATCGGCCCCCATGTCGGCCAGCAACTTGCCGCAGTAGACGCCCATGGGCCCGGCCAGGTCCACGACCCGGTAGCCGCTCAGCGGGAGGGCCGGCGCAGAGTTCGCATGTGCGGCGAATGAGATCATCCGACGCATTGTAGCACTGCACAGGAACAGTGAAAGTTGCCCGTGAGAATGATCAGCACAATCACACCTGGATTGAGTGCGTGGGGTCGGGGAGAAATCTGATGCCGTGTTATGATGCTGTAACATGCCTAACCGGAGGATGCAAGTTATGGATGCTACCCGCGTTCTGGCGATTACGGCGGTCACCGGCATACTTCTGACGTTGCTTACGATTGTTGGCGGTGGCGGATATGCGTTGGCAGAATTGAGGGCCAGCGATGATCGTCTGGCCGACCGGATGGATCGTTTGGCCGATACGGTTGACCGCAATCACCGTGAATTACAACATTCACTGGGCAATCACTATCACTATGAAGCGGGTCAAGCCGTCTTCACCGTCCCGCCAGGCGCGCCGTGACCGGCACGGTTCGCCATCATATACGTTCTGACCAATCCGTCAGCCGGGTGCGGCCGCTACTTAGAACCCCTAACAAAATGGGTTGCCAATCCATAATCAAGGGGCTAACCTCTCGGTAAGTTCATTCCGTTGCTGTGGCATAGTATAG
>DAOUHZ010000035.1:0-17136 GCA_034428455.1 Dehalococcoidia bacterium
ACGGGGCAGAGCTGGTGTTCAACCCTTCCGCCACCGTGGCGGGACTGTCCGAGTACCTCTGGGAGTTGGAGCAGCCCGCCCATGCCGTAACCAACGGGTACTTCGTCGGCGCCATCAACCGAGTGGGCTGGGAACAGCCTTGGGAGATAGGGGAGTTCTACGGGAAGAGCTACTTCTGCGACCCCAGGGGTCAAATCGTCGCCCAGGGGGCACGTGACCGGGATGAAGTCATCGTCGCCGACCTGGACCTGGATGAAATACGCCAGGTCCGCGCCACTTGGCAGTTTTACCGGGACCGCCGCCCCGACACCTATGGCGAGTTGCTGGAGCCGTAGAAAATTAGTCAGTATCCCGAAAGCCTAAACCGAGACCAAGGAGTCCGTTGGGCATTGATTATATTGGTTGCCGTGGGTACCTCGGTGTCTTTGTTAGCTATTCTCATGCTGGCTGTGGCCGTAACGCGTCTGCCAGACGATTCGGTGTACTCACCCAGCGGCGTTGTGCACGCGGTGGTTCCTGCTGGATCAGGTGTTGGGGACTGGGTCTACCAGGAGACGATTCCTGGCGGTGGCAGGGAAGTAATTCTGGTGGAGGGGACTCGGCGTAGGGTCTGCGAGAGGTCGATGGTTGTCGTGAATGCCACGGTGCTGGAGTGAGGCATCGCGATGTTGCGCGGATCTGGGTGGTCGGGTGGACGGGCTGATGAATGTCGGGCTACGTGGCATTGCAAGGCGTTGTTGACGGGGCCGTGTGGGCCCCGGATGTGTGGCGATCTGGGTAACCAGTCAGTCGGACAACAAGGATTGAAGCTCGCTGACGCGATTGTCGACGACATCCCCGTGTTGCAGGTCGGCCTTTTGGGGAGGCGCCGTATCCGTTTGGACGGCGATGTTTGGCTCGCTTCGCGCTTTCGACCTTGAACGGTTATAGATTCTCTGTTTTTCCGCGCAATCGGCACATCTTGTGCGGCCGTCCCGGGTTTTGCTGGAGCAGGACACACATAGTCCGGCTTCTTTCTGGTTTTTCGGTAGTCCCAAACAGCTTGGTTTCTTCGCTCCCGTTGTTCAGGTGAGAGCGGCTTCGGTGGGTTGCGTTTCCGCCTAGCGCGCTCAGCCGCGCGCTGATTCGCCCGACGTTGTTCGGGATCCATGCGCTCTGGTTTTCCAACCAGGTGGATCCTGCGCCTGAAAGTTCTGCGTACAGTACCAGATGGTGGAGGCTACGGGATTCGAACCCGTGACCCCCTGCTTGCAAAGCAGGTGCTCTCCCACTGAGCTAAGCCCCCCTACAGCATCACCCACAAGAACGCTCTGGCAAGTTCGAGCAGTGGATGTGTCGCGCTTGATATGTCTGTACGTTCAGTTGTTCCACTAACGACCGTTCACTTGCTGGATACAGAATTGGCGCGCAGTCTCGCGCGAATTTCAGGATTCGCCAGTATCCTTGCCCGTAGTTTTCGGTCTCGTGTCCATTTGGATTTGATTTCCGGATCCCTCAGCAGTTCGCGCAACTGCTTGTCTTCTTCGGCTTTGCTGTGGGCAATCACCCTGTCAGCCAGTTTTTTTCCCAGCATTATTCCAGTTATCATAACAGCACCCCTTGTCCGGGCAGTTGGTCGTTCCGTTACTGTCATAGGATAATAAAAGCACATACCACCGTTGGAACCAATTAACGATCTTTAGTTGAGATGGGGAAATCCCTCGGGTCAATTGGTACCGTTGTTGCCGCGGTCGCGTAGATGTCGTCTCATCCTTGGCGGTCGATAGGATGATAAAATCTCATCTATAAACTCCGGATCGGACTCGATTTTTGAAAAGAAAAGTTTGACCAGTATCTTATTGTACCAGCCCTTAATCCAATACAATGCCAGACTGGTGGCAATAACAATGAATAACCCCAACGCTTGCAAAGCGAGATATGCCAGTAACGCCAAGGGGGTTAGGACGGATGCCGTCGCTAGGGTATGACCGTTAGGGTCCATGGCAGGATGCACATGCCACGTTAGCAGAGCCACGATAACGATCGTAGCGGGCGGGGCGATCAGCAACTCCAGTATAATTGGCCAGCCTAATGACCAGAGCCCTGACTTGCTATTGTCAGAAGACGGACTCATCGCGGCGATCAAGGTCGACAGAAGTTGACTGTCAGATATGAGATTTTGCCTATTGTATCACAGGTCGATGATCGTCACCCACATCGGCTCCTGCCCGATGTCGTACACCTCCAGCGGCTCCAGCTCGCCGCTGTCCTGGTTCACCCGGTAGGATGCCAGCCGTCCCGTCTCCAGGCCCGACGCGTACAGGTAGTTGCCCGTGGTGTCCAGGCTGAAGGCCCGCGGCACCGCCTCGGTGGACACCCTCCCGATGGCGGTCAAGCTGCCGTCGTCCTGGTTCACCGCAAAGCCGGCCACGCTGTTGTGCCCCCGGTTGGGCGCGTACAGGAACCGGCCCGACGGCGTGATCTGGATCTGCGAGCAGGTGTTGCGCTCGGTGAAGCCCTCCGGCAGCGTCGGCACTGTCTGGAAGGGCGACAGCGTGCCGGCGTCGGCGTCGAAACGGTAGGCGGTGACACTGCATCCCTGCTCGTTGGAGGAGTACACCACGTCCAGGTTGGGGTTGAAGCAGACGTGACGCGGCCCCTCGGGCGAGGTGGGGTTGGCCCGGTCCGGGTCATTGGGGGTTAGCCGGCCCGTCGACTCGTCGAACCGGAACTGGAAGATGGCGTTGGGCCCGGTCTGCGAACCCTCGGCGATGTGCGGCACGAAGGCGTAGCGATTGGACGCATCGGTCTGGATGTAGTGCGCCCCGATGCCCGTCTCCCGCCACTCGATGGGCGACGGGTCCAGCCGGCCGTCGTCGCCGAAGCCGTGCACGCCCACCCGCGCCTGGTAGTAGTAGGCCGACAGCAGGTACTTTCCGGTGCGGTCCACGGAGACGTGCACCGGGTTGCCGCCCAGGTTGATGTCGTTGATCCGCGCCAGGTCGCCGGTTCCGCCGTCGATGCGGTACGACGTCAGCCCGAACTCCCCCGGCCGTCGCCGGCCCACGAAGAGGAAGCGTTTGTCCGGATCCGTCGCCATGGGCGCCGGCATACCCGCCAGCGGAAACTCGACCCGCTCGCTCAGACCGCCCGTGGCCGGATCCAAGTCATACCGGGCGATGACGTCGTCCCCTTGCAGCGATACGTACAGATATGTAGTCATGTCAACACCTCCGCTATTCTCACGCGTACCCAGTTTCCGCAAATCTGTCATTGCAAGGAGCGAAGCGACGTGGCAATCCCGGTGATGCAGCGACGATCCTGACGGCAATGAGATTGCCACGCTGCGCTCGCAATGACAAACCGGGCACGTGTGAACTCCGCTATTCCATCACCCGCGCGTCCGGCAGCCCCAGCAGGAACTGCCCGTGGTTCTCGTAGGCTGTGTCGCTGACCATTTGGTGCTGGGCCGCCGCGTTGATGTCCCGCAGGCACTGCTGCAGGATGTTGGGCGTGAACAGCGCCTCGCCGCCGCCGTAGCGGAAGGCCTGGGCCGTCACGTCCGCGGCCACATCCGTCGTGTAGGTGGCGCAGCTGCGCATCTCGGCCTGAAGCGGAGGCGGCGGAGTTTGGCCGGCGCAGACCGACCGCCACGCCTCTTCCAGTATCTCCACGTTCAGCGAGCGCGCCGCCCGCAGCCGCAGGTCGCATTCGCCCAGCGTGCGCTGGAACGTCGCCCGGTTCGCCAGCAGGTTCACCGAGTTGTAGCCCCGCGTCTTGGAGGCGGCCGTCTCGGTCACCGCGTCCAGCGCGCGCCTTGCCACTCCCAGCGCAAATGCCGAGTGCTCGTTGGTCACAAAAGCCGGCCGCCCCAGCCGGTACAGCACCCCTCCCCGCAGCGGTTCCGTCAGCGTCGCGTCCCACGCGAACCCGTCGGGCACGAACAGATCGTCCACCGAGAAGTCGCAGCTACCCGTGCCGCGCAGGCCCATCACCTGCCAATTGTCATGCACCTTGACCTTGTGCCGGGGCATGGCCATCCGCACCTGCCGCGGATAGCCATCGAATCCGCCTACCACGCGGGCGCCGGCGGACACCCAATCTGCGTGCATGATCCCGCTGCTGAATTTCCAGTGCCCGTTGACCCGGTAGCCGCCATCCACGGGCGTCGCGGTGGCGGACGGAGCGGCCGCGCCCGCCGTCTTGGGAGGCTTCCCACCCACGAAGATCTCCTCGATAGTCTCGTCCGGGAGGAACGCGGCAAGGCTGCCCACGCTGGCCGCCCCGATCATCAGGCACCAGCCCGAGGCCGGATCGATGCGGCTCACTGCTTCCAGCACGTCCAGTTGCGTGACCACGTCCGCCTCGGCGCCGCCCAGCACGTGGGGCATCTTGAGCCGCAGCAGTCCCGACTCGTACAGCGCGTCCACCGAGGACTGGGCCAGCGTGCCGATCCGTTCCGACTCCTCGGCGCCCGCCTCCAGCGTGGGTCGAACGCTCTCCACCGCGTCCATCAGGACGCGGCGATTTTCGGTACGTTCCGTTGGAAAGGCTTTCACTTGGTTCACGCTTTTCCGCAGGGAAATGTCAGAATCAGGATTTGCCGGATTTTAGGATTTTCAGGATTGGGTGTTCTCATCCGCGCGACGGCTGCAATCCTGCTAATCTTCTAATCCCGAAAATCCTGCTTCTGGCAATCAACCGTCCACCTTGGGAAACACGTCCTGCACCAGGGCGTCCATGGTGTCCAGCAGTTGTTGCAGGTCGCCGCAGTCGTGGCAGTTGATCTGGAACTCGTCCAAGCCGGACTCCTGCCGGTATCGGTTGATGTCCGATACGATCTGCTCGGTGGTGCCGTAGCCCGTCGGCCGGTCGCTGTCCGAGACGGAATGACCCGAGATGCTGCTGATGTTCACCCGGAAGCTCATCCGCACCCTCGGCGGCTCCTCGCGCCCGATCTCGGCGGATACGTCGTTCAGGTACTGCCAGTTGCTGACCAGGGTGGGCAGCGGCGTCGGCGTCGGTTGCCACACCTGCGCGAACCGTGCCGCCCGCCGCAGCGACGCGTGGCTGGAGCCGCCGACCCAGATGGGCGGGTGCGGCTGCTGCACCGGCTTGGGGCTGGTGTGCAGGCCGTCAAAGGAGAAGAACCGCCCGCTGAACGACACGGGGTCGGGTTCCCAGCACGCCTTCCACAGACGCAGGTACTCGTTGGTGCGCGCGCCCCGCTCCCGGTGCGGCACGTCCAGCGCGGCGTACTCGGTCTCGTTCCAGCCGGAACCCACGCCGACGATTGCGCGGCCGCCGGACATCTGGTCCAGCGTGGAAACCATCTTGGCCGTCACCACCGGGTTGCGGTAGGGCATGATCAGAACCGAGGTGCCCAGCCCGATCTTCGACGTGCGTGACGCCACGTAGGCCAGCGACATCAGCGGGTCGTACACCTGCCGCCACGGCTCGCTCCGCGCCCCGTCGTCCACGATCACGTGGTCGTTGACGAACACTGCGTCGAAACCGAGCTCCTCCGCCTTGATAGCCGTGTCCAGGATGCCCTGCGCTGTCGCTGGAAACCCCAGGTAGTCGGCGTTGGGCAACCGGAATGAGTACTTGACCATTCGATACCGCCTTCTTATTGCAACCGTGCTTCCGGCATCATCATATTGCCAACGGCAAGTTGAAACAAGGGTGAGCATCGGGGATAATCCGCTACGAAACCAGAACTACCGGAGGCCCGCCATGTCCATATTTCGCATCGTGCCCCACGGCCGGCTGCAGGAATGGGTTGCCGAGGAGAAGGGCTACTTCGCTGACGAAGGGCTCGACTACGAGTTCGTCGCCTCCAACCGGCCCGACGAGACCCTCAATCCCTCGGTCGACTCCGCCGAGGGCGCGCCCATGGAGATCAAGCGCGGCGCCTTCGAGTCCATGGAGGCCGGCCGCGCCTGCGAGATCAGCTCCGCCTGCCACTGGGCGGTGGGCATGGCAGCCAGCGCCGCCCACGGGCGCATGTGGGGCCACGCTTACTCCGTAACGCCCAGCGGCATCTGGGTTGCTCCGGAGTCTCCCCTGAAAACTCCGGAGGACCTGGCCGGCATCGAGGTTGCTGTCGGCTGGCATTCCGGCAGCCACTTCTCCGCATTGCAGGCCCTGGAGAGCATCCTGCCCCGCGACCGGATCAATCTCCAGTTCGTGGGCGGCCCCCTGGACCGGCTGCAACTGGCGCTGGACCGCCGAGTGCCGGCCGCCAACGTGTTCGGCGCTCCCTGCTACGTGCTGGAGCAGCAGGGGTTCCGCAAACTGGTCGACAGCAGCTTCATGATTGGCTTCCTCATCAACGGCGACGCCAGCGACGGCCAGCTCTGGGCCTACTTCAACGCCCTGCAGCGCGCCCAGCGCGAGATTGACGCCGCCAAGGAACGCTACCAGCGCTACTTCCTCAACGAGCTACCGGAGCGCTACCACCCGCTATTCGACCACCGCCGCGCCGGCATCGGCGAGCGCCTGGTCTTCGAGCCGTACACCAAGGAGATGTTCGACCGAACCCACCGCTGGATGCTGGACTGGGAAATCTTCTCCCAGGAACAGCTCGGCCACGTCACCTACGAACAGGCCGTGGCCGTGTAGCCGCGCACTAAGGAGCGACCGAAACGGAGCGGGGGCGCAATCGCTGCGCCCCCGCTCATACGTTGCTTTGACGTTGCGGCTGTCAAACCGCCGCCGGCCTCTAATTACTTTCTCCATCTTCAAGTGGTACTTCAACCACGTCTGGACCGCCTGGCCTTATTTAATAGCATCTGGTATCTGGCAAGCCGGCGCAACGATTCTACGAATAGCAGCGAATATGTTTGGAAGTTATTGTATTGGCGGTTGAACTTGCGTACATTGACCAACGCCCTATGGTATTTCATCTCTGCCATAGGCTGGAGAAAATTTTCCACGACAAATTCGGCGTGAAGATCCAACCCCTGCTCCAAGAACTCCTCAACCATTAACTGCAACGTGTTCAAAACGTCATCGTGCAATTCGCGAAGTTCAGTCTCAAGCAGGATAAGTTCAACGTCGTCTTGCCAGCTATTGCTTCTTCTTTCGCGCATTGATTCGTTTGACCAGTTCGTCGACTCGTTTGTTCCCTTCTTTCATGCGACGCGCGATGGGACGCGCTTTCCTCAGAAAATCCTCAGAGGGAGGCGGAAAATCGACAATCTCGCTGCGCTCCGCATCATAATATTCCTCGATTTTAATCTGCTTATTTGCCCGCACCATATGTATGCCTCCTCACCTGGATAATGGATGCCAAAGTACGATGCAACGTAGAGATCTGTCAAGTTTAGATGCTGGCTGTAACTGTTCAGGGCTGCCCTGAACAGTTACGCACAATTCAGTTTGGTCTTCCGGCGCGCCCCTGTTGTTGTGGCGGTTACCCCAGCCCCAGCGTCGCCTCCGGGAATAACTCATCCACGTCCACCGCCTCCGGTATCACCTTCTGCTCCACGTTGAAGCCCACGAACATCTCCAGCGTCTGCCGCGAGCTCTCCACGCCGTAGGGGAGTGGGTCGTCGCCCACCACGTCCACCATCTGGTGCAGGAACCGGTCCTCCGGCGCGGCGGCATCCCCCGAGCGCATTTTGCCGAGGTAGAGGGCGCGGGCCGTGTTGAAGGTCTCGAAGAGCTCCGCCGCCAGATCGGGGTTGGCGTCCAGCGCGGCGTTCTTCACCACCAGCATGTGGCTGATGGGATACACCCCCGTCTTGCGGTGCCACGCCGCGTCGGCGGCGTCCGGCTCGTCGAACAGCGGCCGCACGTCAGGCGAGTCCATGTGACCCGTTCCGATGGCGGCGTCGATCTCGCCCGACAGCAGCATCTCGCCCAGGTTGCTGTTGGACGACACCACGTTGGCCGGCGCCGCGAACTCCGCCACGTGCTCGTCTCCGGACAGCACCCACGTCACCGCGTCCAGCTCCACGCCGTACTCGGTTTGCAGCAAGCCCCGGGTCCACACCCCGGGCGTCAGCGTGTAACTGCGCACGCCGAACCGCTTGCCCTCCAGGTCTTTGGGCGACTCGATCCCGCTCTTCCGGTTCACCACGATGCCTCCGTGATAGAAGGCCCGCGTCAGGAAGATGGGCACGCCGGTGAACTGCTTGCCGTGGGCGCGGGCGCACAGGTACGTTGACAGCGCCATCTCGGCTACGTCGAACTCCAACTCCCGCACCATCCGCCGGAAGATGCTGGTCACCGGCGACACCTCGATGTGCTCCATGCTGAACGCCGGCGACGTGATGGTTCCATCTTTCAAAGGAGTCGTATGCCCGTAGTTGCCTACGGCGGTGCGCAATACCAGGTCGCTCATTTTCTGCCTCCGTGCGTTTCCCATGTTGGATCCGGACGACGTGCCTCCGGCCCGACCATCATCCACCAAATTCAGGCCGTCCGCAATTCACTCACGCGTACCCAGTTTGCGGCCGGGGAACGTCAGAATCAGGATTTTCAAGATTTCAGGATTATCAGGATTGGAACCGTCCCCCGGAAAAGTGCGTTCAATCCCGTAAATCCTAAAATCCGATAAATCCTGATTCTGACGATTTACGGACTGGCGCGCATCGGTTAGCCTCGGGATGAGGCGGTGCGTGGGTCGAGCATGTCACGCAGGCCGTCGCCCAGCAGGTTGAACCCCAGCACGGCCACGAATATGGCCGCCCCTGGCAGCATCAACAGGCGCGGCGCAGTCTGCAGGTGAGGCCGAGCGTCGTTGAGCATGGCGCCCCATTCCGGCGTGGGTGGCTGCGCGCCGAGCCCCAGAAAGCTCAGGCCGGCAATGCCCAGGATGATCCAGCCCACGTCCAGGGATGCGATCACGATGATTGGCCCCAGGATGTTGGGGGCAATGTGCTTGAGAATGATGCGCGGGCCACCGGCTCCGGCCGCCCGCGCCGCCGTCACGTACTCCATCTGCCGCGCGCCCAGGGTGACGCCGCGGATGATGCGGGCATGCCCCACCCACCACACCGCGCCGGCCGCCAGCAGCACGTTGAACAGGCCGGGCCCCAGGGCTCCCGCCACGGCGATGGCCAGGATCAGCGAGGGAAAGGCCAGCAGCAGGTCAACCACACCCATCAGCGCCGTGTCCGGCCAGCCGCCGTGGTATCCGGAGAGTATGCCCACCGTCAGCGCGATGGTCATGCTGAGGGCCAGGGTGGCGGCGGCGGCCAGCAGGGTCATTCTCGCGCCGTGAACGATCCGGCTGAAGGTATCCCGACCCAGGTGGTCGGTGCCCAACAGGTGCTCCGTGGACGGCGCGAGCAACCGGTCAGGCAAATTGATCTTGGTGGGATCATCCAGGGGAAGCCAGGGGGCCAACAACCCCGCCAGCAGCAGGGACACCACCAGGAACAGTCCCAGCGCGGTCCCCGGCTCCCGCAGCAGCGCGGCCCACCGTCGGCGACGGCGCGCCCCGCTGGCCGTGGGCGAGTTGGGAGCCAGGTTCCCAACCTGTTTGATATCTACTGCCATCGGCCGCTACGCTTCGTCGCGTCCGAAGCGCAGGCGCGGGTCGGCGATGCGCAGCGCGACGTCGGCGGCCAGGTTGACCAGCAGCACCACCACCGCGATGTAGGCCACGAACCCCTGCACCACCGGGTAGTCCCGGGTCAGGGCCGCGCCCACCATCAGCTGGCCCAGGCCGGGCCAGGTGAAGATGGTCTCCACGATGACCGCGCCGCTGAGCAAGTAGCCGAGGTTCACGCCCGTGGCCCCGATGGCTGGCAGCAGCGCGTTGCGCAAGGCGTGCCGGAAGGCGACGGTCTGTTCGGACAGTCCCTTGGCCCGCGCCGTGCGGATGTAGTCCTGCCCCAGGGTCTCCAGCATGCTGGCGCGGATCAGCCGCATCAGTTGCGCCATGGGAGCCAGGGACAGCGCGACGGCCGGCAGTATCACCTGGGCCACCGAACCGTAGCCCAGGGCCGGCAGCCACGACAGTTTCACCGCGAACAGGATAATCAGCCCGAAGGACAGGGCGTAGGACGGCGCCGCCGCGCCCACCAGCGCCGCCAGCCGCGCGATGGTATCGACAGCCCCACCCCGGCGACGGGCCGAGAGGATGCCCATGGGCACCGCCACCGAAAGCGCCAACGCCAGCGCGGCCGCCGTAAGCAGGGCCGTCGGCACGGTGCGGCGCGCCAGCTGGGCAGCCACGGGCTGTTCGGTCAGGTAGGACCGGCCCATGTCGCCCGCCAGCGCCCCCGACACCCAGCGGGCGTACTGCACCGGCAGGGGAGCTTCCAGACCCAACTCGGCGCGCAACGCCGCGACCTCCGCCGGGCTGGGCAACTGGCCAGGATTGCGCTGGCGCAGCACAATCTCGGCCGGGTCGCCCGGCGCCAAGTTCAGCAACGCGAAACTGAACGCCGAGATGCCCAGGAGCAGCAACGGCAGCGTGGCCAGCCGTCGGACCAGGTATGCTCCCACGATGGAGACCCTTTATCTGCGCCGGTCGCGCCTACCTGACATCACTCGGCCAGCCCGATGCGGTGGTTGATGTAATAGAGGTTCGTCGGGTGGGGGTCAAAGTTGGTGACCCGCTCGTTGACACCGTACACCAGGTATGCGTGTGCCACCGGCAGGAGCGCGGTTTCGGATGCAATGATGTCCAGCGCCTGGCAGGCTATCTCCTGGCGTTGTGGGGCGTCTGAAACTTCTGCTGCGCTGAGGATGATGCTCTCCAACTCGTCGTTGTGGTAATGGCCGTAATTGTTGGGTCCGCCACCGGAGGCGTCGGCTCTGACCCCGACAAACTTGCTGATGTTCAGGATGGGATCTCCTGAATCCACGATGTTGTTGTACCACCCGAAGAGATCCCAGCCGGGTTCCTTGACCACCGACCATTCGGTGATGAGCACCTCGGCCCGGATGCCCACGTCGGCGAGCATGGCCTGCGCGGTTTCGGCCATGATGGGCAGCTGGAACCGCTGCGGATACCCGCCGATGACTATCTCCAGGGGCTGGCCATCCTTGTCCAGGATTCCGTCTCCGTCGGCATCAGAGTAGCCGGCCTGGGACAGCAACTCGCGGGCCTGATCAGGGTCGTAACCCGGAGCGGTGACGCCGGGGCAGGACACCAGGTCTTCCGGCAGCAGCAGCTCCGCAAACGAACCTGAGCCGGCTGGGGCCACCACCCCTGCGATGCTTTCTCGATCAATGGCAAGGCTCACCGCCTGGCGTACCAGTGGATCGGCCAAAGCTGGTCGCTCGAAATTGACCCACCACATCACCGCCGCGGTGCCGAATCCGGCGGTGCTGGCGTGTAATTCGGGATGGGCGTCTATGGTCTGGGCTCCCTCTGGGGATATGTTGATGGCAACGTCGATGTCGCCGGCCTGCAGCGCCAGTTCCCGACTGTTGGTGTCGGGAATGGCAATATGGTCAACGCCGGCCAGCGGAGGCGTTCCGCCCCAGTAGTCGTCGTTGGCTACGCTGTGAAGGTACTCCTTTCGCACGTACTCGGTGGGGATATAAGGGCCGGTAAGGGCCTTCGCGTCAATGAAATTGCCTTCTCCGGCGGCGTCGGCTGCCATAGCGTCGGTGATAGCCACGGCAGGAGTGGTCAACAGTCCCGGCAGGATGGGTCGAGGTTCTACTGTAGTGATGGTGATGGTCTGCTCGTCGTTCACCACTATGCTTACAATCCCCAGTTGGTCTGCTGACGCTTCCGACAACCGGATCGTCCTCTCTAACGATGCCTTCACTGCTTCGGCATCCATCACGTTCCCGTTGTGGAATTTCACGCCAGAACGCAACTTTATTTCCCAGGTCAACGGGTCAACATGGGTTGCCCCGGTCGCCAGCCATGGTTCCGGCTTGACGGTGGTGGGAGACAGGCGGAACAGGTTTTCGGACATTCCTGATTGAATGGCTGTCCAACCGCCCTGCACCGGGTCGAATGGGCTGTCCAGCCAGATGCGGCCCATCTTCAACGTCGGCCGTGCCACGGTGGCGGCTTCAGTCGGTTCTGGTTTTGCTTGCGCGGGAGCCGACTTCTCAGATTGCTGGACCGGAGCGGTGGTGGCAGCCGGTTGCTGCGGAGCAGCGGCGGCCGGAGCAGTCGGCTGTGGGTTGCTGACCGCCGCGGGCGCGGCCGGCTCGCTGGTTGCGGCGGGGGACCCGCAGGCCACCGCCAGCAGCAGCGCCAGACCGGACCCCACGGCCAGCGCAGGTTTGAAATGCCGTATCAATACATTTTCCATATTCGTCCTCCGGGACGCTTGGGTGAGTTAACTGCGGCGCAGATCTGCGCGCAGGCGGGGAATTCGGCCCTTGGTTCGTCCGATCCGCCGAACCGTCACGCCGCCCGGCGCGCCGGGCGGCGTGACGTCGTGGTGGTCCAAAAATACGGCGGAAGCCGGGATGGCTCACTCGGCCAACCCGATGCGGTGGTCGAAGAAATAGAGACTGGTTGGGTGCGGCTCGAAACCGGTGACCCGCTCACTGACGCCGTACACCATATACGCATGGGCCACGGGCAGGAACGCGCTTTCGTCAGTGACGACGGCCAAAGCCTCGCAGGCGATTTCCTTTCGCTGCTCGATGTCGGATACGTTCCCGGCGCGGGCTACTATGTCAGCCAGTCCGGAAGGGTCGTAATGACCGTAGTTGTTAGCGCCGCTGCCGGTGGCGTCGGCGCGGAGGCCGGCATACTTGCTGACGTTCAGCACCGGGTCTCCGGTTTCTACGACGTTGTTGAACCACCCGAAGAGATCCCACTCGGGCTCCTTGACTACTGACCACTCGGTGATGCGGACTTCGGCCTTGATGCCCACGTCGCCGAGCATGGCCTGAGCGGCCTCGGCCATGATGGGCAACTGGAAACGCTGGGGATATCCGCCGATCACTATCACCAATGGTTGTCCGTCCTTGTCGACAAACCCGTCCCCATCGGTGTCAGAATAGCCGGCCTGGGACAGCAGATCCCGGGCCTGTTCGGGGTCGTACCCGGGAGCGCTGACGCCGGGGCAGGAAACCAGGGCTTCCGGTAGCAGCAGTTCCGCGAACGACCCCGTGCCTTCGGGAGCTACCAGCCCGGCGATGCTCTCCCGGTCGATGGCGTGGGCCACCGCCCGTCGCACCTGCGGGTCGGCCAGCGTGTCTCGCTCGAAGTTAACCCACCACATCACCACGGAGGTGCCGATGCCGGCGGTTTGGCTGTGCATGCCCGCGTGGGCGTTGATCGCTTGGGCTCCTTCCGGTGATATGTTGATAGCGACGTCGATATCCCCGGCCTGGAGAGCCAGTTCCCGGCTGTTGGTGTCGGGGATGGCAATGTGCTCGATGCCGGCCAGGGGAGGAACGCCGCCCCAGTAGTTGTCATTGGCCACACTGCTGAGATGTGCCTTCTGGACGTACTCAGTGGGGATGTAGGGTCCCGTAAGCGCGCCCGCGGCGATGAAGTTTCCCTCGCCAGCGGCGTCAGCCGCCGCCGCATCGGTGATTGCCGTGGCCGGAGCGGTCAACAGGCCGGGCAGGGTGGGCCTCGGCTCCGTCGTGGTGACGGTGACAGTATGGCCATCCTTGACGGCGACTGTGTCGATGGCCAGATTATCCGCCGAGGCCGATGACAACCGGACGGTCCTCTCCAGAGACGCCTTGACCGCCTGAGCATCCATAGCGTTCCCGTTGTGGAACATGACATCCGGTCGGAGCTCGATTTCCCAGGTCAACGGGTCCACCTGTGTCGCTCCCGTCGCCAGCCACGGTTCGGGGCTGAGGGTGCTTCCGGACAGTCGGAACAGGTTCTCGGACATTGCCGACTGGTTGGCCACCCAGCCGCTTTCCACCGGATCCAGGGGGCTGTCCAGCCAGATCACGCCCGCATTCAGCGTCGGCCGGGCCGCGGTCGAGGCTTCAGTCGGTTCGGCTTTCGCTTGCGCGGGAGATGATTTCTCCGATTGTTGGACGGGAGCGGTAGTGGCGGCTGGTTGCTGAGGTGCAGCGGCGGCGGCCGGAGCCGTCGGCTGTGGGTTGCTGACCGCCGCCGGCGGAGCCGGCTCGCTGGGCGCCGCGGGAGCCCCGCAGGCCACCGCCAGCAGCAGCGCCAGACCGAACCCCGCGGCCAGCGCAGGTTTGAAACTCCGTATCGAAAATTTTCCCATGTTCGTCCTCCAAGACGATTTTTGAGTGCTTTTTGAACACCGCCGTCCCACATCTTCCGGCTCATCCGTTTGGGTGAAACGAAATTCGGGTTTCCGTCGGCGGCACGGGGCGAATTGGCTCTCGAGAAGACAGCAAAAACCCCGTCCGCACTTGGTGGACGGGGCGTGTTAACGGGCATCCTGTAGCCTTGGCCAGCCATGCCCGATTTACCGGTAAATCCGCTTCACTCGTTCCGCGAAGTGCAGTCAGAAAGCACCCGGGGCAGGCTTCCTGGCTCATGGCTGATAGCGACGGCTCTCCACCTTCCCATCCGCACTGGGCAGACAGTGGTTTTCGTGAACATCCCGCTTCGAAGGGACGCCAACGGGAGAGCGTCTCGCCAATTACAGTGGCGCGACCGCACCGGATTTGCACCGGATTTCCTTTTGTCCCGCGCTTTCCGCAGGTCATCGCCGACGTGTTTCGACGGACTACGGTAGCGCGGGTCACCGACAGGTGTTGGTTGGAGTGTTCAGTTGTTAACGCCAATAACCTAGCACGGCAGGCAGTTGTGGTCAACCTGACGGAGTTGGCATTCAGGGCAATCTCAATTGGCCGGGCCCTGACTTCGTGCATGTTATTGAAATCCAAGCCTGCGATTCCGTGTCTGGCCTTGATGCCCGCTCTGGCGGGCATCTCCCGGGAAGCCGGCGCCAGGTTCAGCGGAAAATCAGCCGCCGCCAGCGCTGTAGCGCTCCGGTGCGCGCACGCGGTGTATTCGACCCTTGGTTCGTCCGATTCGCCACACCGTCACGCCGCCCTGCGCGTCGAGCGCGGCCAGCGCGCGCCCGTCAGGTCGCCAGTACGATTCGGCCACTGCGCCCGGCACAACCGCGGCCCCTACCGGACCGCCTTTCCCGTTTTTCTGAAGTGACCACACCACCACGGTGCCATCGCGGCCTCCCGATGCCAGGCGCATCGCGCCGGGAGCGAAAGCAAGCGTGGTGACGGGTTGCACGTGAAACTCCAGAGTGCCGGGCTCCGTGCCTTCGGGCCCTCCTCTGTGGAAGCTCCAGACCGTCACCATCTCACCGCCGCCGGTGGCCAACAGGGTGCCGGTATCATCGAAAGCCAGGGCCGACGGCTTGCCGGGGTATCCCGACATCATGGAGTCCTGCTCCGTGGAGCGACGCCAGAAGTGCACCGTGTTGTCCTGGCTGCCGCAGGCCACGATGCCCCCGTCGGAGCTCAGCACCATTGACACCAGGGATCCCTGCCACTCCATCATCTGGCGAAGCTCGCCGGTTGACGGGTCGAAGAACGTCACTCGACCGTAACAGGCCGTCGCCAGCTCTCCTGCGCCCGACCAGGCGATGGCGCTGACGGTGCTGGGATGATCATCGGACCGCCAAACCTCCCCGCCGTCCCCGTCATACACGCGAACCTGCCGGGAGCAGGAGGCCGCCAGCCATTGGCCGTCCGGCGACCACGCCACGTTTTCCACCCAGCCGCTCCCGACGTCGATGGCCCGGCTTACCTGACCATCGGCGGCGCTCCAGATCAGGACTTGGCCGTCTTTGCCGGCCGTAGCGAACGCGGTTCCGCTCGGGTGAATCGCCATCGCGAGCACACCATCGTCATGGACCTCGCGCCGCTCCCAGGCGGTCGCGCCGGACTTGCCGTCGAGCGCGTAAACGCTGCCCTCAGCATCACCCACCATCAGCGCCTCACCGCCTTTGCTCCACCCCCCGGCGATGGCGTAGTCGCCGACCGTTGCAGACCAGCCCTGACGAAGAACGCCCCTCGGGTAGCCGATATTTAGATCAGACATGCTGCGAATCCCTCCCGCATGCCCTGCTCGTCGAGGTTGCGGCCGATGAAGACGAGCTGATTGCGGTGGGGCTCGTCACCCCATTCGCGATCCGGCTGGCCGTCAACGAGCATGTGAACCCCCTGGAAGACGAAGCGCTGCGACTCACCGGCGAGGCTGATGAAGCCCTTCATGCGGAAGATGTCCACGCCGCGCTCACGGAGCAGTTGGCTGAGCCAGGCGTTGAGCCTGTCACGATCGCAGTCGCCGTCAACCTCGATGGCGATCGAGCCCACCTCGTCGTCGTGCTCGTGCTGGGCGACCCAGGTGCGCTCGGCCTCGGCGGGAACCGCCGCTCCCTTGATGCGCGGTGTCTCTGTATCTGTGCAGGCCGGCTCCGAGCAAAAGTTGCCCCCCAGTTTGAAAGCCTCTCCGTCCGCGTTCTTCAGTTGGAGATCGAACTCCTCCGGGAGGTGCTGGGTGTAGAAGCCAACCCGAATCGGCGCATTGATCTCCAGGAAGAACGACTTGCGCCCGGGGGTATCAAGCCGGAGGCTCACGTGCTTGCCGACCGTAAACTCTTCGCCCGGTTGAATGTTCTCCGCAGGTTCGGCGTACTCCCGCACGCACCACTCCGCGCCCTCACGGAGGGCAGCGTCATCCGTGTTTTGGTCGGATACGACCACGAGGGACATCGACGGATCAGGCCCTTCGGCGAGGCTGAGTTCGTAGCGGCCAACACCGAGCGAATAGACTCCAGTCCACTCGAACGGATACTCCGGCTCGAGGAAGGTCGGACGACGCTCGAGAACCTGGTCCAGGTCGAAGGCGCTGAGGTTGAGCACTGTGTCCACGGGGAGGTTCGCCCGCTCGGTGCGCACGACCCGCGCCATGCGGTTCATGTCTCGGAGCCGGGCTTCGAGCCCGTCGACCGCCTCGTCGTCGACGAGGTCCGTCTTGTTGAGCACGAGGACGTCCGCGAAGGCGATTTGCTCCGTGCTTTCGTCGCTTCTGCCGAGCTGCTGCTCGATGTGGGCGGCATCGACCAGCGTGACTATCCCGTCAAGCGCGTACTCCGCGCGAAGCTCGTCGTCCATGAAGAACGTCTGGGCGACCGGCCCGGGATCGGCGAGCCCGGTGGTCTCCACCAACACGTAGTCGAACTTGTCCCGGCGCTTGTTGAGATTGTTGAGTACCCGAATCAGGTCTCCGCGCACCGTGCAGCA
>DAOUHZ010000036.1:0-33785 GCA_034428455.1 Dehalococcoidia bacterium
AACTGCATCGCACCCGCCGATGGTCAGGTGGCCGATGGAGTTGGTGTTGGTGGTGTCAGGAAAAACGTGGGTGAGATGCTGGGGCAGCATGGTGAAGGATCTCCGGAGGATTTACGATGCAACCGTTAGAGTCGGCACAATGTAGCATACCGCTCGTTGTCCGTCACGCTGGGATAGCACCCAGTCAGGGTTTATGCAAAGTCTTTTCCATCCGCACATGGTGAGCCTGACGAAACATCCACCCATAGGAACGGGTATCCTCCGACAAGCTCCGAATGATCGGGAAAAGGGTAGGGGGCGACTTTGCCCAAGCCCTGGCCCCAGTCATCACCTTCGCGCTTTTTTGGAGCAATATCAAAAGGGCTACCGCAGCGGCAGCCGAGAATATCGCGCCGGCTACGGCGATCCTGATGTTGGAAAAGGACGGGCCGGAGGTCCCGTACTCCGAGCCCCTGCTGCTGGCTATTATGTTCAGGCAGAACTCGGCTTGGGCAGCGATAATGGGCTGGCCTAGACAATGATGCTTGACTCGATGAAGCGATCGGTTGCCGAGGTTGTCACTACGCAGCAGCAATGGCAGCCAAGGCTTGGCGACGAAACTCCATCGGGTTAGGAACTTGGTCGAGGGTGAATGTCGTAGGACCGGCTTTGAGAACTACGTCGCCTTTGTTGCTTATGCGGTCGATGACGCTCTGCTCTACCTCCAAGCTCATTACGCTCGTCAGCCGGACCTCCAAGACTTGGCGCCTTATCAAGCCCGCGTTTACGCCGATTAGTCGCTGCGATGTAATCACCCTTTCCTTCTTCCGGTAAGCGGCCACAGCCGAAGGAAGGAGAAGGAGGCCGATTATCAGCCAAAGCAGGAGCCGTATCGGTATAGTCAGGATACGCCAGAGTGTGTTTTCTGAGCCGATTTCGAAGGCCCTTGCCAGCGGTTTGAACAATATTGGTTCCAGTATAATGTTTACTGAATTTTTGGCTCGGTACAGCACCGTCTCTCCCGGCATCAAATTGTCGTCCACCCAACTCATTTTCTTTCCTCCTTCCCGTTGTTCAACCGCCTCGCTTGGTGACCTTGCAAGCCTCACACTGGCAACTGCCTCCTCCGCGCTGGCGATACTGCGCCCCGATCCGACTGCCGAAGGGTAATGGATGCCTGGAACCGTTTGACTGATAGCTTATATTTTGGAACCCCATATCAGCGTTTACAGATTCAGCGCTCATTGAAGCCCTTTGGTTGGCATATTCGCCAATAGGGATCCTTGTGGTTCGTCCCGCGAAAAGGCGTCCGCGTTGAGCCGGTTGCTTTACGTACGCAAGCCGGCGTCGGGAGCGTGAATCTCGTCATTCGGAAGAACGTCCCCGACGAACCAAAAGCCGGGAGGGAAACAGTCTGACGCGAACCCATCGACGCTACTGACACCAATAATGTCATCAGCGTCAACCTGGGCTGCCTGCGGCATCATTCTCCATCTGTCTTCAGCCGAGTGCCGGCTCCGTTCGGCTCTGCCGAGCGTCTATGGCGGCCAGCGCCTGGCGTCGGAACTCCATAGGGTCGGGCACACGGTAGAATTCGATGTCACGATTTCCGCTCCCGCTGCCAATAGCGACAGTTCCCTGGTTGGCGATGCGGTCGAAGACGCCCTGCTTGACCGCTATCCCTTCGACGAACGCCAGGTTGATTTCGAAGATCTCACGGCCAATCAAGCCTTGATCCACGTGAATCAACCGGTGCGAGGTAACTACCGCCTCGCTGCGCGCGATCCGGACCGCGGCGAGCAGAAGGCCTATCTGCCCGAAAAGCGGGATGAGAAAACGCCAGTGGATGAGCCCAGTCCACCGATGTTTAAATCGATGGCGCACCGTCTCTCCATTCGCCAAATTGTCGTCCACCCAACTCATTTTCCTTTCCTCCTTTCCGCTTATCAACCGGCATTATTGGTGCCCTAGCAAGCCTCACACTGGCAGTGGCCTCCTCCAAGATGGTGATATTGCGGCCCCGGTCTGACTGCCGAGGGGTGATGGATGGCAAAAACCGTAACCAGATGCCCTGCTGCTTGTCCATAGACAATAGTCTATTTGACCGATAATCTATATTTTGTTAGCCTATATTAGTGTCTAAATATTTCGACGCTCATGGAAATCCCCTTTTGGTTGGCATACTTGCCAATGGGGATCTTCAGTGCTTGTCTCGCGCCGGGGCGTCCGCTTTGTGCCGGTTGCCGTAGGTCAGCGACCCGGCTTCGGCGTTACCAGGCCCGTTGCTCGCGTCTGCGTGCGCTGGGACCAGCCGACCGATCCATACGGAAAAGGAGACCGCAATGACCGGTGACCGAAACGTCAACGTTCGATACGACAAAGTGAACCGAGGTATGCGAGACGCTAACCTCCTCCCATCCGGACGGCATTGACTGACGTCTGCATCGTCCCATCTCCGGCCCGGTCTGGGCCCATTGGCCCGTTGGCTGGGCTTGGCGCCGATTTCCAGGTTGCGTTTCTTTGAATAGCTGTTCCTGACATCACCATGAACAACATTTCCCTTGCCGTGCCTGGACACTTGGCACGGACGGGGCGCACTCCGATGTCAGGGCAGGATCATGAGAAGTTATCAAAGAGCATTTGGTCAGTACATACGACAATTGCGCAACCAGCGCAATTACAGGCAGGAAAGGTTGGCGTTGGAATGTGGCATCCATGCCACCTATCTATCCGGCATTGAACGCGGAATTCGCAACCCGTCGCTGAGGATCATTCGCGCGCTGGCCAGGGGACTGGGCGTTGCGGTGAGCGAGTTGTTCGATTGAGGCGTTCGGCCGCTCTCGGTTAACGGGAGCATAAATCGATCCTATCTACCCCTCTGCTATACTCGCGGCGCAATGTGCCCGCGCCATGCCGTGGAGGAGAGAGGAGAGCTCACGTGACCGCCGCTGAAACCGACGCCGTCGTCCACCACCGCAAGGAGAGCTGGCGTCTGCTGGCTCAAGTGGATGTTGAGTTGGAACGGGGCGACCTGGAGGCGGCATCACAGGCGCTGTGGGATGCCGCCTCCCACGGCCTCAAGGCCGCCGCCGCCCGCCGTGGCTGGCCCCACGAAACCGTCAACGATCAGTTGTACGTCGTCATCCCCTTGATCGAGGGAGAGGGCGGTCCTGTTGACCTCAATACCAACGCCATTATCGCCCACAGCTTCAATCGCCGAGATCGGGCCTGGATAATACCTATCGACAGAGAAGGAGTTCTTTATGCCAAGGTCCCGGTTGCTGAACTGCTCAAAATCCTTGAGAGCATGGACCGATGGTAGCGCCACGGCATCATAGTTATTACCAGGAGCGCAGCCGTCACTTCCTCCTGATGGTAGATGCTTTCCTCAACCGGGACGAACTGGAACTTGCCTGTGAAGTTTTATGGGGCTCCGCCGCTCACGCTATCAAGTCAGCGGCTCAGAGGAAAGGCTGGGAACACGGGTCGCACTCGCAATTGTTGGACACTATCAAACGTCTGATAACTGAAGCCGGTGCTCCCTGGCATCTGCGTGGTCAATATCAAATAGCGTCAGATTTTCACGTTGGCTTTTACGGCGACCGGCAATTCCGGCCTGAACACCTTCGTTTGGCCACAGAACTGATCGCCGAGTTTATCCAGACCCTGGAAAGCCTGCCCTGATCCGGCAACTCATCCGCCGCATCGCCCTAATTTGACCGTCCGCCGGCGCGCCGTCTATACTGCCGCACGAACAAATTGGCGCCGCTGTTCGTTGCCGGTTTGTTCGTGCTCACTACCTCACCCTTGCGCCGCCGGCATGGCGGTTGTTCCTGATAGAGGAGGTGTATCTTGCCGAACAAAGTACCCATCACGGTTACTGTGAATGGCCGCTCGCATTCCGCCGAAGTAGAACCCCGCACCCTGCTGGTCCACTTCTTGCGCGAAACCCTGAACCTGACCGGAACCAAGATCGGCTGCGACACCAGCCAGTGCGGAGCCTGCGTGGTCCGCATGAACGGGGTCACCGTCAAGTCCTGCACCGCTTTCGCGGTACAGGCCGATGGCGCTGAGGTCACCACCATCGAGGGTCTGGCCCAGGGCGGAAACCTGACCGCCGTGCAGGAAGCCTTCTGGAACAATCATGGCCTCCAGTGTGGCTATTGCACCGCCGGCATGATCATGACGGTAACCGAGATCATCGAGCGCAATCCCAACCCGTCCGCCGAGGAAGTGCGCGCCGGACTGGAAGGGAACATGTGCCGCTGCACCGGCTACAACAACATCGTCAGGGCCGCTCTGGCCGCCGCCGCTGCCGGACAAGGAGGCTGACGCCATGACTACCCGCATTTTTGGTTCCGGCATCCGGCGTCGTGAGGACCCGCGTCTGATCACCGGCCAGGCTGCCTATACTGACGACATCAAGCTGGCCGGCATGGTCCATGCGGCCATCCTGCGCAGCCCTCACGCCCACGCTCGCATCAGCAGCATCAACACCGACGCGGCCAAGGCGTCTGCTGGCGTTCTCGCGGTCTATACCGGCGCCGACATCGAAGGAGTGCTCAACCCCATACCCTGCGCCTGGGCTATCCCTGACTCCGATCTCAAGGCAGTGGCTTACCCCGCCATCGCCTCCGACGTTGTCCGGTACGTGGGTGATGCCGTGGCCGTGGTCGTCGCGGAGAATCGCTATCAGGCCGAGGACGCTCTGGAACTGATCGACGTCGGCTACGAACCGCTCCCGTCCATCATCAATCCGGAGGCTGCCCTGGCCGACGGCGCTCCGCAATTGCACGAGGACGCGCCCAACAACCAGGCTTTCCACTGGGTCGCGGCCGGCGGTGATACCGACGCCGCATTCGCAGACGCCGCGGTGACGGTCAGCGAGACCATCAACCAGCAGAAGCTCATACCCACGCCTATGGAGACCCGGTCCGCCATTGCGTCCTGGTCGTCCGCCATGGGCGAACTCACGCTGTGGAACACCACCCAGAACCCGCACATCGCCCGTTTCGTGACCTGCCTGGTCACCGGCGTCGCGGAGCACAAGATCCGGGTGATCGCACCGGAGGTTGGCGGCGGTTTCGGCGCGAAAATTGCGGTTTACCCCTGGGAAATGATCACCGCCTTCTGCTCGATGCAGCTCGGCGTGCCGGTCAAGTGGACTGAGACCCGCACCGAGAACTACGTGGCCACCACCCACGGTCGCGACCACGTGGAGTACGTGGAGATGGCAGCCGACGCCAACGGCAAGGTTACGGGCGTCCGCAGCGTGGTTTACGCCGGCATGGGCGCGTACCTGTCCACCGCGGCGCCGGGCATCCCGACGATCCTGCACGGCCTGATGTACTCCGGCCCGTACGACATCGCCAACATCAAGGCCGACGTCTATGGAGTGTTCACCAACTCCACGCCTGTCGAGGCCTACCGAGGCGCGGGTCGGCCCGAGGCCACGTTCCTGCTGGAACGTCTGATGGACAAGGTTGGGGACGCCGTTGGCATCGACTCCGTGGAAGTTCGCCGGCGCAACCTGATCGAGCCCTTCGACAACAACCGCGACGTTGCTATCGGCATCACCTACGACAGCGGCAACTATTCCGGCGCATTGGACCAACTCCTCGGCCACGTCGGATACGACCAGTTCCGCCACGATCAGGAGCACGAGCGCGAACATGGAACTTTCCGTGGCGTCGGCGTCGCCTGCTACTGCGAGATTTGCGGCCTGGGCCCGTCCCAGGTGGCCGGAGCCGTGGGTTTCGGCGGCGGCCTGTGGGAAAGCGCCACCGTGCGCATCTACGCCACCGGCAAAGTGAACGTCTTCATCGGAACATCGCCCCACGGGCAGGGCGAGGAAACCACCTTCGCCCAGATCGTAGCCGACGAGATCGGCGTCGATGTCGACGACGTGGAAGTGGTGCACGGCGACACCGACACGACGCCCATGGGCTGGGGAACCTACGGCAGTCGGACTACCGTTGTGGGTGGCGCGGCCGTAGCCCTGACCATGCGCAAGCTGCGTGACAAGGCGCGGGTTATCGCCGCGCACCTGCTGGAGGCAGACGAGGCCGACATCGAGTACGAGGACGGCCAGTTCTTCGTGCGCGGCGCTCGCGACCGCTCCCAGAGCATCCAGGACGTCGCGTTGCAGGCCAACGTGGCGTGGAACCTTCCCGAAGGCATCGAGCCGGGCATGGAAGCCAGCACCTACTACGACCCGCCCAACTTCAGCTACCCCTTCGGAGCTCACGCGGCAATCGTCAGTGTGGATCCGGATAACGGCCACATAACCCTCGATCGGTACGTCGCCGTCGACGACTGCGGCCCGCAGATCAACCCCATGGTTGTGGAAGGCCAGGTCCACGGCGGCGTCGTGCAGGGAGCCGGACAAGCCCTGTGGGAAGGCGCTGTCTACGACGACAACGGCCAGTTGCTCACCGGCACGATGATGGACTATGCCATCCCCCGCGCCCATCTCGTTCCGGACATCGAGGTTCATTCCACCGTAACGCCGTCGCCCCACAACCCGCTGGGGGTAAAGGGTATCGGCGAAACCGGAACCATCGCCTCCACTGCCGCCATATACAGCGCGGTGATGGACGCCCTGAAGCCGCTGGGAATTTCGTCCCTCGACATGCCATTGACCCCGGAGCGCGTGTGGCGGGCCATTCAGGCCAGCGGCTACACGGGCAACGGGCACGGCCATGATCACGGTCACGACCATGGTCATGGACACAATCACTGACCGGCGCCGGCACAGGAGGACTGATTGCAATGTTTGCAGCAGATTTTGAATACCGGAAAGCCGGTTCCATCGCAGAAGCGGTACAACTGCTTTCCGATAACCCGGGAGCGAAGTTGCTGGCCGGAGGCCACAGCCTCATCCCGCTGATGCGGTTCCGGCTGGCCCGGCCCGAGGTCGTCATCGACATTGGCGGGATCGCCAACCTGCGCGGCATCACCGTGAGCGGCGATACCATCAATATCGGCGCGCTGACTACCCATGCGGAGATCGCTGCGTCGGCCGACGTGCAGCGATCCAACGGCTTGCTGGCCGAGGCAGCCGGGGGCATCGGCGACCCGGCCGTCCGCAACCGGGGCACCATCGGCGGCAACCTGGCCCACGCGGATCCGGCATCCGACTGGGCAACGGTACTCACCGCGCTGGGGGCCAGCGTGTCGGCGCAGGGCCCGTCGGGCAGCCGTACCGTTGCGGTCGCTGATCTGGTCGAGGACGCCTTCACCACGGTATTGGGCGAAGATGAGCTCATAACCACCGTGAGCGTGCCCGTGCTTGCGGCCAACCAACGCGCCGAGTACGCGAAGATGGCCCACCCAGCCAGCTTCTACGCGGTTGTCGGCGGCGCTGTGGTTGTGACCATGGACGGGGATCGATGCACCGCGGCATCGGTGGCGGTGGGCGGGCTGACCCCGCGGCCGGTGAAAGCTCCGGCGGTAGAGCAAGCCCTGTCGGGAACCACTTTGACCATGGACAGCATCGCTGACGCCACCGCGCGCCTCAGTGATGACCTGTCGGCCGCTGGAGTCGACATAATCGGCGACGTCTACGCCTCTGCGGATTTCCGCGCCGGCGTCGCGCCAGTGGAGGTGAAGCACGCCCTGCTCCACGCCATCGGCCTGGCGCACCACTGATCTCCCGGACCCATGCTCAACCTGATTGGCCGCCGTGATTACGGCGGCCAATGTTATTCTGTCTTGCGCCCAATCGTGTGCATCCCCTATCTACCCTTCTGCATCGAGGCTTTCCTTTGAAAATCCTGCTTACCAATGACGACGGCATTCACGCCACCGGCCTCTGGGCCGCCGCCCGCCGCCTGGCCGAGGTCGGAGAGGTTGCGGTGGTTGCGCCAGACCGGGAACAGTCCGGCGTCGGCGCGTCCATGACGCTGCACTCGCCTCTTTTCGTACACCAAGTGCCGGCCGAGCAGTACCTGGCCCAATTCGCTCCGGGCGAAGACACGCCACCGCGCAGCGCCGACGCCGTGTACGTCCCAGCATCGGATACTTCAACGGAGCCGATACATCCCATCACTGCCTGGGCTGTCCAGGGTACGCCCGCCGACGCTTGCATCCTGGCGCTGGAGCAACTGGTGACGCCCAAGCCGGACTTGGTGGTCAGTGGCATCAATCGCGGGTCCAACCTGGGTTGGGACGTGATAGTGTCCGGTACAGTGGGCGCCGCAACGCAGGGTTGGGTGCGCGGTTATCCCACCATCGCCATTTCGGTGGGCTCCGTTCAGGCTCCGAGATACCAGCTAGCGGCCCAAGTGGTCGCGCACCTGGCGCGTCGGCTCGCTGAAGCTCCGGTGGTCTCGCCGGCCTATTTCCTAAACGTAAACGTGCCCAACGAGCCGGCGGACAAGATTGCCGGGGTGAAGGTCACCCGCCTGGGTGGGCGAGCCTACGGAGAATCGGTGCGCTCGGAAGAGTCATTCGGGCATCGCCGCTATTGGATCTCGCGCAACCGCCCGGTCCTTGCCGGGGGGGAGGGGAGCGACATCGACGCCAGCAAAGCCAACTACATCGGAATCACGCCGATGGGCATGGCATTTTCCACCACCGACGAGCGCGTCGAGATGGTGCAGGGCCTCGTTGAGGGGCTGCAATTCGGGGCGGATACGGACTGATCTTCCGCACGGCAGATTTAACGCCGCCGTCGCCGGCTGCGGACACCGCCGCGGTTGGCGCGGGGTCGCCGCTCCTGTTGGCCGGGCTTGGCCGAAACTCTGGGCGTCACGGAGACTGCCGGCTCGTCGTAGGCAGCGAAACCTCCGGCGTCCCGAATCTGACGGATCCGCGGTCGGTCCCGAGTGAGCCATAACGTCTGCGTGATGATGGTGAGGATTACGCCCGGCGCCGCCAGAGCAATCAGCGTCGGGTCAATCAGGGTTTCGCCACCTCGGAGTCGCAGTTGCAGCCGGAGGAAGATCCAGCCCCCGCCGATTATGATCCAGGCCCACGACAACGCCCCGCTTACCACCCCGTTGTGCCACGGCGACCGAATGAACAGGATCGCGCTGCACGGCCACCAGACAAAGGTCGGGACGAGGAACCACCCCTGGTAATACCAGGGCTTCAGCGCGTCCGGTGGTTCCGGGGGCGGAGGCGGGAGGGGCTCGTAGCCGGTTGTTCGTCCTCCTTCGGGCGCCGATTCCGGCCGTTGTGACTCCCCGCTATCCATTATCGGTGCGCGACCTGATCCGGCAAGCGGTTCAGTTGGCGTTGTCGAAAATCCGGGCTCGGACTTCAAACACGAAACCCGGCATCACGTCTTCTCCGTCCAGGGTCTCGGGGTCAACCAGAGTTTCGGGTTCCTGGCCCGGACGGTAGACGGTGAACAGGCGGCGTTCGGCGTTGATGATCCAAGCCAGTCGTGTTCCGTTGGTAATGAACCGCTGCACCTTGCGCACCAGTTCCGGTCCTCGATTGGAGGGCGATACGATTTCGCAGGCGAAATCCGGTGCGATTGGGGCAAAGGTCGGCAAATCGCCAGACGGCACCATAGCGTTCCAGCGTTCATCGGAAATCCAGCTTACGTCAGGACCGGGGCGAGAGCCGTCGGGCAGCAGAAAACGTCCCGTAGGGCCTTGAACCTTGCCGCCGTGGGTCCGCGCCCAGATGGTCGTATCAGTGGCAAGTTCATTTTCGAACAGCGAACCGGGAAGGCCGGTGGGAGGCATGATTTTCAGTTCTCCATCGGCGGTAATCTCAAACGAACCACCGCTTTCGTGCTTGTTGCGTGTCGCAAACGCTTCAAACCACACGTCGATGTTGGGGTTGCCCAGTGACTGACCGAATTCGACCAGCGGAATGTAGAAGCAACCGACCTCAGGCTCCGACGTAGCCGCACCGTAGGCGGCTTCATCCGGCGGTAGTGTATGGGTCTGCGGTAGGGCGGTGGTCATGGTCGGCGTCTCCAGATTGTGGCGCCCCGGTATTCTATCAGGTATGTTGACTGGGGCAGGGCATGTGTGGCGCGGGTTGCGTGATATGATGCCCGCGCCTCCTCTGCCTGTTTCCCCTTCTCGTCGCTACTCCTCGTTTCAGCCCCAATGCCCTTCAGTCCGGTCGCCCTGATCCCACAATGGGTGCACACCTATGCCGCGGTGATCCTTGCCGTGTCGCTGGCGGTCAACCTGATCACCAGCTTTTCTCTGTACGTGCAGGCGCTCACCATACCGGGGATGAAGGGCACCTTCGATCTGTCTTACACCACGGTTTTCGTGCTGGTCGTCGCGCTGTCGATTTCTCGTGTGGTGTCCGGGTTGCTGTCGGGAGCCGCCGCCTCGCGCTACGGCGGCCGGTGGATGGTCATCTCCAGCATTTTCGTGCAGGCGGTATCGATGGCCCTGTTGGGTTGGTCGCCCAGCTATTGGATAGCCCTGGCCGCCATGATTGCCGTGGGCGTGTCGTCGGGGGCAGCGCTGACACCCATGATGGGGATGCTGGCACCCTGGTTCCGGGCTACCGATCGCGGGGTTGCCGCCGGCATTGCCGCGTCCGGCGGCAGCCTGGCCATAATTTTTACGGGTGTCATCGTCCCGCCGCTTACCGGCCTGTTCGGTGATGAAGCATGGAGATACACCTGGTACGCCCTGGCCGCGTGCAGCGTGGTGATCGGACTGGCGTGCGTGAGCTTCATCCGGGAAGCGTCGCCCGCGGCGTCTCCCCCTTCCACCGGATCATCGACGGCAGCGACCCCAGCACGGGCCACGGCTCGGAGTGGTCCTGCCGGCTGGCCGGTACAGGTCTATACCAATCCTTACGTATGGCTGATTACCGGGATGGCCTTCTGCTCCGGATTCGTTCACGGCATCCTCACCACCAGCTACGGCGCCTATTTGGAGGTAGAGCAGGGAATCGACGTGGGGGTGGTGGGCGCGCTGTTCATGCTCATCGGGGTCCTCAGCATCGGCAGCGGGATCGGATCCGGCGCATTGTCCGACCGGATCGGGCGCGGTCTGGCCTTTGCCGCGACGTTTCTGGTCGAGGTCGCCTGCCACGCGCTCTTCTGGATGGCGCCGGAGTTGATCTTCTTCATCATTGCGTCCGTGCTGGCCGGGTTCGCGTTGCGCTCGACCTACACGATTTGCGCGGCGGCGGCGGGCGACTTCGTGCCGGTTTTCATGGCGCCGGCCGCATTCGGATTGATGGGCATGGGCGCGGGAATTGGGGGTACAATCTCTCCTGCCATATCCGGGCCCATCGCCGATGTAACGGGCACTCTCCGTTGGTCGTTCGCGATGGCTTCAGGAGCCGCTCTGGTTGGCGCCGGGTTGGGTTTCACACTTCACATCATGACCCGAACTCGAGATCAAGATGCAACCGGGCAAGCGGCGTCACCCGCATAGCCGGTGTCTCGATTGGATCCCGGCACTTCGAGGACACAGCAGGCGGTGCGATTTTGACCAACAGTGATAACGAAGACTTCAGCCGAGCCATGGTGGTGGTCGCACACGCGGACGACGCCGAATGGGGCTGCGCCGGCACAGTGGCACGCTGGTGCGCCGAGGGCAAGCATGTCGTGTACGTGGTCTGCACTGACGGCAGCAAGGGAACCTCGGATGCGTCCATGTCTCCGGATGAAGTGCTCGAATCACGTCGCGCCGAGCAGGAGGAAGCCGGGCGCGTCCTGGGCCTCGCGCACGTGGTATTTCTCGGCTTCCCGGACGCCTACCTGCAATCCAACTTGGAGCTGCGCAAGGCCATCACCCGGGAGATTCGCCGGCATCGACCCGACGTGCTGGTCTGCATGAATCCCGTCCGCAACCTCGACGGGGACGGATACATAGACCATCCGGACCACTTCGCCTCCGGCGACGCTGCCATGGGGGCCGTTTACCCCTCGGCGCGGGATCCGCTGACCTTCCCGGATCTGCTCACCGAAGAGGGCCTGGAACCGCACAAGGTCCGGGAAGTCTGGGTTATGGGCCGAACCTCTCCGGACCACTTCGTGGACGTAACTGACCACATCGACACGGCGGTGGAGGCGCTGCGGGCGCACCGCAGTCAGGTTAGTCCGGAAGCCGCCGATCAGTATCTGCGGGAATGGCGCCGCCGGGACGGCCCCCGCATCGGCGTGGAGTATGCGGAAGTGTTCAAGCGTTTTCGCTTGGGCTGAACTTGTGCATTGATGGCCACGAAGCGCGATTGGGCAAGCCCGGCGATAGAGACTTTCCGGTGGAACGGACCCTGCGCGCAGGCGTAAACTTATTGACATCCCACCCTTCCGGCGATACGATTCTAATCTGATAATCGTTCCGCAATTGGAGTGCCGCTTCCGGTGTAATCCGATTGCGGGAATAACGATTATTGCGGTATATTTGCAGTACAAAGAATCGGCCAGTCGGGACCCTGTTCCCAAGGTAAACGAAAGGAGGAACCAATGGCAGGAAGCAACGACATCGCACTGATGGCGCACCTTCTCCGCCGGGCCGGCTTCAGCGCCAGCCGCGACGAGATCGAAGCCGCCGCTGCGAGAGGCTATGACACTATAGTGGAGGAGCTGCTGAACCCCGGTTCGACCTCGGGTGTCGAAGACGACATCATGCTCCGCTATCATCCCACCTACAACCACCCGGGCGCCATCGAGATCAACATCCAGAACTGGGTGTATCGCATGGTCAACACCGAGTACCAGCTGAAGGAGAAAATGGCCCTCTTCTGGCACATGATCTTCTGCGCTGGCCATTCCAAGATCGACTCCGGCGAAGAGATGGGTCGGATGATCCAGATGTTCCGGGACAAGGGCATGGGCAACTTCCGGGAACTGCTGATGGAACTGTCCACCAGCCCCGCCATGGTCTACTACCTGGACAACTGCGAGAGCCACAAGACGGCCATCAACGAGAACTACGGCCGTGAGTTGCTCGAATTGTTCTCCATGGGCGTCGGCATGAACGAGGAGTTCAACTACTCCGAAGACGACGTCAAGGCCACCGCCCGCGCCTTCACTGGCTGGAACATCGCCCCGCCGTACCCGCCCTTCCCCTATGGCCGCAGCCCTTGGGAATTCCGGTTCGACCCCGCCGATCATGACGAAGAGGAGAAGACGTTCCTGGGTCGCACGGGCAACTGGGACGGTGACGATATCCTGGACATCATCGCGGACCAGAAGGCCACCGCTCGGTTCATCTCTCGCCACATGTACAACTACTTCGTGGCCGACGAGGTTCCGGTTCCCAGCTGGCGGCAGACCCCGCCGAAGGACGAGGCCCTGCTGGGCGCGCTGGAGCAAGCGTACTTCGACAGTGGCTACAACATCACCGCGATGCTGCGAACCCTGTTCAACTCCGACGCCTTCAAGAACGCCCGCTATGCCAAGGTCAAGAACCCGGCCGAGATGGTTGCCGGCACCCTGCGCATGGTCGGCGACCACCGCGACGAGATCAAGCCGGGCATGTTCGAGCTCAGCCAGGAGCCCAAGTACATGGGCATGGACCTGATGAACCCGCCCACCGTCGAAGGCTGGCACACCGGCCACGAGTGGATCGACTCCGGCACCCTGGTCGAGCGCATCAACTTCGCCGCCGACTACCTGGGCCGCACGGAGCTCCCCGGCGTCCAGAGCATGATCTCCAAGCTCATGGCTACGGGCGACAGCCTCAGCCCCGAACAGTTCGTCGACACCTGCGCTGACCTGGTGGGCTGCCTCAACCTCACCGAGGACACCCGCGACCAGCTCATCGCCCACGCCGACCGCGGTGGCAACCTCACCCACGGCAGTGACGCCGAGCGCGCCGAGTTCGCCCGCCGCTCCGGCGAGATGTTCCAGATCATCGCCTCCACCTCGGAGTTCCAGTTCGAGTAAGCGGCGATCGTCTAGCATTCGGCCGGTCCGCAACTTTTCCAAAACGTCGTCGGTCCGGCCAACCACCATCGCTAGGAACTGATACACAATACGGAGGACTATCAAATGGTCTCTACCAACAAAGACAACGTTCTGGTGGTGCTCTCGCTGTCCGGCGGGAACGACGGCCTGAACACCGTCATTCCTTACAACGACGGCCACTACCGTGACTTCCGCCCCAACCTGGGCGTGGGCGCAGAGCAGGTCATCGACCTGAATGGCGAGATCGGCATGCACCCCACCATGCTTCCGTTGAAGAAGTATTGGGATGAGGGCAAACTCGCCATCTTCCTGGGCATCGGCTACGCCAATCCGTCCTACAGCCACTTCCGCAGCATGGACATCTGGCACACCTGCGAGCCCGACACCATCGGGACCGAGGGCTGGCTGGGCCAGGTTATCCACGAGCTGGACCCGAACAACGAAGGGCAGGGCATCACCGGCGTCAACTTCGGCCGCGGCCTCCCCCGCGCCCTGGCCAAGGAAGGCGTACCGGTCGCGTCCGTCGGCAACCTCGAGACCTACGGGTTGCTCACCGGCATTGAGGGTGAGGACCAGCGCGCCGAGGCTTTGGACCTTTTCAGCAAGATCTACGCCCCCACCATCGGGCAGGGCTTCGTCAGCGACTACCTGCGCTCCACGGGCACCTACGCCCGCATCGGCGCCGACATCCTGGCCACCGCGCCGCCGAAGTACACTTCCAACGTGGAGTACTCCGCAACCACCGTCGGCCAGTACATGAAGAACATCGCCCAGACCCACCTTGCTGACCTGGGCACCCGGGTGCTCTTCACCACCAGCCCCTACAACGGCTTCGACACCCACGCCAACCAGGCCCAGCTCCACAGCGGCCTGTGGACGGACGTGTCCGCCAATGTCGACACCTTCATCACCGACCTCCGCGAGCATGACGCCAGCGACAACGTCATCACGTTCATGTTCTCCGAGTTCGGCCGCCGCATCGGCGACAATGGCTCCGGCACCGACCACGGCGCCGGCTCCGTGGCATTCGCAGTTGGCGAAAAGGTCAAGGGCGGCATCTACGGCGTGTACCCGTCCCTGGCTCCGGCTGACCAGGAAGAAGGCGGCAACCTCAGGTCCAACATGGACTTCCGCCAGGTTTACGCCACCATCCTGGAAGACTGGATGGGTCTCGACTCCAACCCCATCAACCGCGGCGTCTTCGAGAAGGTTCCCTTCCTGTAGGCCAACGGCAACCGAATGATCGGGGCGGAGGGTTCCTCGCCTTTTGGCACTCCCTCCGCCTCATCCTGAACACTGACGACCGACAAGAGAGGGAAGTCTATGAGTACCCATCTATTTGGCCTCGTGGACATTGCCTTCCCGTATAGCCACTCCATTGGCCGCAACGAGTTCAATGGCACCGGGTTCCGAAACCCGGTGGACATGGCTATCGACGAAGAAGGCAAGATCTACGTCCTGAACCGCTCGTACGAGAACCGGCCCGACGGCGTGCACGTCACCGTCGCCACCCTCGGCGAGGACTACGTGAGCGAGTTCAGCCAGTTCGGCGAGGCGCCGGGCGACATGTACTGGCCCACCTCCTGCGCCCTGGACACCAACAACAACCTGTACGTCGCTGACGAGTACCTGAACCGCATAACCATCTACACCGAGGATGGCGACTACGTGTCCCATTGGGGTGAGGCGGGTAGCGGCCCGGGGCAGTTCAACGGCCCGTCGGGTATCACAATCTCCGGCGACACGATGTGGGTTGTTGACAGCAAGAACAACCGCGTCCAGAGCTACGGGCTGGACGGCACGTTCAAGAGCCAGTTCGGCGAATCCGGCAGCGGCAACGGCCAGCTCAATATGCCCTGGGGCATTGCCTTGGACGGCAACGGCCTGATCTACGTCGCCGACTGGCGGAACGATCGGATCCAAGTCTTCAACCAAGCCGGTGATTGGCAGGCCAGCTTTGGCACCAGTGGTGACGGCCCTGGTCAGTTCAAGCGACCCAACGCCGTTCACGTCGACGCCGACGGGGACATCTACGTCTGTGACCGCGAGAACGACCGCGTGCAGATCCTGGCTCCCGACGGACGCTTCCGCGCCCAGTTGAAGGGCGACCACCAGATCTCCGACTGGGGCAAGAGCAAGCTCAACTCCAACCCCGACATGATCCGACAGCGCACCATGGCCATTACGCATGATGGCGGCGCCTTCGAGAAGGCTCTGTCGAACCCGTGCGCCGTGCGCGTCACGCCTTCAGGCCAGATCGCGATCCTGGACCACACCCGTGGCCGGATCCAGGTCTACCAGAAGGAAAAGGAACCGGTACTGCTCTAGCAGCCGGGGATAATCCAAAACGGTAGGGGCGAATAACTATTCGCCCCTACTTTCTTTTGTTTGCGGCGGCTTCGGAAGATCCGAAACGCCGTTGTGCGATAGGCATGTCGTCAGGCTTCCGGCCCTTTCGGCATTCCGGCGTCGATCCAGGCGGCGATTTCGGCGGCCTCAGCGCGTGACAGGAACGGACCGCGCAGGGGCATCCGGCCGAAGGTGCCGCAACCCAACCGAAGCGAACGCACCAGGTGGGTGTCGGCGCCTGGGACCCCTGGCTCGATGGACGGATACCCGTTGAGAACCGACGCTGCCAACTCCTCCGGTGTTTCCCACCAGTACTCATGTATCCCGGGGTAGGGCTGCCGGCCGTGCCGCTCTATCCAGCGGTCCATGATAACGTCGAGCAGTTCTTTCACCCTGGGCCAATAAACGGGCGCGGTTTCGTTCGTGCTGGCGTCTGTGCTCATTTGGTCGCGGTCTCCGGTGAATGATGTTGACTTTCCGTCATTCCCGCGAAAGCGGGAATCTGTAATTAGCGCGGATGTTCCTGAACCGATTCGCGCTGCAGGAGCTCGATGGCGTGGGGCAATACCGGGAGTATGACATCAAGGCATTCGCCGACGCCCCGAGGGCTCCCGGGAAGCGTGATGATCAGCGTGTGGCCGCGAATGCCGACCACCGACCGGCTCAGCATAGCCATGGGCGTGAACTGGAGGGTTTGCGCCCGCATCGTCTCGGCCATGCCTGGAACCTCGCGGTCCATGGCACGACGGGCGGCTTCCGGAGTGACGTCGCGCCGACCCATGCCGGTTCCTCCGGTACTGACGATAAGATCTACCTCCTCGGAATCGGCCCACTCAGCCAATCTGGCAGTGATAGTGTCGGCATCGTCCGCCACTATTTCGTAGCGCACTTCCTCGTAGTCGGGCGGAGGAAGTTTGTCCCGAATGGCTTGTCCGCCGGTGTCTTCACGCTCCCCACGGGCCCCGGAACTGCTGATGGTCAGAATTGCCAGACGGTACATATCTCTGATCGGCACGGTTGGTGCGGCATGGTATAACAGGCGCAATGATACCACACGCGAATGAGTATTCGGACATGTGGAAGGTCGCGGCTCGGCTTCGTCGTTGACACTGCAAATGGGCAGTACGTATAGTTATCTGGCATCTCGAACCGGCTGTGCCGGCCGTTTGATCGGCTAGCCGCAACTCAGCACTTTGCCCGTGGTGACGTGATATCTTCATGAGCTCGGAACCCACTAACTGCGTATTCTGCGAAATCGTGGCCGGCCGTGAACCGGCGCGGATTCGCTATCTGGACAATGACCTGATCGCCATCGTCAATCGGCTGACGTGGGTGCCGGTCATGCTGCTGGTGATGCCTCGCCAGCACATGTCGCAGCTGGAGATGTGGAGCAATGGGATAATGTCGCGGCTTGGCGACGTGGCCGCAACTCTGGGTTGCATGTACTGTCCCAACGGTTTCCGCATCCTCTCCAACTTCGGCTACGACGGTTTGCAGAGCCAACCCCACGGACACCTTCACGTCATTGGCGGTCAGTTCCTGGGCCACTATGCCTGACACCGTCTCGACTTCGAAACCCACGAACCCAAGGAGACCTCGACGCTATGCCTGAAACCGTGCTCTACGAAAAGACCGGGACCGACAACCACGTGGCGATTATCACGCTCAATCGGCCCGAATCCTCCAACGCCATCAACCGGCAGTTGCGCCGGGAACTGCGCGACGTGATCGACCACTTCGACAACGAAGACGACGAAGCCTGGGTCGCCGTGATTACCGGCTCCGGCCGCAACTTCTGCGCCGGCCGTGACCTGAAAGAACGTGCCGCCGACAACGCGGAAGGTGTCCAGGCCCGGGCCGAAAACAGCATGTCGCCCAACAAGCCTCACATGTGGGAGAGGCCCGTGAAGCCCCTGGTGGCCGCAGTCAACGGCGCCGCCGCCGCGGGCGGCTGGTCCATCGCCCAAATGTGCGACGTTCGCCTGGCTGCGGACAATGCTCGCCTGGGCATCACCGAGACCAAATGGAGCCTCATGCCGCCTTTCGCAGTGGAACTCACCAAGATGATCGGCATTTCCAACGTCCTGGAACTGGTGATGACTGCTGACCTGTTGCCTGCTGAGCGGGTCAAGGAAATGGGTTTTCTGAACAAGGTGGTGCCGGCCGAAGAACTCGTGCCCGAGGCCGTCAAGATGGCTGAGAGCATCGCTCAGAACGCCCCCCTCGCGGTTCGGACCATCAAGGACCTCGCCTACAGCAGCCTGGACATGTCCATCGCCGAAGTCAGCGCCAAAACCTACGTGGCCTACGACTACATCCTGACCACTCAGGACAGCAAGGAAGGCCCGCGAGCCTTCGCCGAAAAGCGCCGGCCCAATTGGCAGCTCAAGTAGCCAATCCTGGCGCAATTTGCCGTCGAACACCTCAACCCCATCCAGGAGAAGCGACATGACCACGCAAGTGCAACCTAAGAGCCGGACTATCACCGCCAATGGCATCAACCTTCATTATCTCGACTGGGGCGCCGAGGGCAATCCGCCTTTGGTACTCCTCCACGGGCTCCGCGGCCACGCCAACGTCTGGGCCGACGTCGCCGAATCCCTGTGCGCTGATTACCACGTCTATTCCCTGGACCAGCGCGGCCGTGGTGATACCGATCACGCGCCGGGAGGCGACTATTCCACCGAGGCTTTCGTGGCCGACCTGCTCGGTTTCGTGGACGCCATCGGCCTGAACAAGTTTGTCCTGTTCGGCCATTCCATGGGCGGCCGCAACAGCATGGCCTTCGCCGGCGCGCATCCGGAGAGGCTGGAGCGTCTGTGCATCGTTGACATCGGTCCGCGCATTGAGCCTGCCGGTGGCAACCGCATCACTGAGGAACTGCGTGCCATCCCGCCGCACTTCGATAATTTTGAGGACGCCCTGGCGCATGTCCAGACAGGCAACCGGTTCGCCTCGGAGCCGGTAATGCGCCGGCGCCTGGCGGGTCAGACCCGGCAGTTGCCCGACGGCAAGCTTGGTTGGAAGTTTGATCCGGCGATCCGTGAGCAACGCATCAACGGCACTGCCGCTCCTGCGACAGACCTGTGGCCCGCGTTGGAAAACATAACCTGCCCCACCTTGATAGTGCGCGGGACTGAAACCGACTTGCTCACTCAGGAGACTGCCGACCGCATGGTGGACACCCTCGCCCAAGGCAGTATGGTTAACATCGCGCGGGCCGGACACATGGTCTTTGAAGACAACCCGTCAGATTTCATCGACGCCGTCAAAGATTGGTTGGCCGCTTAATCCTTACTCCGCCGACGCTCTTCGGTATCCGAGGTGCGCTGATGACAACCGCCGAAAAGTCGTACACCAGGGAAGAATTCGCCGCCCTGCCCACGGACCTGATCCAAGGGTGCGAGCTGGTCGATGGCCGCATCGTCAAAAAGCGCGTATGGGAAGGTGAAGAAGTGGGAATGACGCCGGGAAGGCTCATTCATGCGGAAGTAGTGCGTCTCATCTGGCGGGCATTGGATCGACGTTCGGACGAGGATTTTCCGATTCGAGTTTTCTCCGAAGCTCTGTTTGACATAGGGACGGATCGCGAGCGCACTCGCCGTCCTGATCTGGCGGTGATCGTTGGTGATCTCCCTACCGACCCGGATTCGATCAGCAATCTGCTGCCGGCGATGGTGGTGGAGGTGGTTTCACCCCACAACGAAACGTTGAGTGATTGGGACAAGGTGGAAGAATACCTTGCGGCCGGCGTGCAGTTGGTGTGGCTGGCATTGCCGCCACACCGGACCATCATCGCGTTCCGGCCCGACCGAGCCACCGTGTTCCGTTTGGGCGACACCATCACAACTGAACCTGTCCTGCCGGGCTTCTCCTGCCTGGTTGGCGAGTTGTTCCCACCGCCAGCAGCACTGACCCAGTGATCCGAACGCTCCATGCTAGAATCCCGGCACCAACAAGGTCAGCCGGTTAGCCTCCGAGGTAATTCGACATGAAAGTTTCATTCTTCCATCTCATGCCCTACCAGGACCTGCCGGACGATTTCGCCCAGCAGCATCATTCGGCCTGGGTAGACCTGCCCAACGAGAACTTCGATCCTGCCAAAGGCAATGAGTACTACGCCCAGTACATCGACCAGTTGCGTTACGCGGACGAGGTTGGCTTTGACGGCATCTGCGTCAACGAGCATCACAACAATGCCTACGGCATCATGCCGTCGCCCAACCTGATCGCGTCCGTGCTGGCCAACTCCACGAGCAACGGCGCCGTGATCGTGCTGGGGAACAGCCTGGCCCTTTACAACCCGCCCGTGCGCGTCGCCGAAGAGATGGCGATGCTCGACGTCATTTCCAACGGACGTCTGGTCGCCGGATTCCCGGTGGGAACCGCCATGGACACGACGTTCTCCTACGGCCAGGTGCCCATCACGCTGCGTGATCGGCACACCGAGGCCCACGATGTCATCATGCAGGCGTGGACCCAGCACCAGCCCACGATTTTCAACGGCAAGTACAACAAGCTGCGGTATATCAGCATCTGGCCGCGTCCGATGCAGGAGCCGCACCCGCCGGTGTGGATCCCCGGCTCCGGCAGCCTTGAGACCTGGGACTGGGTGCTGGATCGGGACTACGTGTATTGCTACCTGTCATACTACGGCTACCTGCGCGGTCACAACATCGTCAAGGGTTACTGGGAGCGCGTTGCCGAGCGCGGCATGGACGACAACCCCCACCGGCTGGGATTCCTGCAACTGGTGTGTGTTTCCGAAACCGACGAGCAGGCGGAGAAAGATTACGAACAGCACGTGAAGTATTTCTACGAAAAGATGCTCCGCGTGTACCCGCCGTTCGCCGAATCCCCCGGCTACCGGTCGCTGGAATCCATCCGCAAATCCCTGCGCCCGCAGATGGGCGAAGAGGCGCAGCGCACCGCCCAGGAGAACAGCTGGAAAGACTACATCGAACAGGGTCACGTAATCGGTGGCAGCCCCGAAACGGTGCGGCGCAAGCTGACCGAAGCCTGCGAGATGCTCCGTATCGGTCACCTGATGGTCCTGCTCCAGATCGGTAGTATGCCGCCCGAACTGGTGCGAAAGAACACCGATCTGTTCGCCAACGAGGTCATGCCCCACATGAAGGGTCTCTTCAACGAGTACGACGATCCATGGTGGCCGGAGCGCCTAAAGTCTGCAACTGCGGAAACCGTTGGGGACTAACAATGTCAACGCCACTGACATTCTCTGATAGTGACATCGCCAACGCCGTAGCTCGGGGCTTGGCGGCCGCCAGGGACCCGGCTCAGCCGGCGGCGGATGCGGGAAGGTGTCCCGTGAAATACGCGCAGCTCAGCGACGATTTTCGGGCCAGCGCCTGGCGGCACCTCAACAATGAGAGGGATTTGCCCCAGGCTTCCAGCAAGGCTTGGGGCATGGTTGCTGAGACCATCAAGGCTGTCAGCGCGCGGCACGGAGGGATTATTCATGCCCACCGCTCCATCTGGCACGTGCTCCGGGAATTGTCAAATCTGGCTGGCGAATCAGGCGAAATTGATACGGCAAACTGGCTGAGAAATTCATTTGGTGTCGCCCGGACACTGCACAGCAATTTCTATGAAGATGAAGCGGACGCTGGGGATGTGACTGCTGGTCTTCTGTTGTGCGAAGAACTGGCAGATCGGATTTATGAACTCTTCTGGCCCAACCGTCCCAATGGCGAAGCAAGACTCGATAGGGAGGGATGAGGATGAGTGAGAAATTGCAACAGGGTGACCGCCTGCCCGAACTGAGCCTCAATCTCATTGATGGCGGTACACTGACCCTACCCGGCGATATGTCGTCACGCTATCTTGCCGTGCTGTTCTATCGCGGCGTTTGGTGACCCTACTGCTCGCGGCAGTTGGCCGCGTGGCAATCGCAGCAAGATTCCCTGGCCGAGATGGGGCTGTCCATCCTAGGCGCCAGCGTGGAACCCAGGGAAGTTGTGGAGGAGATGTCCACCAAGTCCGGTGTCACCTTCCCCATGGCATACGGTGTCACACGGGAGCAGGCGGATATGCTAGGTTCCTGGTGGTCCGATGACCGCGGCGGATACATCCAGCCCACCGAGTTTCTGCTCGGCCGCGGGGGCACCGTGTTGGGATCCATGTACGCCAGCGGTCCGGTGGGTCGGGTCAGCCCGGACGAAGCCGTGCACTTCATTGAAGGGCGGGAGCGCGCTCGATTGCGCAGCCGGTAGGAAGAGCGGCTTCGGGCCGTCTTCCCGTCACTCCTCCGGTTCCACACGCACCGCGCATACCTTGTACTCGGGAATTTTCGAGTCGGGGTCGTAGACGGCGTTGGTCAGGAAGTTCGCCGCCGAATCACTCAACCGCACGAAAGGAATGAAAACTTCCCCGGTCCGCATGCGGTAGGTAAAACGGGCCGTTCCCGTAAGCTGTCCACGCCGCGAGCGGACTCGGACAGGCTCGCCGTCCCGGAGCCCGAACCGTTCGCCATCGGCTGGGTTGACGGACACTTCGAGGTTCGGCATCCGCGCCACAAGGTTGCCGACGTGACGGGTAATCGTGCCGCCGTGCCAGTGGTAAAGGACCCGGCCCGTGTTCAACACCAATGGGAACTGCTGCGAAGGCGTCTCCGCCGCGACTGGTCCCTGCTCGTAGGCGACGAATTTAGCCCGGTCGCCCCGGGGGAAATTGTCGCCGTAAAGATAGCTGGTTCCCGGGTGATCGGGCGTCGGGCAAGGCCATTGAATTCCACCCTCGGCGTCCAGGCGTTCGTAAGAGATACCTGCCAGCTGTGGGGTCAGGCTGGCCATCTCCGCAAATATCTCTGACGGATGCCTATAGGCAAACTGGTCCCCCAATGGCAGGCTCAGTAAATCGCACATCCTCCTGGCCAGTTCGCTGATGATCGCCCAATCCGGCCGGCTCTCGCCGACCGGTTCGACGGCTTGCCGCACCCGCTGCACCCGGCGCTCGCTGTTGGTGAAAGTCCCGTCCTTCTCCGCAAAGCTGGTCGCCGGCAGCACGACGTCCGCGAGCCTCGCTGTTTCATGCAGGAAAATGTCCTGGACTACCAGGAAGTCCAATTTTCGGAACAATTCGTCCGCCCGGTTGAGGTCGGGTTCACTGAGCAGAGGGTTTTCGCCGGTGATGTACATTGCGCGTACGCCGCCAGGTTCGCCAATGGAGTCCACCATGTCGGTGACCACGCTGCCCGCCTGGTCAGGCAGTGCTCCACTGGCTCCCCAGGCCCGTGCGAACTTCTCCACCGACTCGGGTCGCAAGCCCTGGTAGCCCGGCAGCGAATCGGGTACGCATCCGGCATCGCCACAACCTTGTACATTGTTCTGGCCCCGCAGCGGCGATATGCCGGATCCCGGGAACCCCATCTGCCCGGTTACCAACGCCAGATTGAGAACCGAATGGACGTTGGCCGTGCCGTTGGTATGCTGGGTAAGTCCCATTCCCCAGATCAGGCAAGCCCCGCCACGACTGTCGCTTGTGTCGCCGTGGCGCGGGACTGGCGGCTCCGCAACCATGCGCGCGGCGGCGCGAATGTCGTCCGCGGAAACGCCGGTGATAGCCGATGCCCGTTCCGGCGTGTACCCGTCGATCACAGCGCGCCATTCGTCGTAGCCCTCGGTACGACGCGCCGCGAAACTATCGTCGGCCAAGCCCTCAGCCACTACAGTGTGCGCCATCGCATTCAGCAGTGCGACGTCGGTCCCCGGATATGGTCGCAGCCACAGGTCGGCGTAGTCGCACATGTCGATCCGGCGCGGATTGATCACGATCAGCCTGGCGCCGCGCTCCACCACAGCCCGTCGCATCCTTGACGCAGCGACCGGGTGGTTGGAGGTGGGGTCGCAGCCGATCACCACCAGGCAACCCGCGTTCTCATAGTCGGTGTAGGAGTTGCTGGTGGCGCCGCTGCCCAACGAAGCGAGCATCGCGGCCACTGACGGAGCATGACACAAACGCGTGCAGTGGTCGATGTTGTTGCTTCCCATGACCAGACGGCTGAACTTTTGCTGCACGTAGCCGTCTTCATTGGTTGCCTTGGCCGAGCACAGGGTTCCGAACGATTCGCCTAGGTAGTCGGCCAAGCGCGAGGCTACCAGGTCCAGTGCTTCATCCCAGGTCGCCTCCCGGAAACCGCCGGTGAAACGGTCGCCCTCCCGTATCAGCGGAGTACTGATACGGTCGCCGTGCTGCACGAAGGTGTATCCGAAGCGCCCTTTTACGCACAGCATCCCGACGCTGGAAAGGTTGTCCGGGTCATCATGCGAGGCGATGATCCGGCCCGCATCCGGACCCTCCCTGGCGTCGTTGACCTCAAGATTGATGCCGCAGCCCACGCCGCAATAAGGGCAAGTAGTCTTGACCCGATGGGTTGGCGCTTTTGTGTCCACAGGCGATTTCACGTTGATCGCGCCGGTAGGGCACACGCTGAGGCATTGGCCGCACGTGGTGCAAATGCTTTCTCCCAGTGGTTTGTCGCCCGCGGTGGCGATACGGGCTGTCGAGCCGGCTCCCAGCACGTCTATCGCCCCGATGAATTGGTGGCTGGACTGGCAGGCGTTGACGCAGCGGGCGCACAAGATGCATGCGTCCATGGCCAGGTTGAACACCGGATTGGATTCATCCGTAGGCTGGCGTGGCCGTGATTCCCAGCGCGTTGAGGTGATCCCGTGCAGCCTGGCTGCGTCCGAAAGCAGGCCGTAGCTTTCAGTCGGCCCGCCGGACCCGTTCCCGTGGCCCACCATGCCGAGGGTGAGTTCGATGACGCCGGAACGAATACGCCTCGCGTCGGCCGTGTCGGTGCGGATAACCATGCCTTCGCTGGCCGGCGTCGAGCAGGATGCCGGAAATCCGCGCATTTCCTCGATTTGGACCAGGCAGGTTCGACAGGCGCCGATGGCCGGCATATCCGCGTCCTTGCACAGTTGCGATAACGGCACCCCAGCGGCGTTGACAGCATCAAGCGCGCTGGCTCCTGCCGGCAAGCTGACGGGGATTCCGTCAACTGTCACGCTGATGGTTGGACTTGCGACGACCATCGCTACTCCCTCCCGCCTTGGCTATATTCGACAAAAGGTTGCCTGCGGGCAGTGTCTCTAACCCGATCAGCCTTCGAAGTAACCCTCCTCCTGGAAGAGTTCCGCAAGGCGGGCCACGCCCTCGCGTATTTCGTCGGGCGAGTTATGGCTGTAGGTGAGGCGCAGGTGGTTGTTGCGTCCACGATCCGACCGGAACATACCGCCCGGATTGTACTTGACGTCGCGCGCAGTGGCTTTGGCGAGGGTGGTCCACGTGTCGGCGCTCTCGGGCAGCTTGACGAACATCATCATGCCGCCGTGGGGGTGGGTCCACTCGCAGAAGGACGGGAAGTTGCTCTCCAGTGCGCCGATCATAGCGTCGCGTCTCGCCAGGAGAGCCTGCCGCACCGCTTCGATATGGTCGGCCTCGTGCACCCGCATGTATTCGTAGACCATGGTGGTGGCGAGGTGGCTCACGCTGCGACGCGGCAGGTTCTCGGCGTTGACCTGCGGCAGCGCGTCCTGAACGCCAGGCGGCAGCACGCCGAAACCCACGCGCAGCCCGCACCCCAGGAGCTTGGTGAATGACGACACGTAGAACACGTCGCCCTGGTCGCTGATGCCCGACATCGCCTGCGGCAAGGGGTCCCCGTCAATGCGGAAATCGGCGTAGGATTCGTTCTCCATGACCGGCACGCCGTACTTTTGGGCGACTTCCAGGATCGCCCGCCGTCGTCCCTCGGACACAGTAAAACCCAGGGGATTCTGGTACACCGGAATCGTCCAGACGAATTTGGCCCGGCGTCCCGCGCCGTCCAGCGATGCCAGCGCGTCTTCCAGCGCGTCGGGCAACATGCCATCCTCATCGCAAGGGACGTGGATCGGTTCTGCGCCCCGTTCCATCATCATGCGCAGGCTGCCCATATAGGTGAATTCCTCCACCAGGACGATGTCACCCGGATTGATGAAGGACTCCAGGACGATGGATATGGCCCCGCCGGCTCCGTCGGAAATGAAGACATCGTTCGGGGAAACTTCATAGCCGCGGTTGGCGGCCAGGCGCTCGGCGATCATTTCCCTGAGGCCCACGTGACCGCCCGGCGGTGGATAGCCCGCCAGCGACGCGCCACCGCTGGTTTCCAAGCCGGTCTTGATGGCGGCCAGGTATTCGTCAGCATCGACCACCTCCGGGACTGCGTTGGTGATCGAAAAAATATACTTGACGGTGTCACTTGCCCCGGGCGGCGATGCTACGGACCTCGGCAGGTTGCTGGAGAAAAGGGATGCGTAATCGACCATATGTGGCCTCCCCATGCGGCGGTGGCGCGTATGGTATCAGATGCGCGCCATCATATAACCCGATTTCAGAGTGCCAAACCAGACAAACGTGACCTCACACGGCAGCTTTGCGGCGTTCGGCGACTCCTTCCCTCACGAGGGGGATCAGCTCCCTTCCGTAATCGGCGGCGTCCGCCAGCGGGTCGAACCCGCGAATGATGAACGCGCTGCATCCCAGGTCGTAATACGCCAGCAGGGAGTCCGCCACCTGCTGCGGCGTGCCCACCAGGCACGTGGTGCTGCCGGAGGCTCCGCTGGCCGCCGCTATGGGCATCCAAAGCCGTTCGTCGTGCAGGTTCCCCTCGGCCGCGAAACGCAGCAACCGCCAGGCGCCCTCGGATTGTGGCCGGGTGGGGACGCCGGGAGTTACCCGTCCCGCGGTGGCCTGCTGCACCCGGGCGAGGATCTCCTCTGCTCTTTGCCATGCCTTTTCCTCAGTGTCAGCGAGGATGGGCCGCGCCGACAGGCTGAACCGCATGTCCGATGGGTTGCGGCCGGAAGCGCTTACACGCTGGCGCACGTCGGCGATCCGTTCGGCGATGGACGCCCTAGGCTCGCCCCACAGGGCGAAAAGGTCAGCACGACGGCTGGCGGTATCCAGCGCGGCCTCCGAGGCTCCCCCGAAGAACAGCGGCACATGGGGGTATTGCCGGCAGCGCGCCTGGCTGTACGCAGCCTGAAGGCGGTAGAACTCGCCGTCGTGATCAAAGGGTTCCGTCTCCGTCCAGATGCGACGCATTACATTTAGGTATTCGTCCGTGCGGCGGTAGCGCGAGTCGTGGTCCAGCCAGTCGCCGTCCTGCCGCTGCTCGATGTCGTTGCCCCCGGTGATGATGTGGAGGGCGATGCGTCCGTTGGTCAGCTGGTCCAGGGTGGCCGCCTTCCGGGCTGCCAGGGTGGGCGCGACGAAGCCGGGACGGTGAGCGATCAAGTACCCCAGGCGCTCGGTGTGCGCTGCGGCGTAGCCCGCCACTTCGAATCCGTCCGCGGTGGAAGAGGAATAGCCGGTCAGCACCATGTCGAAGCCGGCCTCCTCGTGGGTGCGGGCAAAGTCCAGGATGTAATCCGGGTCCACGCCGGAGGGGACCTCGGCGCCGGGATTGATCCCTCCGCCGAACAGGCTCAACGTGGCTCCCCGGTTGGCCTGCGATTCGCGAACCACGCCGATCATCCCGACGATGGTTACCCCGTCCTTTCCGTAAACGGTTGGAACGGCTGGTTGCGGTTGGTTTCCGTTGCTGCGGGTCTCGCTCATGCTTGCCATTTCTCCGATCACACTACCAAGTCAGGGTAGTTTAGACCATTTACCATCGGTTGCGTTCACGCCATGAAATCGGATATCGAGTATTGCGTTTGGGGTTGACAGGCATCTGCGTACCATATACTATGTATTCAAGGTGTTGGGGGCGCAGGGAACTCCCACCCGCCGTAAACTCGATGGCCGGACCATCGTCAACGCAGGAGGTTAGAAGTGGTTACGCTGATTGAGCTGAACCATAGCTGGCATTTCCCCTGTAAACACCCTGTCGGCGGGACCGCGGTGGCATGACGATGCTGGGCGGCCGCTGACAGGGGCAAACCCGTCAGCCCGTCGCATCCTTGGCGGCGGAACGAAGGGAAAACCAGCAACCGGGGCCTCGACTGTTTATCGGGCCCCGGTTTCAGTATGCCCCGGCCAAGCGACTTGATCGTCGTCGTCAGGTCACTGAGCCGGCTTCCAACTCTCTCACCGCGGCCCGGTACTGTTCGGGAGTGTTGACGTCCCAGAGCAATTCGGCGGCGCCCAGTTCCACGCGCTGCGTGGCGTCGCTATGACGTTCCGTGACCGCCCGCATACCCTGGGTTTTCTCGTCGATGGCGATGAGTTCGCTGTACAGGCTCCGGCTCACGACGATGGGATGGCCGCCTTTTCCACGGTAGGTGGGGATGGTGATGAGATTTGCATCTCCGTCGCGATGGGCGTGCAGCGTTCTCTTGATGGTCCTGGCTGAACGCGGCTGATCCACGTTCAACATCAAGATCGCCGCGTCGGGGTTGGCGGAGGGTCCCAGCGCCCAGAGGCCAGTCTTGATTGAGGTAGTTTTCCCCTGAGCGTAGTCCTCGTTGATGACGCACCGCACCTTGCCAAGGTTGTACACGTCCCGGTTGGCGCCGACCCGCGCCTGCAACTCGTCGGCCCGGTGGCCCAGCACTACGACCACCTCGTCCGCCCCGGCCTCCCGCAGCGCGACTATCTGGTGGATGATCAGTGGCCGTCCCTGCCAGTCCAGCAGCGCTTTCAACTGGCCCATGCGCCTTGAAACCCCTGCGGCGAGAAGTATCGCGGAGGTGAATGGCGCCGTGTCAGCCATGTCGGACGATCACCGACCTGCGAGACAACCGGATGAATAGTTCGATGGTCAGTCCGCGGTAGCTTCCATCGCGCGGTTGGCCCGCCGCTCTGCCCGCTCCAGGTACCAGTCATCCATGGTCATGGGGCTGCCCTTGCCGCCACGACGGGCCATGATGATCTCGGACATGATGCTCACGGCCAACTCTTCCGGCTCCAGGGCGCCAATGTCGAGGCCGATGGGAGCGCGCACTTCGGCCAGGCGCTCACGCGGCACGCCTTCCTGCAACAAGCGCTGGTAGATCATCAGCGTCTTCCGCCGGCTGCCCAGCAAACCGATGTACCGCGCCTTGGTGGTCAACGCCGCCTCCAGCGCCACGTCGTCAAACCAGTGCCCCCGGGACGCCACCACGATGAAGCTGTTGACGTTGATGTCCAGGTGGTCAGCCCAGTTGGTGTAAGGCGTGACGATGGTCTCTTCAGCGTAGGGGAAACGTTCGGGATTCGAAAAATCCTCGCGGTCGTCAATGATGTACACCCGGTAGCCCAGTTGGTGGGCGAGGTCAGCGGTTGCCTTGCCGACGTGCCCGCCACCCACCATCACCAGCGTCGGCGGGGTAGTGAAACCCTCAACGAACAGCTCGGTTTGGTCATCGATGGTCACCGACTCATTCGCGCCGACAGCAGCGACTCGACCGGCCGCTTCCAGGGCGATTTCATCCAGATCGGCGGTTCCGATGCCGCCGGCTATGGATCCATCGGATCGGAGCAACAGCTTGGCCCCGAGCGGAGCGGTGTCCCCTTCCGACCGCACCACCGTGGCCAGGGCGGCCGGCTCCGCCCCGTCATACGCGCCAAGCAACTCGGAACCAATGTCGGAAAAATCGCCGTTATCCCAGAAGGGCTCAAGGTAGAAGTACATCGTGCCGCCGCAGACCAGGCCGTCGCGGGCGGCGATGTCTTCATTCAGATAATAGTCCTTGAACTCCGGGCCGCCCTCGTTGCGCAGGATCTCCCGCGCCGCGAACCAGATATCACCCTCCACGCAGCCGCCGCCCAGGGTACCGACGGCAGTGCCGTCCTCCCGCACCAGCAGCATCGCGCCGGCCTTCTGCGGCGTGGAGCCTTTGGTTCGCACCACCGTGGCCAGCACACAGGGATTGCCAGATTCCAACTGATTTACCGCTTCCTGAATAACGTCGCGCACGCTTTCACCTGCCTGATGCCCGAATCTGTCGGGCTAGTACGCCGACTCACGCCGGAACCCACCGCTGCGCCGGCCACACGTTGACGCTCACATTATACAGCAACCCTGTCTCCGGTTCGCGTAGCTGCATCGGCGATTCGCCCCGGAGCCGGTTGTGTCGCGCCGCCGGGCCCCCGCCGCACGGTGGCATCGGCGATTGGCAATCGTGTATGATTGTCAGCCATAAGTTCGGATTTTTCGAGTTCGCCACACCTCTTTTCCCACTAGGCGGTGACGAAGATGGCTGTTAACCAGCGCAGGGTAACCAAACCGGTTTACGTCGGCGGCGTCAAGGTTGGCGGCGGGGCCGACATTACCGTTCAGTCGATGACCAAAACTGACACCCGTGATGTCAAAGCCACCGTCCGGCAGATCCACGAACTTGAAGAGGCCGGCTGCGAGATCATCCGCTCCGCCGTCCCCGACATGGAAGCCGCGAAGGCCATGGCGGAGATCAAGAAGCAGATCCGCATACCGCTAATCGCCGACATCCATTTTCACTATCAACTGGCGCTGGAATGCGCCGCCGGTGGCATCGACTGCCTGCGTCTCAATCCCGGCAATCTGCGCAACGAGGACCAGGTGCGGCAGGTGGTCGCTGCGGCCAAGGAGCGCGACATTCCCATCCGCATCGGCGTCAACTTCGGCAGCCTGCCCCCGGTGGGCGGCATCGGCCGGACTCGCGGGTTCTCCCGCCACATGGACCTGGTCAATCGCCTGCCCAAAGCCGGCGAAGCTCAGGCCGGCGACTACAGCATCGTGGACCACATGGTCGCCACTGCCCTGTGGGAAGTAAGCCTCCTTGAAGAGCAGGATTTTGACCAGATCAAGATCTCCATGAAAGCCTTCGATGTCCCCACCACCGTCGAGGCCTACCGTCGTCTCGGCGAAATGGTGCCTTACCCGCTGCACTTGGGAATCACGGAGGCTGGAACTGCCAAGTCGGGTTCCATCCGCACCGCCGTCGGCTTGGGTGTCCTGCTGTACGAGGGCATCGGCGATACGATCCGCGTGTCGTTGAGCGACGACAGTGTCGAAGAAGTGATCGCGGGATATGAAATCCTGAAATCGCTTAACCTGAGGGACAAGGGGACGACCATGGTCGCCTGCCCCAGCTGCGGCCGGGCCGACGTGGACATACGCAAGCTGGCCAACGACGTCGACGACCTGCTCAAGAAGACCGACAAGAACATCAAGGTCGCGGTCATGGGCTGCGAAGTCAACGGTCCTGGTGAGGCCAAGGACGCCGACGTGGGCATCGCTGCTGGGGCGGGCCGCGCCATCATTTTCCGCAAGGGCGAAAAAATACGAGTGGTCTCGGAAGACGAAATGCTGACGGCGCTGATGGAGGAGATTGAAAAGACGCCGGTCAAAGTCTGACCGCCGATGTACGAGATCCTGCAGACTCCGGAGTTCAGTGAGTGGCTGGACGGGCTGGATCCTACGGCCACAAACCGTATTCTCGGAGTGCTTGACCGTATGGCGCAAGGCAATTGGGGAGATTATAAGCCGGTTGCCGGCACACCAGGGGTTTTTGAGCGTCGTTTGATGGGCAGAGGCCCTGGCATCAGACTATATTTTTGCCGCCAGGGCGGCGATCTGGTGCTATTCCTAACTGGCGGAGACAAAGCCTCACAACAACGCTCGGACATTGCCCAAGCTCGTCGTCTCCGTGAACGCTACGCATAAAAGGAGCGAATACAATGGCTCTCATCAGGCATGATGATTATGCTAGAGATCGGGCAAACCGCGATCCTGAATTTGCCCGCCTGAGGCTTGAAACCGCGATTGAACTCCTGGACGGCAGTGATGAAGACCGCCGCATCGCCATGCGGATACTGAGGGACCAACTTGGCCTCTCTGAAGACGAAATCCGCGAACTGGAGCACAGAGAGACGGCCGCATGATCAACGTTGCCACAGCAGAGGCTATCGCCCCCTTTGACGTTGCTGCCCTGGAGGACCAGGGCATACCCAAATTGCCCACCGGACGAGAGGCGCTGCGTCGCCATCTGCTCGACGCCATCGCGCGCGTCCGTCCCATCCTAGAAGCCGACGCCGAAGACAACGACGCCGGCGAGACGCTTTCATGGCCGTCGGTGGTGGCCCTGTACTGCGAGGGCCTACTCTCGCTAAAGGTCCCAAGAGATCTAGGCGGACCTGACGTCGATCCGCATCTCTACCTCGAGGTCTGCGACGAACTCTCTTACATCAACCCATCGGCCGGTTGGTGCGCGTTCATCAACAGTACCAGCGCCGCGTTGCTGGGCGCTTTCCTCCCGGACGCCGGCGTGAAGCGCGTGTTCGCTGGGCGCGGTATGCCCATCGCTTCCGGCGCATTGATCCCGCGCGGGGTCGCCACGCCGGTAGACGGTGGTTGGCGGGTCAGCGGCCGGTGGCCTTTCGCCAGTGGCTCCGCCCACTCGTCTTGGCTCCTGGCGGGGTTCCGGATCGTCCGCGACGACACGCCGGGTCCCGAGCACATGGTAATGGCCGCGCCGATTGCAGCGGTGCGTTTTGTGGACAACTGGCAAGTCATGGGCCTCAAGGGAACCGGCAGCCGCGACTTCGTGCTCGAAGACCATTTCGTACCCCAAGAATTGGCCTTCGACCTGATCACAACCGACCCGCGCCGGGGTGGGCCGCAGTTCTGGCTGGGACGTCCGGGTTTCGTCACGCCCGACCACGCCGCGTTCGCTCTGGGAGTGGCGCGACGCGCTCTGGACGAAATCGCCGCGCAAGCCGGTTCCTACAGCCGCGGCTACCTCACCTCCACCATCTCCCAGCGTGGCGCGTTGCAGCACGACCTCGGTCGTTGCGACCAGGAGCTGCGCGCTGCCCGCGCCCTGTGCCGGGAGGCCATCGCGGACGCTTGGGAGTTCTGCCTGCGCGAAGAACGGCCGGATCTCGAGCGTCAGCTGCGTCTGCGTGGAGCCTGCGCCTACGCCACCGACGTAGCGTGCCGGGTCGCAACCACGTCCTTCCGCTACGGCGGCGGCAACGCCATCTACAACGACCGCGTCCTGCAACGCTGTATGCGCGACATCAACGCCGCCGCCCAGCACTTCATGGTCAACACCAGCGCCTACGATAACTTGGGGCAGTTCCGGCTGGGGATGGCGGATGTGAACCCGATGGGGTGACCTGATACACGGCTATACCCCCGTGCGCTGGATACTCCTGAACCTGTCCTAACTCCGGAGTCTCTACATGCGTGCCTTCGTCCACCTACTCTACGCGCTGGCCGGCATCATTAGGTTGATAGCTGTATCTCGGAAAAACAAAGAGCGTAGGGCAATCACCCGCGCCAATACCAACACTGAGTTGGCGCACCAATACTATATCAGGGGTGCCGCTAAACTCGATCAGAGAGATTTTGACGGCGCCATCGCTGATTTTGGTTCTGCCATCGCGCTGAATCCCAACAACGCTGGTTACTATTACGCCCGAGGCGACGCCAAACACAAAAAGGGAGATATTCACGGTGCCATCGATGATTTTGGCGCAGCCATTGTCCTGGATCCTTACGATGCGGATTATTACTTTTTCCGAGGTGTCGCCAAAGATGATCTAGAAAGCGGGCCGGAAACCCCTGGTTGGGAAGAGCGATAGCGCCAGCGTTGGCGCCCTGAGCCAAGCCAGCATCCAGGTTGGCAGC
>DAOUHZ010000037.1:0-2937 GCA_034428455.1 Dehalococcoidia bacterium
GGCGGTTGTTCAGGGACCGCCGTGCCGACGGCATCCTCGGACGGTGCAACCGGCTGTGGGCCGCTGCAGGCGACGAGGACGATGAACGCCACGACAAATATCGGTATGGTTGCCCGGAGCGTCGCGCGTGCGATTCTCATTCTCTCGAGTCTCGGAAGGCAGTTTTCGTTTGGTGTCATTGTTCGCCTTGGCGGGCAAATTATGCGTCATTGACTCGCGGAAAAGCCGATTGCGAATCTCGCAAGCTGCGGCGGATTGGCCGATGTGCTCTCCGGTTATAGCACCGCGCTCCGCTTGTGGGGAGTGACCGCGTCGATTTTCAGCTGGTCCCCGTGCAGGTAGCGTGTTGCTGGTCATGCCGCTCGCCTCCTGCGGTCAGTAACGACCGGCGTCCCCGCCAGGCGAAAACAATGGTTACTACGGCATAGGCGGTGTTGTCCTGCACCGCCCGCCGCAAGTACTTTGTCAAACACTGCCAGAGTCGCCCAGTTTCCGCGTTGCAGCCGCTGTGAGACGCCTCTCCTGCCTTTGTGCACAATTTCCGTGCAACGGCGAAAAAAGGACGCCTACAGCGCTGATTTGGCGCTGCGGAGTGTCTCTACTCGGGTTTATGACGCCGACAACGCAACTGGCCGCCCGTCAATCGCGGCTGCCGTCAGAAGTCGGTGGTTGCTCCAGCTTCCGGCTCAGAGGCGTCGTCCACGCGCACTGGGCAGTCTGCGGCCGTGATGTCGCAGAACCGGCATTCTTGGCTGCTGGGTACCCGCCTGGCTGGTTGGTCGGCCGATAGCCGGCGTATGAGCGCGCCCAGGTCCTGGACGAACTTCTCGTCCACGGCCTCCGCCGGAATGCGCACCGTGTGGTCTCGGTAGGTGACCTGACCGCGTAATTTGGCGTTCCTGCAGCGTTGCAGTGCCTTGGGGACGGCGTACAGGTAGATCATGACCTGCACGGCGTGGCTGGGGCTGTCGTGGCCAGTCTTGGCGTCGACGATGACGGCTTTATCTTCGCGGTGGGCGATGATGTCGGGCCTGCCGGCCAACGTCGCCGTCCTGCCGCGGAGTTCAAACCGGTTCTGCGCCTCGACGTCGACGTCGTAGCCGCCCACTTCCCAGTTTCCGATACGTTCGTTGACGAGTGCGGTGTGATCGAGCATCCACTTGGCTTGGTCAAAGTCAGAGGGCTGCCTCGACCAGTTCTGGTGGTGTGCTTTGAACCAGATGGCCCATTCGCAATTGTTCTCGCCGGTGAGCAGGCGAGGCAGCCAGGTGGCCCAGATGTAGGGATGTTCGCGTCGAGCAGCGGGCATGTTGAGAGCTCTCGGCGTCGGTCGTTGGGGATGCCTCCAGTCTATGGGGCGCCGAGCGCCGGCCGCCACCAGCTGCTGTCATCAGTTTTGTAGGGCGGTGCCTGGGCGCGTTGGTTATCTCCGCCCGGGGCGGTTTTCCACGCTGGCGTTATCGTCGGTGGTGGAACATAACCGGGAGGGAGACCATGTGCGTAAAGAGATGGATGCAGTCGATCTTGTTGGCGACGGTGCTCTTGGCCGTCGTCGGAGTGGCGATGGCCATAGCGTGTGCGCCGGCCGCGCCGGCTGGGCAGGCAGGTGGAGGCTCAACTGAGAAGAAGCCTACGGAAACACCGCCGCCTACGCCGACGCTGCATCCAGACTGCGTCACTCTGACGCTGCCGGGTGGCGGTGGCAAGGCGACGAGTTGTCCGCCGCCTGGGCCGGAGAACGTGGAAACCAACCTCCGGCGGCACTACAACTTGGTCATGGCGGCGAAGGAAAGCGCTGCCCAAGATGGGCGTCGGTCCGTCGCCGAGCCGGTGTACATCGGCATTTCGGTGGAGGTGACGACCCATGAGGCGGTGGACGCAGTGGCGGATTTCCTCGAGGCCAATGGCGATGGAGTCGTCCATCGGTTCAAGTTCGGTCCCGACCATCCTCGGGGTCGTGTTGGCTCCGTTGTATCGGGGTATGTCGACATAGAGTTGGTGCCGGCGATTGCTGCCATTGATGGCGTGAAGCGGATCAAAAAGAATCGTCCAGCCGTGCCGGATGGCTACAACCGCCAGTCGGGTAGTCGGACATTGACTGACCTGCTTGGCGTCGATGACTGGCACGCGGCGGGCATCACTGGCTCGGGTGTCGAGGTGGCGGTGCTTGATACCAACTTCAGGGGTTTCCGGACGCGGGTGGAGCCGTTCTTGTCTGAACCGGCGAAATATCTGTGTTTCGACACAAGGGGTAATCCGTTTGAGGGATATGTTCCGACTCTGACGCCGACGCCTGGTCCGACTCCCGTCGTGACACCCGGTCCGACTCCTACTCCGTCTTTTGTCGCGTGTGAGGATGGTCCAGGCACTGGCGTCGGCCACGGTACTGAGGTAACGGAGTCGCTTTTGGAGGTTGCTCCTGATCCGAGGCTCTACATCTCTGATCCTTCCATTGCCATGGACTCGGTTCAATATGTGCAGGTGTTGGATTGGTTGACGGCTGGCACTTCGGACAACATGGTCGATGGCAGGACCGTTTACGACGCGGCGGCCAACGACGCGTATGACGTGAAGGTCATCAACCATTCAGCTAGTGCGCTATGGGATGGGCCCGGTGATGGGACTTCGACGCTCGACGACATAGATGACCGGAGCTTGTTGAACATAGTTGAAGACGCCGGCGAGAGGGGTGCCACCTGGGTGAACTCCGCAGGGAATAATGCTCTGAGGACGTGGTTTAGCGAACACCCGCCGTTCAACAATCCTACCTCTGAGGGTATTGTTTACCTTGATTTCAGGTCAGTCCGTTACAGTCATACTGGAACGGGTGGTGAATGCAACACTGTGAGCATCGTTTCCGGGAAGAGGTACCTCATTCAGTCGAGGTGGGATGGGCCTCCAAGTGGCGCGGATGTCGACCTTGAGTTGCATCTTGCG
>DAOUHZ010000038.1:0-12175 GCA_034428455.1 Dehalococcoidia bacterium
CCCCGCCGCAGACCCGCGACCGATTCGAGGAAGCCCACGACCTGATCATCAAGTGCTGGACCCAGCCGGGTCCCTTCCGCTATGAGGGCGAGTATTACCACTATCGGAAGGTAAACCCCTGGGTGCTGCCCATGCAGAAGCCCCATCCGCCCATCTGGTTCCCCGGGTTCAGCAGTCCGGAGAGCGTGGTGTGGGCGGCGCGCCACGAGCACCCCTACATGAACCTGGGGTCGCTGCTGGAGCACACCCACCGGCTGCGCGACGTCTACATCGACACCGCGCGGGAGACGGGGTTCGAGCCCGGACCGGAGCACTTCGGCTACCTGCTGCGCATCTTCTGTGCCGACACCGACGAGAAGGCCCAGGAAATCGGCCGCGAATTCCTCTGGACCCAGGAACACCGCAACCGGGGCCCCCGCGAGCACAACGACCCGCCCGGGTACCAGTCCCGCGAGGCGGTCAGCATCCAGCGCACGCTGCCGGGCGCCGGCGGTTTCGGCCGGATGATGACCTACGAGGAACTGCAGGAGGCCAACAACATCATCGTGGGCAGTCCCGACACCGTGCGGGAAAAGCTCTCCATGATCGTGGATCGCCTCAACCCCGGCTACCTGCATATCTACGGCAACGAGGGAGCCATGGCCCACGAGGACGTGATGCGCTCCATCGAGCTCATCGGCCGTGAGGTCATTCCCGCCCTGCACGAGATACCGCTGGTGGACCACTACTAGGCCAAATGCGATTTCGGGCAACTTGGGTCGCCGCCGTCGCAACCTGCCTGCTCCTACTGGCAGGTTGCGAGACCGGCGGCGATCCCGCTTGCCCGGCAGGCATGGATTCCTTCACGGAGCTTAATGTGTACTTTGGACTCGAGAAGGGTAGCGGCAAGACAGTTACGGAAAAGGAATGGCAGTCTTTCCTGGCAGACACGGTGACTCCACGCTTTCCTGATGGGCTGACGGTGCTGGACGCACGGGGCCAGTGGTTCGACACCGACGCCGGACGACTCTATAGAGAATCGACCAAGCTGCTGAACGTGCTGGTCCCAGCCGACGCCGCGGACGCTGGCGTCAACGCCGTCCGCGATATATCGGATGTCTACAAGCAGCGATTCGAGCAGCAGGCCGTCTTCTACACGTCGCTGCCGGCCTGCGCCGCAGTCTACTGATTGGATGGGGTGAGCATGAGCGCCGCACTGCCCGGCAAGCAAGCATTCATCGGCGTCGGCACCATGGGCAGCCTTATGGCCGGCTGCCTGCTGGACGCCGGCGTCGATCTGGCGGTCTACGACATCAGGCGAGAGGCGGCGGAACCCCTGCTGGATCGCGGCGCCCTCTGGGCGGACAGCGCCGAGCGGGCGGTGGCCGATTGCCAGGTCGTCTGGACCTCACTGCCCGGTCCAACCCAGGTCGAATCCGTGTTGCTGGGCAACGAGGCCGGCGTGCTGTCCGCCATGGCTGACGGCACGGTGCTGGTGGATACCACCACCAATGATCCCGACGTGGCGCGCCGGGTGTCCACTGCCTGCTCCGAACGCGGCCTGACCATGCTGGACGCGCCGGTGAGCGGCCGTCCGCCCACCATGACCATGATGATCGGCGGCGAGCGGACTGTGTTCGAGTCCGTCCGAACCACGCTGGACGCGGTCGCGGCCCAAGTGTTCTACGTTGGCCCGGCCGGCGCCGGCTGCGTCGCCAAGCTGTCCACGCAGTACATGGGCTACACCAACCTGATCGCCGCCATCGAGGGGATGTTGATGGCGCGCCTGGGCGGCGTGGACCCGGCGGTGTTGGCCGAGATCGTGCCGGTGAGCGCCGGCGCCAGCCGCGCCTTTAACGCCATACCCAACAGCATTCTCGACCGCAGCTTCCAGGCCGGCGGCACCCTGGACATCGTGGCCAAGGATGTGGCCCTGGCCTGCGCGCTGGCGGAACGGCTGAGGGCGCCGGCCGGCGCCGGCTCAGTCGCCGACGCCCTGTACAAACGGGCGCAAGCCGAGGGGTGGGGAGACGAAGGCTACCCTATAGTCGCGCGTGTGCTGGAGGCGATGGCGGGAGTGGAGTTGGGACCTGTGTAGCGAACCGCTACCGCTGTGGCCGGTCGGCGTCGGATTCGGGTTCGTCAAAAATGATGCTGGCGATTTCAGGGGGAGGAGTTATCCCGCGGGTGGCGAGCATCCGCTTGATGCGCTCACGTTCCTGGCGACGTACTCTTTCGGCAACCCGTTTCTCAACGGCTTCTTTGGCGGCAAACCACATCTGCAAGGCTCCATATAGCGCGACGGTGGTGGGAAACAGCAGCAGCGTCGCCAGTATTATTACGCCATCGTCCTTTTCTGTCAGCCCTTTGAGGAACTCCGGGCCCCATAACCCGGTACAGGATTGGCAGTAACTGATTGCCACCGCGATAGCCATGCTGGCCGTTATGGACAGCGAACCGTCAATGAACCGCCACAGTGACCGATTGCCCTCGTTCGTTTCCATTTTACCAGCCTGACAAATTCCTTCCATCGCAGCGTAGCAATAACCGGAGCCGGCAGGCCGTCGCGGAATGGGACGGTTATGGCAGATTTTGAGATGATGGACTGAACCTTGCCGGCCCATCGGCGAAACGTGCGCAGGACAACACCTGTCTACGGCAGTGTGATACCATCCGAGCCGGCGAGCCGCGCCCGGAGGGACAACATGGCGATTACTTTCCAACCCAGCAGTTACAGCGGCCTGGTTGACCGTGACAACGGTATGGTCAGCCGCGAGATCTTCGTAAATTCCGACATCTACGCCGAGGAGCAGGAGCGCATCTTCACCCGCGCCTGGCTCTTCGTCGGCCACGAGAGCCAGGTCTCCAAGCCCGGCGACTTCTTCGTATCGTCCATGGGCGAGGAGTCGGTGATCCTCTGTCGGGATCGGCAGGGTGAGATTCACGTGTTCCTGAATTCTTGCATGCACCGGGGCATGAAGGTGTGCCGGTACGACGAGGGAAACACGCCCATTTTTACCTGCCCCTATCACGGCTGGAGCTTCGCCACCGACGGCGCCCTGGTCGGCGTGCCCTTCTACAAGGACGCCTACCACGAAGAGCTGGACAAATCCCAGTGGGGTCTGATCCGCGTACCCCGGATGGTCAACTACAAGGGCGGCATCTGGGCGACCTGGGACGCCAATGCCCCCGATTTCCTGGAGTACATCGGCGGTTTCCGCACCTACCTGGACATCCTTTTCGACGGATGGGATGGCACCGAGGGCGGCACCGAGATCATCGGCGGCATCGAGAAGTGGATGGTGCCCAGCAACTGGAAGTTCCCCGCCGAGAACTTCATCGGCGACCGCTACCACAACATCAGCCACCGCTCCGTTGACCTGGTGGGCATCGGCCCGTCCGGCCAGGGCCGCCGCGACAACAGCGAGCGGGAGGGGGCCAAGTCGCTGGACGTGTCCTTCCCCGAACGCGGCCACGGCACCGTGATGTTCCTGCGGCCCGAAGACGCCCAGCCTGTGCCGTCCTACCAGAACGACCCCATAGTTTCCGAGTACTTCTACCAGTGCGAAATCGCCCGCAAGGAGCGGCAGGGTCAGCTGTGGCGCATCCTGGCCGGGCCGGGGACCATCTTTCCCAACATGTCCTTCCTGCCTCGCCAGCCGCGCAGCATCGCCGTGTGGCACCCCCGCGGCCCCGACCAGACCGAGGTCTGGCGGTGGTTCATGGTGGACGCCTCGGCGCCGCCCGAGGTCAAGGAGTTCCTGCGTCAGTACTACATCCGGTACTCCGGTCCCGCCGGCCTGACCGAGCAGGACGACATGGAAAACTGGAACTACGCCCACGCCGCCAGCCGCGGCGCCATGGCCCGCCGGCACCACTACAACTATCAGATGGGCATGGGCTACGCTGTCACCGATTTCGAGGACGGGGGCCTCAAGCTGGACGGCACCGTGCTCGACACCACCAAGGCCCGGGCCGGCGAGCAGAATCAGCGCGGCTTCTACAACCGCTGGCGCGAGTTTATGGCCGCGCGGGACTGGGACGAGCTGGCCACCTGGCGCAACAACGGTTCGGCCTGCTAGGCGCTCGTCATGGTTATTGCCAACGACCCCCTGGCGATGCTCCTGCTGAAGCAGGACGTCGAGGCGTTCCTCTACCACGAGGCCAACCTGTTGGACGACCGCCGGTACGAGGAATGGCTGGACCTGCTCACCGACGACGTCCGCTACTGGGTGCCCATGCGCCGCAACGTCAAGTTTGGCGAGTTGGAGCGCGAGTTCACCCGCGAGGGCCAGGACATCAACTGGTTCGACGAGGGCAAAGTGACCCTGACCCAGCGGGTCCGTCAGATTCTCACCGGCGTCCACTGGGCCGAAGAGCCGCTGTCGCGCCTCTCCCACCTGGTAACTAATGTGGAGATAACGGAGGCGACGCCCAGCGCCGGCGACGCCCAAGAGGTGTCCCTGCGCTGCCGCTTCATTATCTACCGCAACCGTGTCGCCACCGAGACCGACATCCTGGTAGGCCGCCGCGAGGACAGGCTGCGCCGGGTGGATGGCGAGTGGCACATCGCGCAGCGGCAGGTGTTTCTCGACCAGAACGTGCTGCTGGCCAAAAACCTGACGTTCTTCTTCTGATTCGACGGCATTGCTCCGGTACGCGAAGGTTACGCAATGACACTTGCGACGCAAACCGGCGGCACAGCATGGTTGCCCGTCGGCACTCCGGACCCAGATGCCTTGGCTGTGGCCCGGGCGGTGTTTGAACAGGTAGGGCCGGTTCAGGCAATCCTGTTTGGGTCCCGGGCCCGTGGCGACTACCTGGCGGACTCCGATATCGACATCGCGGTCATCACCGTTGATCCGGTGCCGGAAGATCGCCGCCCGGACGTCGACGCAATCGCCGCCCACGCGGCGGCGGCCCTGCATCCGAATGCGCCCTCCGCGGACGTATCCTTCCTCACGGTCGCGGAACTCTTGGCCGGAAGGGTGAAGAAGAACACGCTGGCCAACTCTATAGCTAAGCAAGGAAAACCAATTATGGACGGCAACGGGGCCGGGCACGAGACTGGCGTTCAAGAGGAACCGGTCAACTGGGATGATGTCGATGCCAGGGTAACCAGTGCGGTCGAAGCGGTAACCGACTTGGAAGTTTTGGCTGCCGACGATCGGTCGTCCGACCGGATGATTGGTTACGCCGCCCAGCAGGCATTGGAACACGCCTACAAGGCCCTCATCGCCGCCCACGGCGAGGTCTATCCCGCCGGCGGGCGCGATGGCCACAACCTGCGGATGTTGATCGGCCGGATCCAAGAGGTGTTTGGCCAGGACTTCCAAGTCCCCGGAGTGAACTGGCAAACCCTCACTGCCTACGCCGGGTCTGGACGGTATGTAGAGGACCAGCCGCCTTTGAGCGACCGTCAGCGGTTGCACGCCGAAATATCCGCCGCGGTGGACGATATAATTGGTCGCATCCCGCAACGCGGCCAACCGTAACCTATCAGGACGCAGAGTCATGGCAGACATAGTCAACCTGTTTGAAGTTGAGCCGGGCCAGAGGTTGGGCCTCTACAGCGGAGCCACTGCCGAGGTGGTCTCCAACCCCCGCGACGGCGTGTGGCTGTTCGTGCGCTACCTGACCAGCCCCGACGACCCGGACCAGGTCGGCGAGGAAGACATGGTCTTCGCCCAGGACGTGCTCGAACTGCTGGCCGACTAGCGACCATGACCAACGCGAACGCAATCATGCAAGTCCCCGAGGCGGACGAAATTCTGGCCGCCCTCCGCGCCGGCTACCGTTCCATCGACGAGGGCTACGGGTTCTATCCAGGATTCGACGGTTGGCTGGAATCGCTGGGTTATCAAAGGCGCGACGACATCGGCTGCACCTGCCCCGACCGCGGCTACAGGGGTCATTTGCCGGAGTGTCGCTGGGTGCGATAATGCTTGCGCGTGTCGTGTTGCACGCAAACGCGGTTTTCAACGAACGCGCCGCTGGCGCGAAATTTATTTTTGGGAGTGACAAGTAATGTCCCAGCAGATGGTTGACCTGATGGAAGCGGTGTGGCAGTCGATAGATGGGTTGGGCTCCGGCCTGACCCAGGAGCAGTGGTCCTTGCCCACCGAGTGCCCCGGTTGGTCAGTGCAGGACCAGGTGTCGCACCTGGTGGGCAGCGAGTGCCGGCTCCTCGGCCGCCCGGCGCCGGAGCACGAGCCTTCTGACACCTCCCACGTGCGCAACGAGGTGGGGCAGGGCAACGAGGTGCTGGTGGACTATCGCCGGCAGTTCAGCGGCTCCGAGGTGCTGGCCGAGTTCCGTGAGATCACCGCTGAGCGGTTGGGCGTCCTGCGCGCGATGACTGAAGCCGACTTCGCCGTCGAAACTCCCAACCCCCTGGGCAGCGGCCCCTACACCGATCTCCTGGCCATCCGCATCTATGACGCCTGGGTCCACGAGCAGGACATGCGGCGCACCCTGGGCATCCCAGGCCACCTGAGCGGTCCCGTGGCGCAGCACGCCTACGGCCGCACCGAGATGGCGATGCCCTTCGTGGTTGGACGCAAGGTCAGGCCCGACGACGGTACGACCGTGGTGTTCGAGGTTACCGGAGAAGTGGGCGGCGCCATCGCCTTGAACATGGACGGCGGCCGCGCCCACCGCATGGACTCTGCCCCAGCATCCCCCACGGTGAAGCTTGTCATGGGACTCGAACCCTTCAACGCCCTGGGCACCGGCCGCTGGTCCGCCGAGCACGCCCTGTCCAACGGCTCCGTGGCGATCGAAGGCGACCGTGCCCTTGGCGAGCGCATCGTCGGCGAGATGAACTTTATGATTTAAGGCAGTTGGCCCTATCGGAGGCGGGCTGATACAGTTAATCCGCAACACCCTTCAACACAATGCCCGGCTACCATGAAGTTCATCAACCAAAACGCGCCTGCTATCGGAGTCCTGCTGCTGTTGGTCAGCATGGTCGTAGGTGTGACCGTCTGGGTCGTCACCGAGATTAACGATGTCCGAGATGACCTGCACGACAGCGAGATGCGCCTCACCGAAAAAATCAACGAAAACGCCGCCGGCATTGCCCAAATAAATGCGCGCCTTGACCGGATTGAACAGACTTTGGACGCCGTGCTGGAAGCCATCTCTAACCATTCCCACGCCGAAGACGGCACAGCTCAGTTCACCAGGCCCGCGACGCAGGAAAACCCCGCCGCCTCCGAAAGCGAAAACCAGGCCGCGCAGAGATAGGTGAAACCATGTCGACCACAGACGATGGCAACGACCTTTACGACGTCATCCTCATCGAATCGGACGACGACTTTGCCGTCCTCTGCCCCGGCATCCCCGGCGCCGTCTCCCAAGGCAAAGACCGGGAGGAGGCGCTGAAGATGATTGCCGACGCCATGGCGATGGCACAAATGTACCCGTTGCCTGGCGACGACGACCCGGCGCGTCAAGCGGAGCTGCGCGAGCTGGGTAAGACCAAAATCGCGGAGTTGGTCGTCGAATGCGAGGAAGAGGGTCTGGAGTATTATGTCTGCGAGGTTGCCCCCAAATTGACAAGGCCATGGCTGGCAGTGAAATAGCCAATGCCTCCGTACATACCTGGAGTCACTCGTCGGGAAATGTTGCGGATTTAGCGCCGGCTCAATTTCAGGGAATCCTAGGGCGGCGACCATACCGTCTTCCGGCATCGGCGATTGGGGCTGATAACGGAAGTGCCGAGGCACAGCGGAGAAGTGTCGCCCAGAACAGTTGGGGCCGTCCTCGTTCAAATCGGCCTGACCCGCGCCGAGTTTGATGAGGTTCGCCGGCGTCGAGGCAGGACGCCGGAACGGTTCCGGGAATGAGCATTGTGCACGAGAACGCAAAGGAAGATGGCATATGCCTACGTATATGGGGAATGTCGGTCATTTGATGCAGCATTGGACACTCTGCAAGTTGCTGACCATTGCGGCAGACGAGGACAAGCACATACCAGGGTTGCATTTCATTGATGCTCACGCTATGGCCCCGCTGGCACGTGTGAGACGGCGGCAGAGTGTCCAGTTCGACGGGGTACGTGATGGATTGCCCGGTCAGGAGTCGGACTATGAGTGGGCGTGGCATCACCTGGCACCAAGCGTTGGCTATCCCAATAGCGCAGTCTTCGTAGAGAAGGTCTGGAAGCGTGATTTCGCGTTGTTGTTGTGCGACACAGACTGGCCGACGATAGCGGAGCTGGGGGAATGGTGTGACAGCGTTCGCAGATCAGATAGGTGCGGGGCCGCCGAACTGTCCCCAGACGACTGGCGGAAACGATTTTACGAATCGTTGCCGAACCCAAATGAAGTGGGCCTGCCGGATGGATCCCTAACGCTGGTCTCGTTCGATCCGGATTGGTACGATCACACTACTACGTTCGCCAATCAGGGCAACGGAAGAAAACTCTACCCGGATGATCTTCAAGAGCGAGTGTTGCCTGCTTTGCAAGGCATAGAAGGCGGCATCCTTGTGCATCTGCCCACATACGCCGTGCCACGTGGGGGCGCGCTAGACCGTGTGATTGAGTCGGTTGACCCGCTTATGGAACAAAGCGGTTTCAGACGACCTTGTGACGCAGTGAGTGTGCCCAGTGAAAGCATGATGTCGCTGACCTATGCGCGCAACGTGTCATGGGCAGATGCCAACGTTCCACAGGAAAATGATCTGGCGAACCTGCCCGCTGACTTCACGGCATGGCTTAATGGAATCTAATGCCGCTTGCAAGTTCACTTGCGCCCTTTGTCTGGTCTACGAATTTTCCAGCAATTACCATCCGCCTCCCACCCGCTATAATGGCCCTGACCATCGTCCTGATGGCGGGGGTTTTGCATTTAAAGGGAGGTTCACCATGGAGATTGGCGTTTCGGTTCCCATTGTTGAGATTGGCGACGACTTCGGCGCGCTGCGCGATTACATCCAGGCCGCCGAGGACCTGGGGTACGCACACGTGCGCATACTAGACCATGTGCTGGGCGCGGTGCCGGAAAAGCATCCGGAGGTTCCCCATTTTCCCTACTCTCACGAGTCGTACATTCACGAGCCCTTCACGCTGATGGCCTACCTGGCTGCCGTGACGAAAAAGATCGGCCTGACCACAGGCATCCTGATCCTGCCGCAGCGCCAGACTGCACTGGTGGCCAAGCAAGCGGCCGAGGTCGACCTGCTCTCCGGCGGACGGCTGCGGCTGGGCATCGGCGTGGGCTGGAACTCGGTGGAGTACGAGGCGCTGGGCGTGGACTTCGCCACCCGCGGCAGCCGCTGCGACGAGCAGATCGAGGTGCTGCGTCAGCTGTGGACCGAGGACGTGATCGACTTCCACGGCAAGTACCACGACATCACCCATGCCGGCATCAACCCGCTTCCGGTGCAGCGTCCCATTCCCATCTGGATCGGCGCCGGCCGCAGCACGTCGCCGACGCCGCCCAACGCCGCCATTCGGCGTATCGGGCGCATGGCCGACGGCTACTTCCCCATGTTCGCCCCCGACTCCGGCGGCCAGGCGATCCTGGGACGCATCCGGGCACAGGCTGACGCCGCCGGCCGTGATCCGTCGGAGGTGGGCTTCGAAGGCCGCATCACCATCACCGCCGACAACAACCCGGAGGATTGGCTTACCGAGCTCAAGTCCTGGGAGGAGATCGGCGCAACCCACATGGCCGCCGGCCTCCGCGGCGCCACCTCCCCCGACGCCCACATCGACGCCATCCGCCGGCTGAAGGAAGCTATCGATTAACGCAAATGGTCAGAAGCAGGATTTATCGGATTTAGCCTGATGGACAGGATTGAAACCTTCGCCGCTCAGCGGCTTCAATCCTGCCAATCCCAAAATCCTGAAAATCCTGCTTCTGACAATATCCTCAAACTCATGCCATGCGACCCGTCCGCGAAAACATGCCCCACGGGCCCAGGCGGTTTGCCAGTTACGACCGGGAGCGGCCCAGAAGACGGGTTGCTCATCTCAACCGGAGGATCGTAGAGGCCTTTCGACCCTACTGGCCGCGTGTTCTGGCCATCGGATTGCTGATATTGGTCACCGCCGGCTTGGGGGTGGTCAATCCGGTGCTGATCAGGACTGTGTTCGACTCGGCCCTTTTCGTGGAGGGCGGTCCGAACCTGCCACTTCTGTGGACGCTGGCCGCCGTAATGGCGGCGGTGGTGGTGATCACGGGCGGTTTCGGCGTCTTGCAGACCTGGCTGACCCAGCAGGTGGGCCAGAGGGTTATGCGCGACCTGCGCGATCGGCTCTACTCCCACCTGCAAACCCTGTCCCTGGGCTTCTTCACCTCCCAACGCACCGGCGAGATCCAGAGCCGCGTCTCGAACGACGTGGCCGGCATCCGCGTCGTGGTGACCGGCACCGTCAGCAGCATCCTGTCCAACGTGGTCATTCTGATCAGCACTCTGATTGCCATGGCCGTGTTGTCGTGGGAGCTGACCTTGGTGGCCGTCGCGATTACCCCTCTGTTTGTGGTGTTCACCTACAAAGTTGGCAAGCGCCGGCGCGCCATGTCATCCCGAGTGCAGGAATCAACCGCTGAGATGACGGCCATCACCCAGGAAACCCTGTCGGTTTCAGGGGTGATGCTTACCCGCCTGTTCGGGGCCCAGCGACGCGAGGTGGACCGGTTCCACGACCAGAACGTTCGGCTATCTGATCTTGAGATCCGACGTGAGATGATTGGTCAAAGGGTGTGGGCCGGTATGCAGGTTTTCTATTCGCTTATGCCCGTTGTGGTGTACGTGATGGCCGGCTACATCCTTTTCGGCGGGTTCGGGAAGACCGGTATTACAGCCGGTACGATAGTTGCCTTCACCACGCTGCAATCGCGGCTCTATTTCCCGATCAACACTCTGCTGCGGACCTCGGTGGAATTACAATCGTCCCTGGCGCTGTTCGAGCGCATCTTCAGCTACCTGGACATCCGGCCCGACATAGCCGACGCAGCGGACGCTGTAGACCTGCCCGTGGAGAAAGTCGCCGGCGCGGTGGCGTTGCGCGACGTGCGCATGAACTATCACCCGGCGACCCTGCTGGCCGACGGTTACAGCATCGAAGACGACGGGCGGGAATTCTGGGCCCTTGACGGCGTGGACCTGGACGTAAAGCCCGGGCAGTTGGCGGCCCTGGTTGGTCCCAGCGGCGCCGGCAAGACCACCATCTCGTATCTGATACCCCGCCTGTATGACTGCACCTCCGGCACGGTCAGCATCGACGGGATCGACGTGCGACGGATCAGGCTGGAGAGCCTTGCTCGCATCGTCGGCTACGTCTCCCAGGACAGCTACCTGTTCCACGCCTCGATCCGGGAAAACCTGCTCTACGGCAATCCCGACGCCACCGAGCGGGACCTGCACGAGGCAGCCCGGGCCGCGTACATCCACGACCGCATCATGGAGTTCCCCGACGGCTACGACACCGTCGTCGGCGAACGCGGGTACCGGCTATCCGGCGGCGAGAGGCAGCGGCTCTCCATAGCCCGGGTTATCCTGCACGACCCTCGCCTGCTCATTCTGGACGAGGCTACCTCGTCCCTGGACACCACCAGCGAGCGCTACGTGCAGGCCGCCCTGGAACCGCTGATGCAGGGACGCACCACCATTGCCATTGCCCACCGTCTCTCTACCATCATGTCCGCCGACATAATTTTCGTCGTCGACCGCGGCCGGATAGTCGAGCAGGGTACGCATTACGAGTTGCTGGCGTTGGGCGGGCTGTATGCCCGGCTCCACGACGAGCAGTTCGAGGGCGGCCGCGTCGAATACGTCAGCGAGGACGGTGTGGCTGTTATGGCCAACGGCGACCTGCGCCTGCCCGTGCCGGCGTGATCCGCCAAACAATTTAATGGGCTCGCGCGTATCCAGTCTGAAAAAGATGTCATTGCGAGCGCAGCGCGGCAATCTCGTTGCGGTATCATCTGTGTCCCTCTCAATCGAAACTGGTTACTTGTGATATTCAATAGGAGAACGTGATGACTCAGCAAGGAAAAGGCGACCATATCCGTTTGCGGGTGGCGTTCCGCAACATGTTCTACACGACGATTTACGTTGCCGTGGAGGGCGGGTTCCTGGCGGACCAGGGGCTCGACGTCGATTTCGCTCACGTGCCGGCCGGCCAGACCAGCACCGACCTGCTCAAGGCTGGCGACATCGACATCACCCAGAGCGGCATCAG
>DAOUHZ010000039.1:0-64464 GCA_034428455.1 Dehalococcoidia bacterium
GTTCTTTTCACCTTTCCCTCACGGTACTGGTGCGCTATCGGTGACCAAGGGTATTTAGCCTTGGAGGGTGGTCCCCCCAACTTCCCACAGGGTTTCACGTGCCCCATGGTACTTAGGATCAACTTCGGGAGCTCCATCCCTTTCGTCTACCGGGCTGTCACCGTCTACGGCGGCCCTTCCCAGGGTCCTTCGACTAGAGATGAAGTTTGTAACTCCCTGGAGCCTGATGAGGCGGCCCCAGAAGTGTCCTGTAACCCCGCAACGACATAGGCCCTCATGCCGTTAGGTCGCTGCGGTTTGGGCTGTTCCCCGTTCGTTCGCCACTACTAAGGGAATCTCGGTTGATTTCTATTCCTCGGGGTACTTAGATGTTTCAGTTCCCCCACTTACCTCCCGCAATGCGGGTGGACCGACTCAACGCCGGAACAGGTTACCCAATTCGGAGATCCCCGACTACGCTTGTTAGACAGCTCATCGAGGCTTTTCGCAGCCTTACCGCGTCCTTCTTCGGCCCTTGGTCCCAAGGCATCCACCGTAAGCCCTTTAAAATTTGACCCACGCTAGGAACTTCAAATTCCTAAGACTCGGTTCTTACAGTTCAAATTTCCTATTCAGTTTTTAAGGGCACCAACCGGATGTCGCCTCTACAGCGTTTCCGCCGGTGGCCGGGAACCCTCGCTGGAAGGCCCCCGCATCTCGGTCAGTGGGCAAACACTATAGCCTGTGCTATTCCAATCGTCAAGGGCAAAGGCGCGCTTTTTCGTAGAGGACTCTGGATTCCGGCTTCCGCCGGAATGACGGAATAGGGCGGAATGACGGAAAGGGCGATTAGCGCCCCACGAAGGGAGGCATCCCCCGGTTCTTGTCCAGGAACCACTGCACCGCGATCTTGTGGTCTTCGGTGCGACGGACGTGTTCCTGGGCCGCGGACGCCAACTCCAGCGCCTCGTGGAAAGTGAGATCCATGCTCTCGTGCACCAGGTACTTGGTCAGCGAATGGGCGACGGTTGGGCCTTTGGCGATCCGGGTAGCCAGTTCCATGGACCCTTCCATCAGCTGGTCGTCGGGGAAGCACTTGCTGGCCAGGCCGATGCGCACGGCGTCCTCGCCGCCCATCCAGTCCCCGGTGTACTGAAGCAGCAGGGTGTTGCTCACGCCGATCAGCTTGGGCAACTGCCAGCAACTGCCGTCGCCGGGTATCAGGCCGTTGAGCACAAAACGCTCGGACAGGCGCCCACTGTCACCGACGACGCGGATGTCGCAGGACAGCGCGAGACCGCAGCCGACCCCGGCCGCCGGGCCATTGACCACCGCGATGGACGGTTTCTGCAAGTCATGGATACGGAGCGGCACGAAGTTGACCCGGGGGCCGCTCTCCGGGTTTCGCTGGCGACCCTTCATGTACTCCATCTTGCCCCAGGTCAGGGGTTCCGGCTCTGCCTGCCCTTCGCGCTCCTCGATGCGCTGGCGGAAACCGCGCACGTTGGCCCCGGAGCAGAAGGACGGTTCCGTGCCGGTGAGCAGCAGCACGCGCTCTTCCGGGTTGTTTTCGAACTCGTCCAGCCGCTCGAACATCTCGGCGGCCATGTCCGGACCCAACGCGTTGCGCGTGGGCGGGTCGTGCATGGTCATCACCAGCACGCCGTCCACGACTTCGGTCTTGATGAACTCGTAAGCCATATCAAACGCCTCACTGTGCCCCGGAAAACGCCGGGGCGAACGGATTGACGTGCATTCTACCCAATGGTTCGGACATGCGGCAAAACGCGGTTTGCCAACCGGCCGGGCATATCCTAAAATCCGGTTTGTTCGCCATCCGCAGATACGAGGCCGGGCCCGGCCAGATAACGAGGAGCCATGCCATGCAATCCGGCACCATAGTCAACCTGCACATCGCCCGCGTGAAGGGCACCCCATCGGACCCGGTGGAAGAGGCACGGGCCATTTCTGCCGAAGGGATTGAGGGTGACCGAAGCCGAAACCCGCGCAACCTCCGGCAAGTCCTGGTCATGGACAAGGAAACGCTCGATCATTACGGACTGGAACCGGGCCAGATAAAAGAAAACATCACCGTTACCGGCATGGACCTTTCGGAAGCCCACCAGGGTCACGTCTTTTTCATCGGCGACCAGGATAACCATGTCACCTTGGAGGTTACCGGCGACTGCGAGCCGTGCCAGAAGATGGACGCTCTCATACCGGGCTTGCGGGAGGAAATTTTCGGCAAGCGGGGCATTCTGACCGTCGTGCTGCAAGGCGGGGATATCAAGGTCGGAGACTCCATCCGATTGGAACCGTAAGCTGCGTTCCCAATCAGGGAACGCGGCGCTCATAACCAGGATTTTCTCCCGGCATCGGGAGCAGGCTCACCTATGCCATTGCGATTGGCGTTTGGCGGTGGCCCAGAATTTTAGATTTCGAGCTGCACTCGATAAACAGCAGCGCATGGTTGTAAAGCGGCGAGCTTGGCGCTCAAGAACGGAGCATAAAGATGCGATTGATATCTGCCCTACCGAATTCGAGATACCGTCTCATAGCGATTGCAGCGGCCCTCATCCTGCCTGCGCTGGCGTTCGTCGCCTGGCCGCACACAGCGCACGCGTCCGGCGTCGACGGCGAGACGCAGTTCGTATTGAATACGTTTGCGTTCCTGATCTGGGGCGCACTGGTGATGTGGATGTGCGCTGGGTTCACCATGCTGGAAGCCGGCTCGGTGCGCACCAAGAACGCATCCATGATCTGCCTGAAGAACATCGGCATCTACTCCATTGCCGGGCTGGCCTTCTTCTTCATCGGCTACAACCTGATGTACAACAACGTGCAGACGGTCATCGGCACCGTGGTGTGGCCGTTGTACGGCCCGTCAGCCGATGAGATCGCCTTGCTGGGCGGGGACGAATCGGCGCTGGCAGCGGTGATTGACAACGGCTATTCGGTAATGTCCGACTGGTTCTTCCAGATGGTGTTTGTGGCCACCACCGCTTCCATTATCTCCGGCGCGATGGCCGAGCGCGTGAAAATGTGGAGCTTCTTCCTGTTTACCCTGCTGATCACCGCCTTCATCTACCCGATAGTGGGCGCGTGGACGTGGGGCGGAGGCTGGCTGGCGCAAATGGGATTCCAGGATTTCGCCGGTTCGACCATCGTGCACAGCACCGGAGGCTGGGCGGCACTGGCCGGCATCCTGGTGGTCGGGCCGAGGCTGGGCAAGTTCCGGGACGACGGGTCGGTTCGCGCTACTCCGCCATCCAACGTGGTGCTGGTAACCCTGGGCGTGTTCATCCTGTGGCTGGGCTGGTTCGGTTTCAACGGCGGATCGCAGTTGGCGCTGGGAACGGCCGCCGACGCGGTGGCCATGAGTGTCGTGCTGATCAACACCAACCTGGCGGCGGCGGCCGGGGTGATCACCGCGCTGTCCGTCTCACGTTTGTTCTTCGGGCGGATCGATCTCATGGTGGGGCTTAACGGCGGTCTCGCCGGACTGGTCTCCATCACCGCCGGGCCGGATTTTGTCACCCACATTTGGGCGGTGCTGATCGGCATCATTGGCTCCCTAATCTGCACGGGCGGCATCAAGTTCCTGGAGATTGTGAAGGTGGACGATGTGGTCGGCGCCGTGCCGGTTCACTTGTTCGCCGGCGTCTGGGGAACCATCGCGGTTTGCATCGCGTCCGGCGGTAACATCTTGACGCAGCTGGTCGGCATACTGTCGATCGGTGCGTTCGTGTTCGGCGTTTCCTGGGTGGTATGGTTCGCCATCTCCAAGACCATCGGGCTGCGCGTAACGGAAAGCACCGAGCGCATCGGGCAGGACGCCGCCGAGCTTGGCATGGAGTCCTACCCCGAATTCGTGCTCATGCCGGAGATGGACGACGACTAATCATCGCTACGGCCACCGGCGTGACCCCGGGTCTACCCGGTTAGCGCGGCAAAATGGGAACGGGGAGGCCGCGCGGTCTCCCCGTTTCAATTGAACGCACTCCGAGATGGCGTTGTCGTCACTGATTCCCCGGAAACAGACGCTCTACAAATGCGCTGGTGGTTGCGAAGAAAGCCGCTATTGTCGCCGCAACTACGGTCCCCTCCAAGGTATCGGTTGTCTGCCACGCAACCACCGCTATCACGGCTGAGGCGAGGAAACCCGCAAAGCAGGCACCATGCAGCACCCAGACTATTTTCTGCCAGACTACGACAATCCCCGCCCGATGCGACCTTCCGGCCAGAGCTCGGCGCAGCCCATCATTCCGATGCCGCCAACGAGGCCGACCGAACCCAACAACAGGCCCAATCCTGTACACGCCATGAACCAGTTGCATTGCATTTTCACCGCCGGAAACTGCACCAGCAGGGCCGGACAATCTGAAAAGCTATCACCCATCAGGCCTACGATAAGCAGCGTCATGCCCAGCATGAACGCCAAGCCAAACCCTATCAGAGTTGCCACCATTTCGCACCGCCTGGGTCAGGACCACTCCGCTGTAACTATTCGAACACAGGGATGCACGCTGTCCCTCCACCATTGTAAACGGCGGAACAACTTCCAGAGTCCTCCCGCCGTAAATCCTGGTGAGAACCGTTCAGAACCGAAACCGGTCGCTTGGAGCTGACTACTTCACCAGCGTGCCCCGGATAGCCTCACCCACGTCGCCCACCTGGGTCACGTCCTGCCACTGGCGGACGGCGTCGTCGACGCGATCTTCGGGCAGGACCAGCCCAACGTTGTCACGGAACTTGCCGGCGATGTTGTCCATGCCCCAGGGGTTGGCCTGGCTGCCCAGGATCTGGCCGCGCGGTGTCTCGTGTTCGATCACGCGCCCGTCCTTGAGGGTCACGCGGATGGGCACCCCCTTGGACACGGTGCCGCCGCCCCGCTCGAACTTGGACTGAACCCTGATGCGCACTCGCTCCATCATGTCAACGACGTCGGCATCAGCCACCTTTTCGTCGGTGAAGGTGTCGATCCCGATCTGGCCATCGACCAGAGCAGCGGCCATGTTGTACTTGGCGCTGAACTTGCCCTTCAGGTCGGTCTCCGGCTCCTCGTAGAGCATCACCGTCGACGCGTAGGACTGCACGATCTCAGCGTTGGCCACGTCTTCGTAGCCGAATTCGTACTCGCGCATGAGGCCAAAGACGCTGTCCAGCATGGCGTGGTTGCCGCCGCAGGACGGGTATTTCTTGATCATCAGCGCGTCCTGCACCCGGAAGGGCTTGCCCAGCTTGTCGGCGGCTTCCTCAAGGTTCGTGTGCTCGTCGCCGATGACGGTTGCGGTGAAACCCACCGGGTGCTCCAGGATCTGGTCGCCGGCGGTGAACCCGCGTTGCGCCAGCTGGGCGGCCATGACGCCGTCGCGGCAGGTCATTCCGGCGTGCAGTGGCTTGGTCATGGTGCCAAAGTTGTGAATCACGCCGCCGGCCATGGAACCAGCCATGCCCAGGGCCATGGTGGTCTGCCCCTCATCCAGCTTGAGCAACTTGGCGCAGGCCGCCGCCGCCGCTAGGCGACCCAGAATGGCCGTGCTGTGGAACCCCCGGTGCATCTGCTGGGTGTGGTAGTGCGTGGCGTAGTCGACGGCAAGCCCGACCTCGCAACCCACCACGTAGGCTTCCATCAGGTCGCGGCCGGTGGCGCCGATAGTCTCGCCCAGGGCCAGCAGTGCGGGGAAGATGGCAACCGTGGGGTGCCCGAAACCGCCGAAGTCGTCGTAGTCCAGGGCGTGCCCCATGGTGCCGTTTACCAGGGCGGCGTTCACCGCGGAGGTGCGCTCGCCGGTGGCGAGGATGGTGGCCTCTTCATTGCCGCCGAGGTCGCCGGCGTAGTTGCGGATGATGTCGCCCACCTTCTGCGTAGAGCCGGCCAGGATGACCCCAACCAGGTCGAAGCAGGACTCGTTGGCGACCCGGATAGCGTCTGGCGGGATGTCCTCATACGTCGTTTCCACGATCCACTTTGCCACCATTTCAGTTGCGCCCATGGTGCGAAACCTCCCGATTCTGTTCTTGATTTGCGTCGAAAAACACTCAGCAGCGCGATTATATCATCGGCGGTTCGGTTGCCCGGTTTCCGGGGGTCTGCTAGACTTTCCCCGCGCCACGGCCAAGTTGTGCGCGCGCGTATAACCCATCCCCCGCATTTCAGGAGCCACGGCTGATGATTTACGAAGTCCGCACCTACGACCTGAAGCCCGGCGGCGTGCCCATCTTCGAGGATGCTTTCGAGAAAGCGCTGCCCCACCGGGAAAAGTACTCCAAGCTGGCCGCATTCTTCCACACGGAAATCGGCCCCCTGAACCAGGTGATCCACATCTGGCCCTACGAGAGCCTGGACGAGCGCAACGAAGTCCGCGCCGCCGCCGGCAAGGACCCCAACTGGCCGCCGGACAGCCAGGGCACTATCCTGCACATGGAGTCGGAGATCTACTATCCGGCCCCCTTCATGCGACCCATGGGCGGTGGACAGAAACAGGGCAACGTCTACGAGATGCGCATCTACGAGTACCAGAACGGCGCCATGCCCAAGGTGTTGGACATCTGGTCCGCGGCCATCGAGCATCGCGAAAAGTTCTCGCCTCTGGCCGCCGGCCTGTACAGCGACATCGGCGGCCTGAACAAGTGGGTCCACATCTGGCCCTACGAGGACCTGGCCCAGCGCGACAAGATCCGCGCCGAGGCCTCCGCCACGCCGCACTGGCCGCCTCCGACGCGAGAATTCCTGGTCAACCAAGAGACCAAGGTGCTGGTGCCCGCCAGCTTCTCTCCCCACGCATAGGGTCGGTTGCAACCGCAAACTTCGGTGGGGGCGAATGCACATTCGCCCCTACGCTATAATGGACTTGCGGGGAATATTCCCTTCACCTTACTTCTCTGAGGATTGTTTCATGGATATCGGCATCGCAATGTTCGTCACCCAGTCGTCCATCGACGTTGCGGAGCTGGCCCAGGCCTGCGAGGCGCATGGTTTCGAGTCGTTGTGGGTGCCGGAACATCCGGCGATACCGGCCGGCCCCAAGACCCCTTGGCCCGGTTCCCCTGACGGCGTAATCCCGCAGATGTATTACGAGTGCGTCGATCCCTTCGTGGCGCTGGGGCGGGCTTCGGCGGTGACATCAACGCTCAAGCTGGGCACCGGCATCTGCCTGGTGCCGGAACGCAACCCCATACTGTTGGCCAAGGAGATCGCCACCCTGGACTACTTCAGCAACGGGCGGTTCCTGTTCGGCATCGGCACCGGCTGGCTGCGCGAGGAGACCGAGCTCTTCGGTATCGATTTCTCGCAGCGGATCGGCTATACCCGCGAGTCTATCGAAGCCATGAAGGAGCTGTGGACCAAAGAGGCCGGCGAGTTCCACGGCCGGCATATCGATTTCCCGCCGATCTACTCGTCGCCAAAGCCGGTACAAAAACCACATCCGCCAGTGCTCATCGGGGGCAATGCACCGAACGTGGCGCGCCGGGTCGTGGCCTGGGGCAACGGCTGGATGCCCAATCGCATCTCGCCCGATCAGTTGAAGGAGCGCCGCGAGGAGATCGTACGACTGGCCCAGGAAGGCGGCCGCGACCCCGACGAGATCGAAGTGTCGGTGTTCGGACAGCCGGCCGACCCGGAAATCCTGAAGGCTTACCAGGAGGCCGGCGCCACCCGCGCCATGGTTTTCGCTGACAGCGCGCCTCGGGACCAGGCCTTGCGCCAAATCGACGACTTCGCCAGCAGGCTGCTGGCCTGAACCTCGGCGCATAATCACATACAAACGAGACTGTTCGCCGATAATGCTTCCCGACGACGCCAGCATGCTGTCCCTCCGGGACGCCAACCAGCGCTTCTATGACGCCTTTGGGTCCCTGGACATGGCCCAGATGGACGCGGTTTGGGAGCAGTCTGACCGGGCGCTCTGCGTGCATCCCGGCTGGCAGCCGATAGTGGGCTGGCCGGATATCCGGCGATCATGGCAGGGCATTTTCAACGGCGCGGCGTTGATGCACTTCAACATTCATTACGTAAACATCGCCCTGGAGGGCAATTGCGGGATTGTCACCTGCATCGAGAGCATCACCAGCGTGGTGGAAGGGCAGGCCCAGGGGTTCGGCGTCTTGGCCACGAATATATTTGTAAGATCTGGCGATGACTGGTTGTGCATCGCCCATCACGCGTCTCCCCGGCTATAGTCCGGCGGCGCGGCCGCATTGAATTTCGGGGCGGAGATAGCCGTTCCCGATGACCGATTGGCTCTCACATATTGATCTTCGAGACCCGAAACGAGGGAGCAGTTTATGTCATTTTCACCCAATTCGGTGACCGACGTTTCCAACACCGATCGGAACCTCTGGCAGGCCATCGTCGCCGAGGCCGTCGCCCATCTCACCTACACCGCCTACGCGCAACAGGCCCGCGATGAGGGGCATCCGGAGATCGCCGAGGTTTTCGAGGAGGTCGCCCGCGCCGAAACCCTCCACGGCATGAGCTACCTCAGGGTTGCCGGGGCGATAGAAACCACCTCGGTCAACCTGGGCAATGTCATCGCCGGTGAAACCCGAGAATACACACGAACCTACCCACGCATGATCAACGACGCCGTCGCTGACCAACGCGACGACGCAGTGGCAGCCTTCACGGGCGCGATGGAGCAGGAAAAGGACCATCAGATAGCCTTTTCGGACGCGCTGTCCCGGCTGCAGATATCCTCCGCCAATGTCGCGGGGACATCGGTTGTTCCGTCCGCCGTCGCCCCGAGTGCCGTCGCCCGGAGCGCGGTCGATCCGTTGGCGACGAATTCTGGGGAGGCTCCAGCGCTGCCGTTGGACCTCGAGACCTACATCGACGCCGCGTTGGCCCTGGACAAGGAGCCATTCCACGTGGCCAACCTGGGGCGGCTGAGGGAGGTGGTGTTCGGAGCGCAGGACGGAATCATCAGCACCGTGGCCCTGACCACTTCCGTGGCAATCGCCGTGGGCAGCACCGGGACGGTGCTCGTGGCCGGGCTGGCGGCAGCGGCGGCGGGGATGATCAGCATGGCGGCCGGCGCTTACCTGGGCTCCCGGGCCGAGGAGGACGTGCGCCAGGACGCCATCGCCCGCCAGATCAACGACCTGGAAGAGCGTCCGGCCGAGGAATTGGCGGAGTTGGTGATCCTGTTCCAGCGCGAGGGCAAGACCTACGACGAGGCCGTCCACCTGGCCAACGAAATCTCGAGCAACGACACGCTTTGGCTCAATACGTTGCTGGAAAAGAAGCTGGGGATCAGCCCGGACTTTGGCGGCAATCCGCTCAAGGACGCGGCGGTGATGTGCGTATCGTTCGGTTCAGCGGCGATCTTGCCAATCATCCCCTTCTTGTTCCTGGCCGTCAGCCCGATGGCTATTGGATGGTCCGTGGGCCTGTCGCTGGTCGGCCTGTTCGCGCTGGGACTGGCGAAGGGCCGGCTGGTGCGAAAATCGCCCATCTTGCAAGGCCTGGAGATTCTGGGCATCGGCGCCGTTTCGGCCGCGTTGGGATATGGTCTGGGCGAGTTGCTGCCGCGGGTGTTAGGATTCTAGCCGCGGTGAGCCCACGCCAACAGGAGGGACAGCATGATGTTCTACAGAGGCGACCTGAAAAACCGCACCCATCCCGGCAGTCCTTACCCACCTACCGACGAGGCATACATCCAGGAACTGGAAGAGTGCATCCGGGAAGCCGCCGCGCCTTTCGGCGGCATTGAGGTTCTGGACGAGAAGTTCCGCTTGTACCAAATAGCCGCAAAGCTGCTGGACAAAGCTACTCCCGCCCTGCGCAAGAAGTACCCGGACCAATGGGTTTCAATGGATGAAAATGGAACGCTGACGGTGGCTCGCACCATCGAGGAACTGATTGAAAAAATGGCAAATCAGGGCCTCCCCAGTGGAGATTATCCCTGCGTGTTTTTGCGTTCCCAGCATCAGAAATGGACATTATGATCATCGGCCGTTTCTGAAACCGCGAACAGCCCTTGGTTGACGCAACTCTGGTGTTTCCAAGGTATAGGACCGAAACGAACCTCCGCTTTCTGGCGGATACCGGCTCGGACACCACCCTGATCCACCCTGCCGATTTAATGCGCGCTGGGGTCCCGACCAGTCAGTTGACGCCTGGGACAGGAACCGGGGGAGTTGGCGGTCAGTCCGCCACTTGGGCGGAACCGGCAATAATCCGCTTTTTCGATCAAGATGGCTTTGGTCGATATGACTACCGGCTCGACGTCGAAATTGCCCAGCCAACAGAACACAACCGTAACTTCCCCTCGTTGTTAGGCATGGACGTCCTCGGCTGCTGGTACACCGAGTGCGACCCAACCAAGGATCTGCTCCGGTTCACCGTGCGGCGAACACTGTAGCCCTCGGTTAGGAAAACCGGCCCAACAAGCCTTTCACGGCCTTGAGAAAATCGGGAGGGTTGTCCCCCTGGACCAAGTGGCCGGCGTTGGCGACGGTAACCGTCGTGCAATCATGGTGTTCCTCGGCCATCCGCATCATCGTCTCGTCGGCGAAAATGTCGCTGCGAGCGCCGCGCACCACCAGGGCCGGGCAATCAATCCTGCGCCAGCCGGCCCAGAGTTGTTCGGGTGTCCAGGCTGGCGCGCGGAAGCCGCGGCGGCGTATCACCTTGTCATACTTCCACGTCCACTTCCCGTCCTCGCGCTGCCGGATGCTGTACTTCAATGCCCCCAGCGTTTGTTCGCGGCTGCGGCCGGTGTACTCCATGACGCGCTGGGCGAACTCTTCCAGGGTGTCCAGCTCATCAGGCAGTTCCCGGAATGCCTGAATCCGGTTGGACCCGCGCCGCTGCGTTTCCGGTCCCGTGTCAACAATGGTCAACGACTTCAACATCCCGGGATTACCCGACGCCCAGGCCAGGCTGTTGCGCCCGCCCATGGAATGGCCGATCAGGTGGAAATCCTTGAGCCCCATGGCGGACACCAACGCCTCAACGTCGCCCACGTAGGCGTCGGTGGAATAGTCCTCGTCCGGTGACCAGTCACTATCGCCGTGACCGCGCTGATCCACTGCGATAACGTGGTAGTCCACCGACAGCGGCAGGCTGATGAAGTCCCAGCTGTGGGCCTGCTGCTGAATGCCGTGGAGCATCATGATGGTCGGCGAGGCCGGATCGCCCCATTCCAGGTAGTGAAGGTTGAGACCGTTGACCTTGACGTACCGGTCGACCGGCTCGTTTTCCACCGTAAAGGGAACGCCAATCTGCCGTGCAGCATCGTGCAACGACAGCCCCATGGAATGTGACGCCATCTTGAATACCTCCAACCGTAAACGTGGCCGCCATGTTACCACGGCTAACCATTTTCCTCCGCCTGGCGTTCCAGGATCCCGCGGATGGTGAACATGCGCTGGAAGAGGGTGAAGCAGGAAACGCCGGCGATCACCCACAGCACCCAGACCATGATCGGGACGGGGGCCAACCCTTCGACGATCAATCCGATGCCCAGGATCGCCACGCGCTCGGTTCGGGTCATGATACCGGAACGGGTGAATGCTCCCAGGCCCTCGCCGCGGGCGCGCAGGTAGGAGACGCCCTGCGAAAACACCAAACCCATCAGGACCGACAGCATGCTGAGGATCATTACCTGCTGGGACAGGTCCCCCAGCAGGTAGTACAACCCCAACCCCACAAACAGGGCAGCCTCGCCCAATCGATCAAAAACGGAATCCAGCAGAGCGCCAAAGGGCGATGCACGGCCTGTAAGGCGGGCCAACCCGCCGTCGAACAGGTCCAGGACGCTTCCCGCCAGGAACACGATGCCGCCGTACAGGGGCCATCCCAAAGCCACCAGAACGGCGCCGGCCACGCACACCACGAAGCCCAAGATGGTAATTGCGTTGGGGGTCAATCCAACAGCACGGAGCGCCCGCGCCCCGGGCAACTCGACGTAGCGCAGCATTGCCGCGCGCAGTTCCTCTCTACCGGGCATTGCCACCGTGGTTGGCCTCCTCCATGCAATGTTGGTAATAGTCCTCGACTTCCGAGGCGACCCGCTGCCAACGGTGGTCCTGCGCTACCTGCTTTCCCGCGTTGGACAATCGCTCAGCGAGCCCGGCATTGTCGATCATCCTGGCTATGGCGGCGGCGATGGCGGCTGGGTCACCGGGCGGGGCCAGCAACCCGGTGCGTTCATGGGCTACTACGTCACGGTAGCCGGCGATGTTTGACGCCACCACCGGGGCGCCGGCAGCCATGGCCTCCATAAGGACTATGCCGAAGCTTTCGCCGCCAGTCGCGGGGCTGCAAAAAACATCCGCGCTGGCGTAATAGCGCGGAAGATCTTCATCGGACACGGGGCCGGTCATCCTTACTATGTCGCGGTCAATCTCGCTGATTGCGCCTATCCACGCCTCACAGGCCCGATCCGGTTCGCCGGGCCCTACGACGACCAGCCGCAAGTCGCGCCGACTTTCGAGCAGAAGAGCGAAGGCTTCCAAAAGATAGCGCAGGCCCTTGCGCTCATCCTTGCGTCCTACGAACAGGATGTTTTTTCTGTCGTCCCGCAGCTCGGGGAATGGGTTGGCGCTGGCGAAGCGCTGGAAGTTTATCCCGTTGGGGATCACACGATAATGGCGCTGCGGAAAATGCGGAGCGACGAAGGTTCGTGCCGCCTCGGAAACGGCGATGCGTCCGTGCAGGCGCCGGTGCCAGGTCCGGAGGGCGTACCGTGACCAGCGGTACAACTGCTGCCCGTCTGAGAATGCGTGGAAGGTGCCCACGTTCACCGCGTTAGAATGGTGCAGAAACATCAGCGGCAACAGGGGAGCCAGCGGTTCATGCACATGCACCAGGTCGAATCGTTCCCGAGCCATGAGTTGTCTGACGCGCGGCCACAACCACCAGGAAAGAGTCACCCGGGCCGTGGAACCACCAGCGGACAGAGGGACGGACCGACCCATGGGGATGAAGTCACCGGCCTCTCCGCATTGGTCGGGGGAAAGCACGGTCGTTCCTGGCGCAATTACGGTCACCTCGTGCCCCCGCTGCCTCAGTTCGGCGGACAATTGGGTGACGTGAGCGTTAACGCCGCCGGGCCACGCGAAATCGTAAGGGGAGACCATGGCTACTTTCATAGCCCGCTCCCCTCAGTCGCACCCGAACCTGGAACGCAGCGCGATCGCGCCGGCTATTCTTCTCCGTCGCCGTGCTTGACCTTCACGCTGGCTACCGCCGGCTCGGCGATAAATGCCTCGACCATGTCGTGCGCCTCGGCATCGGAATACTGGACCGGCGGGCTCTTCATGAAGTATGCGGAAGGGGCAAATACCGCGCCACCCTGACCCCGGTCCAGCGCCAGCTTGGCGCACCGGATGGCGTCCACGACGACGCCGGCGGAGTTGGGGCTGTCCCAGACCTCCAGCTTCACTTCCATTTTGACGGGAGCGCCTCCGAAGACCTTGCCGTCAATATGGATGTAGCACCATTTGCGGTCCTGCAACCATGGCACGTGGTCGCTGGGGCCGATGTGTATGGTGTCCGCCTCGGGCTCTTCCTGCATCTGGCTGGTGACGGAGCCGGTCTTGGATATCTTCTTGGAAACCAGGCGCTCGCGTTCCAGCATGTTCAGAAAGTCGGTGTTGCCACCAAAGTTCAGCTGATAGGTGTTGTCAATTTCGGCACCGCGATTTTCCATCAGGCGCGTGAGCACACGGTGAACGATGGTTGCGCCGACCTGGGACTTGATGTCATCCCCGATGATGGGCACACCGCGTTCTTCAAAACGGTTGCGCCAGTATTCCTCGCGAGCGATGAAAACGGGGATGCAGTTGATCATGGCGCAGCGGGCGTCGAGGATCTGCTCGACGTACCACTTGGTTGCCATCTCGCTGCCCACGGGCAGGTAGTTGATCACGACGTCGACTTCGCGTTCGCGAAGGATTCCCGAGATATCAGCGGTGCTGTGCTCTGACTTGACCACAAGATCGGACAGATAACGGCCGATTCCATCATGGGTCATGCCCCGTTCGACCGGCACCCCGAGATGGGGAACCTCGGCGAACTTGATGGTGTTGTTAGGCTCCGTGAAGATGGCTTCCGACAGGTCCTTGCCGACCTTATTGCGGTCGATGTCGAAAGCGGCAACGACTTCAATATCCTCGATGCGGTAATCTCCGACGCGATTGTGCATCACGCCTGGGATGGGATCGTCGTCCGGCACCTCAACGTACTTGTGGATGCCCTGAACCAGCGACGACGCGCAGTTGCCCACGCCGATGATGGCAACCTTAATCTTGCCCAATTGTGTACTCCTTGCGGCCTGCCCCGGCACAAACATCCCTCAAAACCGGGACCGGAAATTATCGAGGCCAACCTGCATCAATCTGGCGAATAGTCTAACACACGCGGCATTTCAGTGCCTTTCGGCGACCGCTAATCGGCGGTTGCCGCCGATAGGCGACGTGAATCGATCAGTCGGCAAATGCTAATTTTCGGCGAAAAATCGGAAGATCGCGGTCTCGTCGTCGTGGCGGAACCTGCCGCCGCGGAACCGGATGTCGCGCCCCTGCTCGATGTGCTGATCGACCAGTTCCTTGACGCGCCCCGACGCCTCCTCGGCATTAGCGGAATCGCGCACGATTTCCATCAGCTCTTCCCCGAGCAGGTTGTCGCTCACGCCGTCGGTGCAGCAGACCAGGCGGTCCGAAGGAGACAAGTCCACCGAGGTCTGAAAGACCGATAGGGTGGATTCTGCGCCAATGGCTTTGGAGACGCCCAAGCGAATCAGCCCACCCATGCGGCCGCTGTATTGCTCGTAGCCATCGGGTCGGATCACGTAGATGGGACTGTCGCCGGCCGAGATGATGTGCAACTGCCCATCCAGATACAGAGCCGCCGAGGCGGTGGTCAGCAGAAACCGTCCCCCGCCGACCTGATGAAACTCGGCGTTCTGCTCGTCCAGGACGGCAACAATATCCTGTGGTCCCGTGATGTCGATTGCGTTCAGGGCGTCGGCCACGGAACCGCTGGCCTCGTCGCCACCGTGACCGGTGACGCCGTCCAGCACCACGTCCAGGAAGTTGCCGTCGCCCAGATCCCGTGTCAGGTAGTTGTCCTCGCCGTGGGCGGCGTTATCGTGAATAATTGCCAACGAGCTGGTGAGCATAGTTCCTGCATCCTCGCGAGAGGTTGATTATCGGCGGATCAGCCGGCCAGTGCGGCCAGCTCAGTGTTCGCGTCGAATCGATAACGGGTCCAGTGGTCTTCGGAGAGCCGGTGCAGCGCGCCGCGCCACGCTTCCAAAGCGGCCTGCCGCTCCGGCATCTGCTCGTTTCGGATGGTAATCAGGCGCAGGCATTCGCGCAAGTCCGCTGCGAAATCGGACACGGACGAGTACCCGCGCTGTCGGATTTTACCCAGGTATACCGTCGTGGCCTCCCGCAGCGCATCGTCAGCCGACGCGAACGCTCCTGCCAGGCTGTCGCATTCGTCCTCAATGGATATCACCGGCCGCTGGTTGTAGGGGTCAAAGTACCCGGCGGCGGCGGTGGGGGGCAACTCCGGCGCGAGGTAAAACTTCACCATTTCGACGTAGAAATCGTGGACGTCCTGGGGGCCTCGGTTCCCCTGGGCGCGCTCCACGCCGTGTCCAACCAGCGCGGTGGCATCGATCAGCGAGATCCGGCCAGCGCCCGGGGAGTAGAACACGTTGTGCGGGCCAAGATCCAGCAGCGCATAGCCGGCGTTGGCGTAGATTTCCTGCGCCTCCAGCAATTGCTCCTGGATCGGCCAATCGTCGACCCCGTAGGGAAGCGCAAGGGGATGCAGCGCGAAGAGGTTCTGGCCCAGACCAATGGGCACTCGCAAGATGCGGCTCCTGGGGTCTCCCACCAGCGGTATGCCGGCGGCCCGTTCCTCAACCCGCACCGAGTACGGTTGTCCCAAGTCCTCTCCGAAGTACTCGTCGTGCAGGCCAACCTCGGTAACGCCGATGACTCGGGGAACTGCATCGCAATGTTGGCCAGCCCGTTCGTAGGCTTCCAGGGCCCGAGCGGTGCGTTCCTCGACCGGGCCGTGCATCTGGCGGCTTACAGTTTGCGGTGACGGCCGCTTGAGCACAACGGATTCACCCGTTTCCCGGTCTACTGCGGCGCGCACGTCGTAATCGGCGCCGCTACCGAGAGGGCCGACCAGTTCAAAGCGATCGAGAGTTACGGTTTCCATGAATGACGCTCAGCTACCGCTTGTGCCCGCTGAGGATGGTGATCCAGTCCTCTTTCTGCCGGGTTTCGATGATGACCAACCCGGCATCATTAATTGCCGAAACCGCCTCGTCATGCTGATCCACGATGATGCCGGATGCGATGAACACGCCATCATCGCCCAGCAACTCGGGAATCGCCGGGGAGACCAGCCGGATGCCGCGGGCGCTGATGTTGGCCACTGCGATATCGTATTGCATCCCCCGCGTTGCGGAGTTGGGGACGCTGCCGCTTTGCGCCTTAACGCGGTCGGCGATGCCGGTGCGTCGGAAGTTGCGTTGGGCGGCGCGTACCGCATGCCCGTCAATGTCCACCGCGGTGATATGGCCGGCGCCCAGCTTGGCGGCAGCGATGGTCAGGATACCGGAGCCGGTGCCGACGTCCAAAACGTTGCAGCCGGCTCGAACCATCTCTTCCAGGGCCTCCAGGCAGGAATAGGTCGTGGGGTGATAACCGGTACCGAAAGCCAGTCCCGGGTCCAGTTCCACCAGTACATCGCCGGGTTGGGCTTCGTACTCGATCCACGAGGGCTTGATAACCAGGTTTTTCCCGACACGCAGCAGGGTAAAGTGCTGCTTCCAGTTGTCGCGCCAGTCCTCGTTGTCATCCAGAGGCCGGATTTCCAGCTCGCCCAGATCGGCTACGCTGGACGCCAGCTTGATCCCCACCTCAATATGCGCCAGACGCTGCCGGGACAGGCTCGGAAGATACGAACGGAGCACCGCGTGCTCGCCGGGCCGGATCTCAACACTCAACCCGTATCCATACCGCTCAAAGAGGTAGGACACGGGCTCCACGTATTCGAAGGGAACGTTGATGCTCAGTTCGTGCCAGGACATCGCGCTGTTTGGGTAACGTCAGGGGCGCCCGGTCGAGCCGCCGGCTAATGCAGCCAACCGCCTATTCGCCGCCGGAGGTCAGGGTGTCCTTGATGCGGTCAAACAGGCCGCGCTGCTTGTCGTCTGGTTGTGGTTCTTGGGCCTCGGCGCTGGTCTCAACGTCTGCTTCTTCCGGTTCCGCAGCTTCGTTCGGAGCCGATTTCCGGTTGCTGGCGCGCTTCTTCCTAGGGGGCGCCGGCGGCCTCTTGCCGTTGTTGGCCAGCGAATAAGCCAAGTCCTCCACCAGTTTGCGCTGGTACTTGTTCAACTTGGACGGAATGTCCACATCCACCAGAACCCGGATGTCCCCCCGACGATCCGTGGGGCGGCCGTCGCGCCGGATGCGAGGCACGCCCCGGGAACGAACTCGGAACTCGCTGCCGGCCTGGGTTCCCGGCGGCATTTCGAGTTCAACGTCGTCTCCTTCCAGGGTGGGAATGGGCTTGGTGATGCCCAAGGCGGCTTCAGCCATGTTGAGCGATGTCCGGTACAGCAGGTCGGATTCATCGCGCACGAAAAACGGGTGCTCCCGCACGCGAACCTGGACATACAGGTTGCCCGGCGGGCCACCATTGGATCCGGCATCCCCTTCGCCGGTGACACGCACCTGCATGCCGTTGTCGACGCCCGCGGGAATGGTCACTGTTCGAGTGCGACGTCGCCGTTCGAACCCTCGGGCGCGGCAGTTGGAGCACGGGGTTTCTATGGACCGGCCGTTCCCGTTGCAGGCGGAGCACGGAGTGGTCACGGCGAACTGACCGAACACGCTGCGCTGGGCGCGGCGCACCTGGCCGCTGCCGTTGCACGTGCGGCACGTGCTGATGGAGGTCCCGGGTTCGTTGCCGGCTCCGGAACAGCGGTGGCAAGGCTCCACCCGATTGATCTCGATGTCCTTGTCGCAGCCGAACACGGCCTCTTCGAAGGTCAGGTTGACCCGGTGACTGATGTCCTCGCCGCCGCGTGGCTGGTTAGCAGTGCGCGCCCCGCCACCTCCGAAAAAGGTGTCGAAGATGTCGCCGAAGCCACCGAACGGGTCGAAACCATCGAACCCGCGTTCGGCGCCGCCGTTAACGCCGGCATGGCCGAAGCGGTCGTAGCGGGTGCGCTTCTCCTGATCGCTGAGAACCTGGTAGGCCTCGTTGATCTCCTTGAACTTGTCCTCGGCGCCCGGGGTTCTGTTCCGGTCGGGATGGAATTCCATCGCCTTCCTGCGAAAGGCGCGACGGATCTCCTCGTCGTTGGCGCCCCGGTCGACGCCGAGGGTCTCGTAATAGTCTACGGGCATAACATTCTGGCGATTCACAAACTGCTTTGATTATAGCGGACGCCGGGCTCAGCGCTCAACACTCGAAAGTGCCGGCCAAGGACCTCTCCAAATCGAGAGACGAAGGATCAGCAACCCCGGAACAGCAATTTTACGACAACGACCGACCAACCAATACGCCAGCATAGGCGGCCGCCAGCCCCACGGCCAGGTTGGCCGCGATGGAAATGCCGGATGCTTCCCCCGTAGTTTCACCGTCTTTGCGCCGGTCATCGTGGTGGAGATTGTTTTCACATTAGGGCCGGCCGCGCTGGATGGATTTCTTTTATATGGGAAACGCCGTTAAGATTCGCGACTTCATCCAACACCAGCAATCGATCGTAAGGCAGATATCCACTAACGGACCCTGGCGGGTAAATTGATGGATCGCCGCCCGTATGAGTTCTTACGTCGATGAATCCCTTTTCCTTCATGAGCTCTGCCACTCCGTCAACGTCTTCGGCTGTTTTGGTGATTACTTGGAGAATCAGACGCCTGGTTTGCCAATCATCGGGTAGGCAGCAGATGGTTCCATCAAGTCTGAGGATCTCAACCTGTAGATGGGTGGGTATCTTTGGTCGATAAGGCACCGGCCTGCTGTACTCTTCTAGAGGCCCCATACTTCCCGGTCCAACCAACATTACGGCTCCCGGGTTGTAGCTTAAGGTCGGCAGATACGTTACCGGAGGCGGTTCCGGCGCCTCCGGCCTGCACCCGGATATCGCGCCCGTAACCCATGCTACTGTCGCCACCAACAGTACGATGGACTTGATTGGCGTCCGGTTGCTATGGGGTCGGAGTTTCTGCATACATACCATTTCAGGATACCGTTCGTCCCACTAGAACGCCCAAGTAAGCAGCGGCCAGCCCCACGGCCAGGTTGGCCGCGATGGAAATGCCGGCGCGACCCAGTTCTCCGCTGGATACGAGCCGCACACCGTCGTAGGCCAGAGTGGAAAAGGTGGTGAAACCTCCCAGCAGACCCACTGTCAGCATGGCGCGCAGTTCCAGCGGCCAGTCGCTGCGGGATATGAACAGGGTGGCCAGCACGCCCAGGGCGAAAGAGCCGGCAACGTTGACCGTGAAAGTGCCCACCACCGTGTCTGCGCCCAAGTAGTGCGCCGCCAGCCGGCCCGCGGCGTACCGCAGCACCGACCCAGCGGCACCCCCCACGGCCACCAGCAGCCAGATCACATTACGCCCAGGCGCCGCGCCGTTCCAGGGTATGTCCGCCCAGATCGATCCCCCAGCCGGGGTGGGCGGTAGCGAGCCAGACGAGGATGATGGCTGCAACGTAGGCAATCTTCATATCGGGGTTCCTCAAGACCTCAGGTCCGCAACCCCTTTTCGCGCAGCATCCGGTCGATCCATTCGCGATCGTCGTCCGACAGTGGCCCTTCCGGGTCGTTGCTGTAGTCCGCGTAATTGGAGTAGTAATCCTGTTCGTACATATCGTGAACCAATGCGCCCAGCGGGACCACCGCGTCAGCATCCTCCTCCATCAACGGCACCGGAACATCGGGGATTGGCGTTTGCAGGCGGAAAGGATACAGGTCCACTTCCGGGCGCGTCTGCCATCGGCTGATGAGGTGACGGTAAGGCGCGTCGCCGTCAAACCCTTCCACCGGCATGGGCCGGCCGCGGCGCACAAGGTCGATCTCCACCAGATGAGTCTCGCTGAAAATCACCCGTTGGCGCTTGTCCAAATACTGGCTGCGCCCGTGTCCGCCCGCAATCTTGTTGCTGGGGGACAGCAACTCCACGATAGTCACCGGGTCTTCCTGACCGCGTTCGCCGATGGTGAGGAACATCTCCCGGGGCGTTTCGTCATCCAGCGGAAGCCTGGCGGTTACCCGGCCCTCTGTCTGATAGGTGGCAACAGCACGCTCGCGCACACCGCTGTCCCTGATGGTCAAATCAGGCCTGGGGTACCGCGCCGGAGCGTCACGCGAGGGGTCGTTGCCAACGGGCACGCGCTCATCCATGATGACCGTGTACCGAAACGGTAACGACCGACGCAAGAACCGATGCATTTCAGTGATAATCTTGTTGTGAACCTCCGGCCACAGCCGGCTCGATTCCAGATACGGGTTCATGCCCGGAAAGGGGTTGGCAAAGGGGTTTTCCATAGCATGACTCCCGATGCGGTATGTGCCCGGGCCGGCGGTTCGCTCAGGAGCGAAGGCCCTGCTCGCGCAGTATCCGGTCCAGCCATTTCCGGTCGGTGTCAGACAACGGTCCGGACGGGTCTTCGTTGTAGTTGAGCAGCCGTCCGTAGTAATCCTGCAAGTATATGTCGTTCACTATTTCGCCTAGCTGGAGTGTCGGCTCATCCGTATCCGGCAGCAGTGGCATTGCAATGTCTGGAATGATGGCTTGCAGGCCGAAAGGATACAACTCCGCCGATGGCCGAAGCTCACTCCTGCTGACCAGAATACGGTACGGTTCGCTCCCATCATAGCCTTCCACAGGTAGGGGGTCGCCGACACGTATCAGATCGATTTCCACCAGATGGGTGCCGCTTTCCATGATGCGTAACCGCTTGTCAATATAGTCGCGCCGGCCATCTCCCTGGTACTTGTTGGTAGGAGAGATAACTTCCAGCACAGTTACTGCGTAACCGCGAGATTGTTCTCTGACGGTAAGAAAACGCTGGCGGACCCAGTACGCTTCCGGTATAACAACCGTCACCGCACGAGTGTTCATTGCGGCACTGGCTTCCGTCGGCCGGGCAACGTTGCTGGAGCTGAAAATAACGACATCGGGGATTGCGTACCTGCGGCGTGGCTCTTCCGGAGGATTGTGCCCGATCACGACGCGCTCCTCGGTAACTACTGAATATCGTTGCGGCAGGGTTCGCCTCAGAGAAGAGCTGATCGCCCCAATCAGACGGTTATGCACGTCCGGCCACAACCCACTGGTTTCCAGGTATGGATTCATTCCCGGGAAAGGATTGACGAATTCATCGGCCACAATGTCCACCTCCTAAAACCGGCCCAGGCGGAACAGCCCGATGTCGTGGTCGGTCTGGCCGTGCTCCGCCAGGTCGGCCATGATCTCGCCCACCACGCTGGCGAACTTGAAGCCGTGCCCGGAAAACCCGGCGGCCACCGAAACCTGCGGGTGATTGGGCAGCGTGTCGATGATGAAATGCTCGTCGGGCGTGTTGGTGAACATGCAGGTCTTCAGCGCTAGGGTCGGGCCGGCCGCCTCGGGGAAGTAGCGCTCAGTGAACCCTCGCAATGCGGCCTCATCCCGGGCGTTGGGTTCCCGGTCCATGGTGTCCGGATCGACCTGCTCGCGGAAATGGTTGAACATGCCCAGCTTGAAGCCAGGTATGCCGTAAGACGGGAACCCGTAGAAACGGCCCTCTTCGACCTCCATGCCGAAGCACGGGAAATTCTCTGGGCGGAAAAGCTCCGGGCGATAGGGCGCAAACCACCCCAGCACCTGCCGTTCCGGGACGGCGTGGGCGGCGACTTCGGGCGCAACCTTGCCCGCCCAGGCTCCGGCGGTAACCACCAAGCGACGGGCGGTGTAGGTGTCCTTGTCAGTCGTGACGACCACTCCACCGCCGGCGGTTGGTTCCCAGCTCAACGCGGACTCGCGGCCATGCACTTCGGCTCCGATTTCCAAAGCCGCGGAAACGTGCCCAACGATGCACCGCTCCGACAGCACGAACCCGCCCTGCTGCTCGTAGAGCATTTCCGCCTCTTCGGGAAGCTGATAGCCGGGCCACTCCCGGTTCACCTCTGGGCCGCTCAGGATGCGATAGGGGAGATGATGCTGGGTCACGGTTTCCAGCGAGCCTTCCAGCAGTTGGTTCGCACCCACGCCGCCGCGGACGCATCCGGTGGTAACCAGCAGTTTTTCGCCGGCCACGTTTTCCAGTTGATGCCAAAGCTCGTAGGCTCGATAGAGCAGCGGAACGTAGGATGGGTCTTCGTGATAGGCGAGTCGGATCATGCGGCTGACGCCGTGGGAAGAGCCCATCTCATTGGGAATGTCGTACTGCTCCAGGCCCAACACCTTCCAGCCCCGCCGGGCCAGATGGTAGACGGCGGCGCTCCCCATGCCGCCGACTCCGATTACGATTGCGTCGAATTCTCGCATTGGTTTTCCTGACTGATTTCTGGACTCCCGCTTTCGCGGGAATGACGAGATGGCAGGTGGTATCTACGCTCGTGGCAGCGGGTTGCCCGGCGTGGTCATGCGCAGGCTGTACACCGAAGTGCGAGCGGTGAAGAGCATGGTCCGGAAGTCCGGCCCGCCGAAGGCGCAGTTGGCCGGTATCTCCGGGACGCGGATTATGCCCAGATGCTCGCCGGCCGGCGAAAAGACCCACACGCCGCCGGAGCCGGTGCAGTACACCCGGCCTTCCGCGTCCACCTTCATGCCGTCGGGCACCCCATCCTCTGCGGAAGCCATACTTCCGAAAACGCGGCTGTTGCTCAAGGAACCGTCGGCCGCCACGTCATAAGCCTGGATGAACTGGTTCTGCTTGACCTCGCCGTCCCAATACTGGTCCGGGCGTTCGCCAAGCTTGCGGGTGTTGGAGGCGTAAAGAACCGACTCGTCCGGGGAGAACGCGATGCCGTTGGGGAAGTCGATGTCGTGGGCGCACAGATCCACCGTTCCGTCCGGAGCGATGCGATGGATGGTGCCGGGCCACTCGATCTCTTGCTCTTCCTCCGGGACGCGGCCGCTGGGATTGGTGAAGTAGATGCTGCCGTCGCTGCGACAGACGATGTCGTTGGGGCGGTGGAATCGTTTGCCGTCCCATCGGTCGGCCACCACGTTGATGGTGCCGTCGGACTCCATTCGCGTGATGCGCCGGTTATCGCCCTCGCACATGAGCAGGCGGCCCTGAAGGTCCAGGGTCATGCCGTTGGTGCCGCCGCTGGGCTCGCGAATGATCTCAGGGGTCCCGCCGGCGGGGGACATGCGATGAATTACGGGAGGTTCGCGCCTCAGGTCCACGAACAGCCAGTAGCCGTCGGGGTGCCACAGCGGGCCCTCGGTGAACACGAAATCGGTGGCAAGCTGCTGAGCTTCTTGGTTGGGTTCGACGATGCCGGGTAGGTATTCGGGCATTGTTCGCCTCCTTGGCTTGGGTGCGGGAGTACGGGAAACTACGACGGCAAATGTGCCAGATACTGTTCGGCGAAGTCCATGCCGACGAGATCGCTGAAGGCCGTCATCAGGCGTTCGGTGACGGGTCCGGGGACATTGCCATCGCCAACTGTCGCGCCGTTGACCGCCGACACCGGGCAGATGCACAGACTGGTGGAGGTCAGAAACGCTTCGTCGGCGGTGTAGGCGTCATACAGGTCGATGTCGCACTCGGCGGTGGCGAGACCCAGACCGTCGGCAAGCTCCAGGGTCTGGTTGCGGGTAACCCCTTCCAGCACGTACTGGGACTTGGGGGTCATCACGGCGCCGTCCTTGATCAGGAAAACGTTGCTGCCTCGGCCCTCGGTGAGATTGCCGAATTCGTCCAGCAGGATGGCCCACGCGTCTGGGTCCTCGCCATGAACCTCCAGTTCGCCCATGATGAGATTGAGGTAGTTGTGGGTCTTCGCGCGGGGGCTGAGGAAACGGGGAGGGATGCGGGCAACCGACGGCGTGCTGATGCGCGCGCCGTCCCGGTACAGCGGAGCGCGGGCGGCGAAGGGGATGGCATGACTCTCGATGATGATCGTGGGACTGGGCCCTCCGGAGCGATTGGGTCCCTCCACGCCGCGGCTGATGCGCTGCATCACCCACATGTCCTGGCTCGGCGGCAGCAGGGGATGATTGTGCGCGACCACAGCCTCGGTGGCCTCGGTCATCTCCTCCTTGCTCATGCCGACGTCGATGCGCAGGTAGCGCAGCGAGTTGTACAGACGATCAATGTGGCGATCCAGCCGGAAGGTCTGGCCGCCGAAGGTGCGCGTGGCATCAAACACCGCGTCGCCGTAGAGGAACCCGCGGTCGTAGATCGAAAGCGCGACCTGGCTTGCGGGCGTCATTTCACCGTTGAAGTAGACGATCATTTCATCGGCCATTGCTCAATTCTCCCAAAGTCATCCTGTTTATCCTGTGCATCCATGCCAATCACTCGGCGTCAACGCGGCGAACTTCGAAACCGGCCTGCTGCTCCATGGGAAGCACGATGGCCGCGCTGTCCAGATCACCCAGGCCCTGCTCCACCGCTTCGCTCAGCAATTTATAAGCCAAATCACCGGCGGCGATGGGCGTTTCCAACTCGCGGGCCATTTCCTGGATGAGCCCCAGATCCTTGAGGAACACCCGCAACTGGGTGCGCACGCCATCGAAATCACGGTCGAGCATGGCCGGAGCGTTGCGTCCCAATAGGAAACTCTGTCCCCACCCTGAGTTGACTAACTCAAAGACAAGCGCGGGATCGGCGCCGGACTTCGCGCCCAAAAGCATCGCCTCCGCCGCCGCAACCATGTGGATACCCACCAGCAGTTGGTTCACCAGCTTGGCCGCCGTCCCGGAACCCGTCGGCCCGACGTGTCGAACCACCGCGCCCATCACATCGAAAGCCGGCAGCGCTCGTTGATACGCCTCTGCCGGGCCGCCCACCATGATGGTCAGGGTGCCGTCGGTGGCGCGCTCGGTGCCGCCGCTGATGGGAGCGTCGAGGAACATTGCGCCGCGCTTTTCGGCAGCTTCAGCGCAGGCTTTTGAGGTCGCAGCCCCGACGGTACTGTGGTCGACGATGATCTGCCTGGGGCGTGCGTTGGGCAGCGCGCCATCGTCGCCAAGTAGCACTGCCTCGCAGGTCGCCACGTCGGGCAGGCAGGCCAGCACGATGTCGCAATTGGCCATGACTTCGACGGTGGACGCCGCGGCCGTGGCCCCAGCATCGGCGATCTGACGGACCTTCTCCTGGCTCCGATTGTGAACGGTGAGGTCATAGCCCGCACGCAACAGGTTGTAGGACATGGGCAGACCCATGCGCCCCAGACCGATGAAACCGATTTTTTCGGTCAAGTTGTCAACTCCTCAAACGGGTTCGTTGGCTACGGCAAGCAGGCGAGCAACGAAAATGCTTACTCGCGGCCGGTAACGCGCTATCCAAATTTCACTCTCTTGTCCGTGATAGAAATTGTTGTGGAAACGTTCCGTGATGTTGAACTCAGTGAGCCAATAAGGCTGGCCGGTGGTGGTGCGCAATCGTTTGGCGAGGTTATTCAGTGAGCCATGGCTGTTGTACGGTCGCACTTGCTGGAGAGCGACGGCTATCATAGCGTGGGCCGTTGCTCCCCACAGCATTTCCGACCCTTTCATTGCTTTGCCAGCGTCAAACTCGGCGTCGGATTCCTCCAGCAAGGTCAACGCCATTTGCGAGTGTTCCTGAACCGATAGTGTCGGTAGGGTCATAGGCTCAACCCGCTAGTTCCCGCACGGTATGGATGAATTCGTGCACCACCCGCCGGGCCCAGTGGGTATCGCCATCCTCAAATCGGAGATTGCCGGCGCGAACCAGGTTCGGATAGCCTTCTGCCGCTCCATATGAACTGAGCAGAATTTCGCCGACCTGCTCATCCATCTTGGCCAACCTCTCCACCACTGGGTACAGGTCATCGCAGTCATAATCCCAGCCGCTTTTTGAGGCGGCAGTTTTGAGGGTATGGGTTATTGCCGCCCACAGGTGTTCGGTAGCCGCCAGCGCGTCGGCGTTCTCAAACTCCCGGTCGGCGGCGTCCAGGTAGTCCTGGGCGGTTCTGAGCTGCATTTCCGTTGACATCGTGACGTTCCCTCTGAATTGTGCCGTGCGATCAGCATAGCGCAGGGATATATCAGGGGCAACGCGGTTATCAGATAAGTCCTTCCGCGATAGCTGCGGCTTCCACCAGATCCCAGCCGTCTTGGATGCCGGGCAGCAGCCGGTCGCAAGCCTCGGCCTTGAGCACGGCGCGGCCAGCGTCATCGCGGTCGTCGACGGACACCAGCGCCGCAGTTACCTGCGCCGCCTCTGCGGGATCAACCTCAGGACGCGCGGTGAAGCAGCAGTGGCTGTAGCCCGGGCTGCTCCAGAACACCTTCAGGTCGTTGGTGTCAATGCCATGCCGCTCGCCCAGGGTTTCGAAGGCGCGCGCGCTGATCGCCCCGGCGTCATAGGTGCGGTTCAGCACCTGCAAGGCCACGTCAACTTGGTCCGAGCCGTGGCGCTGGTCGCGTTGGTCATAGAAATCGGCGGCCGTCAGGGTGCGCGAAGGGTGGATGCCCATCTGCTTGAGGAAATAAACCGGCAATAGGCCAGCTTCCACCGAATCTCGCGCGGCAAAGGCGAACCGCGTGCCGGGCAAGTCCTCCACGGTATCTATGGCGGAGTCGGAGCGGGTGATGAACCTGGTGGTAAAGCCGACATCGACGTCGCGCAGCGCGAGCACCGGGGCTCCGTTCGGCAAGGCGCGGCGCATCTTTACGTGGGACAGCGGGCCGTTCCACGCCAGATTGATCTCGCCGCGAGTGAAGGCATCCACCATCTCGTCGTAGCCGGAATAGAGCACCCAATCGAATTCTACGCCGTTGCGACGGAACACCGTCTCCAGCGCGCGGCAAAGGTCGAGGTGTGCCGGAGAACCTGTTGCGCCCATCCGTATCATGTTGGTCACCTCCTGTGGGGTCGGGTGCGATGCGGGCCGTCTCGGGGCGCGGGTGCACTGGCAGGGCTACAACCTGTCCCCCGCCGCCATTTCCGCGGCGGTTGTTCCGGTCAACTCGGCCCGTTCCATCGGGCTGGCGCGCATCAGCGTTGCCGGGACAATGGCCAAGATGGCGAGGATGCCGGCGGCGCGGAAGAAGCTGTGGAACAGGTCCAGGCTGGCCGTGCTTATCACGTCCCGACGCTCGGCGGCCGGCAGGGCCACCGTTTCGTCAAAGATAGTCAGCAACTCATTGACGCCCCAGGCTGACAACGCCGCCATCCCCAGCGTCATCCCCAGCATCCGCGCCACCACGATCATTGACGCCGATACTGCCCGGTAATCCACCGGCGCCGACAGAATCGCCCGGTGCATCAGCGGGGCGATGACCAGCCCGAACCCGATGCCGGCGATTAACATGTCGATGGTCAGTTTCGGGTCGCTGATTTCAATCTGCCAACCGGGCAGTCCCAGCAAAGGCCAGCCGCCGACCTGGAACATCCCGACGGCAATCAGCGCCAACCCGGGTATGGTCACCCAGCGGGCGTCAATCCAGCGCAGCAGCAGACCGCCGACCACGGAGAATATGGGGATCGTCCCCGTCATCCGCAGCAGCCACAGCGCCGCCGTCAGGTGGTCAACCGGGCGCTCCGGCACGTCCATCACCGTGTTGGCCATGATCACCATGGCGGCCATGGCGACGATGAGGGCAATTCCCACCAGTAGCTGGGCAATGTTGGCCATCACGAAAGCCCAGGCCCGGAACAGGGCGCCGGACAGCAGCGGCTGCACCGTTCGCCGTTGCAGCAACACCAAGGCTCCGGTGCTGACCAGGAAACCCACCAGCAGCCAGTAGGGCGTCCAGGAGGACAGCCGGAAGAGGCCCTCGTGGGCTACCGCCAGAGAGAGCAACACCAAGGCAACCGTGAGCACGATTGCGCCGCGGTAATCCATGCGGGCGTCGGCGAACCGCTGGTTGGGCAGGAACAGCAGGGCGGTGGCAATAACGGCGGCCTGGGGCACGTTGAGCCAGAATATGCCCCGCCAGCTCCAGATTTCGATAATTGCGCCGCCGTAGGCCGGCCCCAGCATACTGCCCGCTTCGGCCGCGCCGGCGACGATGCCCAGGGCCAGCCCCCGTTTCTCCGGCGACACCAGCGCCGCCGCGATGGCCAGGCTGATGGGCACCGTGCCGCCCCCGCCGACGGCCTGCACCACCCTCGCAATGACAATCTGATCCAGTGGGTCAATCTGGTCGTTCAGCCAGCCCCATTCCCCCGACAGCGCAACCAGGGTCGTTCCCACGCAGAACACGAGGAGAGAACACTGGTAGATGCGGGTGTAGCCGTACACATCGGCCAGCCGGCCGAGGAGGGGCATCGCGACGGTATAGCCCAGCAGGTAGGCCGTAACCACCCAGATAACCGCCTCCAGCCGCGCCAACTGGATTTTCAGGTCCACCATCACGGCCGGCAGCGCAGTCACCACCACCGTCTGGTCCAGGGCAGTGATGAAAGTGCCCGTAGCGATAGCCGCTACCATCACCCACGGTGGGAGAGAGTGCTGTTGCAATCGACTCAACATCAGACAAAGCAGGGGCCGGGGAGAGCAGAAAGCGGTGGTCGATTACTGCTGGATATTGGAGAGGTCAAGATAGTCGTCGGGTCCGGGGATTTCAATCTCAACGGGGGCATTGTAGTCGCTCACCGTTACTTTGCGCACGGTGTCAGCGTCGTCATATTCCCCGATGGGGCCGATGATGCGGGCTTGACGGAGGATTTTCCCCTCGGTGTCCGTCCAGACTTCCACGTCCACCCGCTGGCCCTCCACGGGGAAAAGCAGCAGCCAGTCCATCACTGTCGCGGGAGCGTCGCCGGTAATCTTGTAGGCGCTTTTGCCGTCGATTTCCTCCTCTCCGACAAGGACGGGGTTTTCAATGGAGTCGGCGGCGGCGCCGATGATGTTGTTCAGCTCAGTGATGGGGATTGAGATGCTGGAGAAGGGGCGCTTGGTCCAGTAGCCGGACAGGGGATCGGTGAGGAAGTAGCTGTCGGGCGTAACGATCATGTTCAGTTCAACGTAGGTGCCGTCCTCAGTAGAGGCGTCAGCGCCGGAAACCAGATAGGCGTCAATAGTCATTTGCGCGCCCTGCTCGACATCCCAGCCGCCTTTGGCAACGGTGGCCTTGGCTTGAACCGAACTGACGTAGATGCTGCCGGATTCGTGCTCGAGCACAAAGTTAAAAGACCGCGCCTGCCGGAGGTTCTCGGCCGTTTCCACCAGCAGGGCCGCCGGATCCGGCGGCGGCGTGGGGGTAGGCTGTTCGGCGGCCGGCTGGGCTGCGGGAGCGGCCGCCGGTTCTGACGGAGCGGCCGGAGGATCAGAGCCACCGCACGCTACCGCCAGCAGACCGACGCACAACGCAATCGCAATGCCCCACCAGTGCCAACGGCGGTCCATGATCGAGGGAATGGCGGTCGCACGCAACATTTGTATCTGTACCTCCGGGGTAATTTTCATCATCGTCTATAGAAGCAGGATGCGCCGGATTGGCGCGATGGACAGGATAGGTACTTTGCCGTAGTACGAATGCAATCCTGGAAATCCTGCTTCTGACGTGTCGCTGTCCTGAAAGTGGACACGCTTGAGCCGGCCTACCGGGATGACCATACGGCCATGCTGCCGTTGGCGATGTCACGCAGTTCTCCGCCTTCGCCGGTTTCCACGACGTATACGCGGGAGCCTCCACCACTGCTGCCGTTGCGCCTGTCGGACAAGTATTGTTGCGTTCCAGCCACGACCAAAGCGGATCCGTCCGGAGCCCAGGGGGAGTGGCTCCGCGCATACTGGTCGAAGAACGCCAGCATCAGGAACGTCTCTCCGCTGGGCGAAAAGCGGAATCCTCCCACGGCGTTGTCCGCCTCGGCGCCGGCATCATCGGAGGTCAAGCCCTCGACGATTCTCCACTCCATGGTGCGCTCTTCGGGGTTCAGGGCTACCCAGGCTAAGCGGTCGCCGTTGGGCTCCCAGAAAAATCCCAGCACCCAATCGTCCTCCTTGACCATCCGCTCGGCGCTGCCGTCGACGGCCAGAAGGCGCAATCGGCGGTACGCCGGCGAACCGGCGATCTGCCGGTCAGCCACTGCGATTGCCGTGCCGTCCGCAGACCACAGGAAAGCGCACGAGCCTTCGACCTCGGCCAACCGGAGGGCAGCGTCATCGGGTTGGTCGGGTCGTCCCACCCACAACGCTTCGCTATCGCCGCCGGGGGCTGACCAGGCCAGCCGGCTGCCATCGGGAGACCAGGCCGGCGTGCGGAACGAACGAGACCGGGCCAATGGCTGCACGCTGAACTGCTGGGCGTCGTAGTCCGGCCGAACCAGCAGAACGTCCTCGTTGCTGTGCACCGCCAAAGAAGAACTATCCGGCGACCAGTCGAAATACAGGGGCGCACCCCTTTGTACCGCCAATGGCACATTGGGCGGACCGGACTGCGGCGCGGGGGACGCATCCACCACGAACAAGGTCAGACCTTCCGGGGTTGCGGCCGTGATTCCCAGTTTCTGCCCGTCGGGAGACCACTGGACATAGTGGGGAGTGCCTTCCGCGATGGTGAGCGGGGCCTCGTTGACAAAGGCCGCTCCGCCTACTCCCGTGGACGATTCCAGCGAGTGGAGGCTGATCTGCGCGTCGCTGGGAGAGTCGCCCCGCAGCAGCGACACAGCGATGCGAGAGCCATCCGGAGACCACACGGGCCAGCTGTACATCACATTGCTGCGCTGTGGCTGGGCGAGGATTCCGCCAGCTCGCGCCACCGCGCCGGTCGTCAGCAAATTGCGGCCAGAACCGTCCGGGTTGGAGGTGACCAATTGGCCGTCGGCGTCGATGTATGCGATACGGTTGATAGTCATAGACATTTCGTTATGTTCGGCTGCGCCCGGACCCAACGCACAGGCCAGCGCGGCCAGCAAAACCGCGGTGAGCGCGGCCAGGAAGGTTAGACACCGACAAGCGCGAACCGGTATCCGGCAAGCCTTCAGCTTCATCAGCCACGGAAGTAATCTCGCGAGCACGCCGGTAACGGTAGCATCCAACATACCATTACGCAACGGAGGGGCCATTGATCGCCAGCGGGCATCGCTGGATCAGCGCCCCCTTGAGATAGCAAAAGCGGGCTACCGGGAACGCGGGGCCACCGGCGCGAAAACTGTGGTTTAATGCCGCGTAGCGCAAGTTCAGATACGCAGTCAATTGGGCGAGTAAGAACACGAGCGATGACAACACAAAACACCCCACCGGCCGGCCGGGTCATTATGGTCCAGGGCACGGCGTCCCACGTCGGCAAGAGCGTGCTGGTGTCGGCGCTGTGTCGCATATTCCGCCAGGACGGGCTGCGGGTCGCGCCGTTCAAAGCGCAGAATATGTCCAACAACTCGTACGTCACGCCGGACGGCGGCGAGATCGGCCGCGCCCAGGCCGTCCAGGCCGAGGCCGCCGGCGTTGAAGCCCGGGTGGAAATGAACCCGGTTTTGCTCAAACCCGAGGCCGACAGCCACGCCCAGGTGGTGCTGATGGGCCGTCCGCTGACCTCAGCCCGGGCCCGCGACTATTTCGACCTTAAAGCCACCCTCTGGGAATCAGTATCCAGTTCGCTGGACGCTTTGCGCCGCCAGCACGACGTGGTTGTCATCGAGGGAGCAGGCAGCCCGGCGGAGATCAACCTGAAAGCCACCGAGATCGTCAACATGCGAGTGGCGCTGCACGCCAACGCGCCGGTGCTTCTGTGCGGCGACATCGACCGGGGCGGCGTCTTCGCATCGCTGGTGGGCACGCTGCAACTGCTGGACGATGCGGAGCGGGACCGGGTCAAGGGGCTGCTGATAAACAAGTTCCGCGGAGACGTTTCGCTGTTGACCGACGGCCTGACCTGGCTGGAAGACTACACCAACAAGCCAGTGGTGGGCGTGGTTCACCATTTCAGGGACATACACATTCCTGAAGAGGACTCCGTGGCGCTGGACTTTACGCCCGCTCATGCGTCCTCGCCTGACGTGCTGGACGTGGCGGTGGTGCAGGTTCCCCACATTTCGAACTTCGACGACTTCGATCCGCTGGCCAGGGAGCCGGGGGTCTCGCTGCGGTACGTGCAGAGCGGCGACCGGCTGGGTCGGCCGGATCTGGTCATTCTTCCGGGCAGCAAGACGACCATCCCCGACCTGATGTGGATGGAACAGCAGGGATTGTGCCAAGCCGTCATGGGGGCTATGAATCGCGGGTCTGCGATCATCGGCATCTGCGGTGGCTACCAGATGCTGGGCAAGACACTGCTGGACCCGGATCGCATCGAGTCCTCCATCGGCGCCGCGGACGGCCTCGGGCTGCTCCCTCTGGTGACCACCTTCGCGGGCACCAAGGAAACGCACCGAGTGGAAGCCACCGTGCGGCAGGAGGCGACTACGCGCGGCCACCTGATGTCGGGCGCCGATGGGGAAACGGTGGTTGGCTACGAGATACACATGGGTCGAACCGCGGGTGAAGGCGTCATACCGCCGTTCGCCGTGGTTGACCGAGCCGACGCCGCCGTCACGCCAGAGACGGCGTTTGACGGAGCGCTGGACGCCAGCGGTCGCGTCATGGGTACCTACATCCACGGACTGTTCCACAACGCCGGCGTCCGCCGAGCCATCCTGGGCGAACTGGCGCGGCGCAAGGGCGTAACGCTGCCCGATGGAGTGGACGTGGCCCGCGACCGGGAGTACGACCGGCTCGCCGACTGGGTGCGTGACAGCCTGCGCATGGACCTGGTGTACGACATGACGGGACTGACGCCGGCGCTATGAGCTCGATCCACCTGGTATTGGGCGGCATCCGGTCGGGCAAAAGCGCTTACGCGGAACGGTTGGCAGCCGAAATCGCCGGGCCCGAGCCGGTGCTTTACGTGGCCACGGGCATCGCCGTTGATGCGGAAATGGAAGAGCGCATTCAACGACACCGGCAACGCCGTCCTGACAACTGGCAGACGCTCGAAGCCTCGCTCAACCCGGTGGGAGCGCTGCAGGATCACTCGCAGGTCACGAATTCGCCCGTCGTCCTGTTACTGGATTCGATGGACGTTTGGGTTTCCAACCTGATGCTACAGCACGAGACGACTCCGCGGATGGAACTGGAAGCCCGAATCGTGGGGGCAGTGCGGCGTTTTGCGGATTACATCCGGGAGTTGGATCACCATGCGGTGGTCGTCAGCAGCGAAGTCGGCTACTCTTTGATTGCCACTACCACGATGGGCCGCCAGTTTCAGGATCTGCTGGGCACGGTGAACCAGGCGATGGCAGAGGCGGCTGACCGGGTCACCATGGTCGTTGCGGGTTTGCCGGTAGCAATCAAGCCCATGCCGGCCGCCCGCTGACTGGCGGCAGGCGGCGATTCGGCGGCGCGATGACTGACGAGACGTTGGGAACCGCTTCAGTTCTGGCTCCGGGAACCTGCGGCGAACTGGTGCAGGGCATGACGGGCGGAACGCATTTCCTGGTGACCTGCCCCATCAACCAGTTTTCGCGGGCCACGGTGACGCTGCGGATCGCCGGTTCTCAAGAGGTGGCGGGAACCGTCCGGGGCATAGAGCATTTGCCCAAAACCCGACAGGCCGTGTCGCAAGCGTTGATAAAGTTGGCTCCGCGCCTGGAAGTTGCCGGCCTGACCGTGGAGGTTGTCATCGCCAATCCAATACCCACCGGCAAAGGCATGGGCAGCAGCAGCGCGGACATCACGGCGGCAGTGTGCGCGACGGGCAAGGCCGCGGGTGTCGATTTGTCGCCGGATACCGTTGCAAGAATCGCGCTGGCGGTGGAGCCGACCGACGGCGTGATGTTCCCCGGCATCGCCATGTTCGATCATAGGCAGGGCAAAATTGTCGACTTGCTTGGTGCTCCTCCGCCGATGGAGGTAATCGTCATCGACCGCGGTGGTCAGGTGGACACCCTGGAGTTCAACCGGATTGATCGCGAAGCGCATTGGCGGTCGGCCGCCGATGCCACCACTGAGGCCCTGGAGTTGGTGCGAGAAGGCATCCGCCGCTGCGACCCGGAACTGGTAGGTCGGGGGGCAACCATCTCGGCGCGGGCCGGGCGGCCGGATGACGCCGCCCCGTGGGTGGCGCGGGCGTCGGATTTAGCCGCTGAAATCGGCGCCGTGGGCGTGAACGTGGCCCACAGCGGCACGGTGGTCGGCATCCTACTGGACGCCCGCAAACGCCAGAGCAAGCCGGCCATGCGGCGGGCTTTAGAGGCGTTTAGAGATGCGGAGAGCCTGCAGCACTTTCGGATTATTGGCGGGGGAGTGAGGGAACATCGCTACTAGAACAACTCCCGTAGCGCCTGCTCCGGCAGGATGGCGGGGATTGGAGAGTTGGTGAAATCCCCGATGTCCCGAGTGATGATGTGCTGTGCGCCGGCTGCCTGGGCGGCGGCAACCTGCATGGCGTCCTCGAAATCCGTCATGGCGAGGTTCAGGGCGTATAGCATGGACGAATGGCTGGTTGGCGCAACGGTCAAAAAGCTAGTCAAACGCACGACGGCATTATGGGCAACTCCCCGGTTTATCTCGCGCTGTACGATGTAATAGAAAGTGGCTACGGTGTGCCAAGCGACAAAGGCAGTTGTCGAGGTAGTCTCAATCCGGTCGATAAGATCTCGCGCCGCTCGGTAATGCGGCGGCCGATTGAGCGTGAGGTCAAGCAGCACGTTGTTGTCAATAAGCATCAGGAGAGATACTTCCGAGGCAGGTATTCGTACCGGACATCATCCACGGTTTTACCCGGGGGCAATCGAAGTTTGCCATGCCAACGGTGAGCGAAAGACAAGGGTTCCTCGCCGAGCTGCCGCCGCCAGTGGAACAGGTATTGATTGGCATAACCGGCGTACTCGCCGAATACCTGCCGCGCCCGCTCTGCCACTTCGCGCCGTTCGCAGTCAGTAGGTGCCGACTTTTCCGGGAAACCCCATTCCGGGTAAGCTTCGGTGATGGCGCGCCAGACCCAGTCGTCTAGGGGAAACGCTTCCAGCCTGTCCAGCGCAAAGAGGGAGATACGCTCTGCGGTTTCGTCGGAGACGCCAGGGAATTGCCGGAGCTTTTGCTTAACCTCCTCATAGGGAAGGCGGCGCAATTTACTCCAATCCGTTTCGCCATCTTCGATAAGCTTGGTAATTTTAGTGATGTTCCAGGCTGGTTCTGAACCCAAGAGCCACTTCCAGATTAGGTGCGCGAAGCGATGGTCGGACAACAATCGATCGGGTGTTGGGAATGTGTAACGAACATCGCCCTCTAGTTCGAGTTTCGAGCCAAGGTGTTTCGCAGCGGTTTCCAACGGCTCGTCGTCCGGTTCGTCATCCGCACAGGCCGCGCAAAGTTGGGACAACAGGCATTCCCAAGGATCCTGCCGCAGGAGACGCAACCCCGGAAACTCGCGCATAATGGTAGCCATTTTCGGGTCACGGGCGATATCGGCGTAGATGGCGTCAATGTCGTCGTCCAACCGGAAATAACGGCGCAGGCATTCACCGGGGTCGTCCGAGTACCCCGTCAGACCCGCCGCCTCGTACTCAATTCCCTCGTCAATCTGCCGGACGTGGAACATAATCGGCCCGATCACACTGGAAAACCAGCCGTCGCCAAAGGGACGCCAGCGGAAGGTTTGGCCCATGGTAAGGGTAAGGGCCAGGTCGAAAGGGCCGGGGATTCGGACTCGCCGGGTCATGCTACTTTCCACCCGCGGAGTTCACTTATTCGGCTCAATTCCGTGAAAAAGATATTGGCCGGAGTAGCCGGCATATTTGCCAAAGTAGCCCTGCGCCCAATTTGTCACTCGCCAGTGGATGCTGTCATGAAATTGGTACTTCCCCTTGGAGCCCTTCCTGACGGTTGGGCAACCTTTCTGTTGGTAACTCCAGTGTTCTAATGCTCTCAATACCCACACGTCCACCGCGAACGCGTCCAGTTTGTCCAAAGACATCAGTGCAATGCAATTGGCAATCTTGGGGCCAATGCCGGGGCAAGCATCCAATCGGCGGGCCGCATCCATGCTTGACGTGCCCATACTCGAAAGACTGCGCAGATTGAGCGTGCCATTGCAGGCTTGTTGGGCAGCGGCGAATATACTGTCAGCTCGCTTGAGGCCCAAGCGCAAGTCCCGCAAGGCTGGCAATCCAACGCGGAGAACCTCTTCCGCGGTTGAGAAAATAGACCGCACGTCATTGTCCAGACAGACGACGCGTTGGCTTTGCGCCGCAATTTTCTCCACATTTCTTTTGATCCCATTGATACCTGCGTTTCCCGCGCAGATGTACGACACCAAGCATTCCCAAGGTTCCTGCCGCAAAACGCGCATTCCCCAATATTTCTCCACCAACTCAGCAACAATCAGATCACGGCTGATGTCGGCATAGATTGCCTCGATGTCGTCACCCAGGCGGAAGTAGCGGCGCAGCAACTCGTCGTCTTTTTCGTCAGCAGTCCGCTCCCCATCCGGCCCGCCCACCCGGTACTCAACGCCGGTTTCGGTTTGGCGGATGTGCACCAGGTCTTCGCCAATCACGCCCGAAAACCAACCCTCGTCCAAAGGACGCCACCGGAAAGCCTGACCCATAGTCAAGCTGAGTTTCAGATCAAACGGTTGCGTGATTTCGAGCTGCCGCGCCATCTCATTCCCTCCAGGCCTGATCCTATCACAGCATCCCGTTTATCCTGTTCATCCCGTTCATCGGTGTAAATTATTCCCTACCGCCCCTCGCGCCGTCGCCCGTGGAAGAGGTACTGCTGAGAATAGCCCGCGTACTGCCCGAAGTAGTCCTGCGCCCACTCCACCATCGCCCGGTCCGGCGGTTTTTTCTGCATGGGGAAGTACCATTCCGCCAGCGCGCGGCGCACCCACACGTCCACGGGAAAGGCCTGCAGCTTTTCCAATGAGAACACCGCGATGCAGTCGGCGATCTTGGCCCCGATCCCGTAGCACTCCATGAGCCGGGACTTGGTTTCCGGATAGGGCACCCGGATCAATTCGTCCAGGTCCAGATCACCGTCGCAGACTCGTTGAGCGGCCGCGACCACGTAGGGAGCGCGGAACCCCAGACCCAACTCCCGCAGGAACCCTTCCCCGGCGGAGGCCAACTGTTCCGCCGACGGAAAGGTGTGTCGAACCTCGCCGTCCAGCTCCAGCGGGTCGCCCAGGCTATCCGCCATGGACTCCATGTTCTGGTGGATACGCGGGATGTTCGACGTCGCCGAGCAGATGAACGCTACCGTGCACTCCCAAGGATCCTGCCGGAGAATGCGCAGCCCCGGATATCGGGCCACTATTTCCGCGACCCGCCGGTCCCGGCAGATATCGCCATATATCGCGTCGATGTCGTCGTCGAGACGGAAATAAGAGCGCAGCAGGCTGTTCAGCGACGCGGGGTCCGCTCCGTCTCCGGCGGCGCGATACTCCACTCCGCCGGATTGCTGCCGAATGTGGATGAGCCACGGGCCCAACACGCCCGAATACCAACCATCCCCCAGGTTTTTCCAGCGGTGGGCCTGGCCGCTTTCGAGGCTTTCCGCCAGGTCAAAGGGCTGGTCTATCGCCAGTTGCACAGTCCGTTCCAGTGCTGATACCCCCGCGCCCACTCCCGGAGTATCACTCAGCCAGCTAGTGGACGATCCAATTGCAGCCAGCGGGCTGCCTGGTCGCCAACGGCGTTGACACTGGATCGCTCGACCGTGCAGGGGGGCAGCGCGTTCAGGAAGCGGTCACCGTAGTTGGCGGTCTGGATGCGACGGTCCAAGATGACCACGGCCCCCCGGTCCACCTTGTTCCGAATCAGCCGGCCGAATCCCTGCCGGAAACGCAGGACCGCAGAAGGCACCTGGTAGTCGTTGAATGGGTTGTTGAACAGGTTTCCCCTAGCCTTGACGATGGGATCCGTGGGCACCGGGAAGGGCAGGCGACACAGCAGCAGCCCGCGCAGGATGCCCGATTCCATGTCGACACCCTCCCAGAAACTCGCGGTGCCGAGCAGCACGGCGCGCGGGTCGGCGTGCAGGCGGTCAACCAGTTGTCGCGGCGTGCCGTCGATACCCTGGGCGAGGACGGTGATGCCGGCAGCACGCAGGCGACCGCGCACCTGGAACGAGGCTTCCCGCAAAGCGCTGTGCGATGTGAACAGAGCCAGGAGGTGTCCGTCCAGCGCCTGCGCCATGTTGAGAATCACCTGGGCGGTGCCCCGGGCGTGGTCCGCGCCACGACGGGGATCCGGAAGGTCGTCGGGAACCAGAAGCAACGTATTGCGTCGATAATTGAAGGGACTATCGACCAGCAGTTCGTCGCAATCATCGGGGAAGCCCAGGCGTTGGCGCAGGAAGCCGAAGTTGCTGTCCGTGGCGAGGGTAGCGCTGGTCAAAACCACCGTCTCTTTCTGCTGGAACAGCCTTTCGGACAGGATGGGGCCCACCGACAATGGGGTGGAATGCAGCGTGACGTTGCGCCGCACCATGTCTATCCACTGTATTTGTTCCTCGTCGTAGCGGCCGAACACCGAGGCCAGGCGGTCATTGAACTCAGACATCGTGTCGACGGCGCTGATGAGTTCGTTTGCCTGGCTGTCGTCGGAGAGGTCGAATATCCCCTGGTCCACCAGCCTCCAGACATCGTTCAGGCGGTTCACGCTATCAGCCATGAAGGTCGCAAATGACTCCCATTCGCGTGCCGCCGCGCCCCATTCGCGGCTCTGCCGCACCGAGGGTTCCAGGGACACCGGCTGCCGATCGTTGTCGCCCCGGGTGTGGGACTGGTAGAGGCTTGTTATCGCGGCCCATAGCTGCTGCCACGCCTGTAGGGCCTGGTTGCAACTGGCCGTGGCGTTGGTGAGCGCATCCCGACCCCGGCCGAGGTTTTCGTCGTAGGGTGATTGGTTGGCGATGGAGGTCAGATGCCGGAACAGGCGATAGACGCCGTCCAGCTCCTGCGGCAGGTCGTCCTCGGCGACTTCAAAGCCGAGCTGCCGGCTCGCCTCCTCCTCCAGGTGGTGGGCTTCGTCGACGATGAGGTGCTGGTAGTCCTGCAACACGGTGCCGCCGACCGCCAGGTCCGCCAGCAGCAGGGCGTGGTTCACCACCAGGATGTTGGCCGCCTCGGCTTGCTGCCGGGCCTGGCGCAGGAAACACGGCGCGCCGCCGCGGAACGACTGGCACACGCCCTGATTGTCGGCGCACACCCGTAGCCATGCCCGGTGGTCTCCAAAGCCCAGGTTGAGGTCGGTTCGGTCGCCATTTTCGGTATCGTCCAGCCAGACGGCCGTTTTGCCGAGAACCCTGGCCTCGTCCTCGGTCAAGGTGTCCGACGCGCCGAGACTGGTCCACCGGCGCAGGCACACGTAGTTGGACCGCCCCTTGAGCTGAGCGGCGCGAACCGCGCCCGGTTCCAGGACGCCGGCCTCTTCCAGAATCGAGATCACCGCCGGTATGTCCTTATCCATCAGCTGTTCCTGCAAGCTGATGGTGTTGGTCGATATCACCACCCGGTGCCCGTGGGTGGCCGAGTAAAGAAGCGCCGGGAGCAGATAGGCGATGCTCTTGCCGATCCCGGTGCCGCCTTCGACGATAAGTTTCCTGCCCTGGTAGACGGCGCGGGTTACCGCCTTGAGCATCTCCGCCTGTTGCGGCCGGTTTTCGAAACCGGGGAAAGAGTTCGCGAATACTCCATGAGGAGCCAGGAGGTCCTCGACCTGCTGCTCGGAAAGCTCACGACGTATGGCGCTGCCCTTCGTTTCACCGGCGCCATTGGACAAACGCCGGGCGATGCTATCCAGGTTCAATCCATTGAGACCGACCGCGCCCGCGGCCCCGGGCACAGCGTTGGCGCCGGGCGCGTGAGGCACTAGCGCTTCGAGCAGGTCGGCTGCGGAGGCGTTGGCGGCGCGGGCGGCGCGGGCAATGAACGCGACTTTAGCGGCCGGGTAAGATGCTCCCAGTTTCAGCAACTCATGGAAAACCAGCGCGGTGGTTTCCGCGTCCGCCACGGCCCGGTGGGCCTGGTTGTGGTCCAGATCCAAGTGCCGGGCCAAGGCGCTGAGATTGTATTCCGGCAGCGTGGGCAGAAATATCGACGCCAGGTCCCAGGTGTTGTAACTCCGGTTAGTCAGGTGGAGACCGTGGGACGACAGGAACGCAAGATCGAAGGCGATGTTGTGGCCGACGATGGGCAGGTCACCGACGAAGGCGGCGAACTGTGTCGCGACTTGCTGGAATCGCGGGGCCCGCTCGATCTGGGACGGGCTGATGGAGGTTAGTTGCTGGATGAAGGTGGGGATTTGGCGTCCCGGGTTCACGAAGGTCTGGTATCGCTCGGAGATCTCACCGCCGCGAAACTTGACGGCCCCCACCTCGATTATGGCGTCCGATTGCGCTTGAAGCCCGGTGGTCTCCAGGTCCACACATACGAATTCGCGCTCGAATATGTCACTTTGAGGCAACAGCGTCGGGGTCATCGCGATGAACTGCCCACGGGGTCGGAAACGTAACTATGCGGAGCGCAGACGGTAGGGGCGCAGCGCTCCTTGCCTGAGCCCTTCCAGGGGGCGGAAATCCCCTCGATGGAGGGCGGTGAGGAATTGGGCCTCGTCGAAGATCTCGTCGGGGAACTCGGTGACGAACTTGCCCAGCCCGTGGGTGCTGTGAGCGTCGCTGCCTCCCGTTACCGGGAGGTCCAGCATATGGGCCACCTCAGCGGCGAAGCGATTTTCCTCGTCCGACGTGCCGCCGTTGGCAATCTCGATGGCATCCACCAATTGGAATACTGGATGCTCCATGCCGGCATCGGCATCCTGAGGGATTGGCTCTTTGGGATCGGGGTAGAGCAACGGGCGGGAGCGGTGGTGCTGCGCCAGAACCCCTCGGAACGGGTGCGCCGACACCACGAATCCGCCGACGGCGTGGGCGGCCTTGCTCAGCTCCTCGGCGCGGTGGAACCCACTCTGGTACCGGTCCACGCCAAAAGCGAGGATGTGGCCCATGTCCGTGTCCGCTTCCATGGCGCGGATCAACACCACGTTGTGCTTGGCGGCGAAGGCGGCGAATTCATGCCGATCCCAGGGTCCAGAGTGTTCGGTGATGCAGAGACCGCGCAATCCAAGGCGTTCGGCCTCAAGGATCAACTCTTCGGGCGTCAGGCTGGAATCGGCGCTGCCTTTGGTCGTATGGATGTGTAAGTCAAAAATGCGTGACATAAGCCCTAATAGTCTATGCGCAGCCCGAAACGGCGTCAACGCCGACTCGTCACGGCCGACGGTACACCTCTGATAGAATGCGGGCGAATCGCCCCTTGAAAGGGCGATATTCCCAGGAGATGACAGAGATGGCGAGAGTAGGTTTTATTGGCCTTGGAACCATGGGCGCCAGCATGGCGTACAACTGCCTGCGCGGCGGCAACGAGATGGTGGTCCATGACATCCGGCGAGAGGCTGCAACCCAGCACCTGGAAGCAGGGGCACAATGGGCGGACACCCCCCGCGAAGTAGCCGAGGCCACCGACGTGGTGTTCACCTCGCTGCCCGGGCCAGTAGAGGTTGAAGCGGTGTCGCTGGGCGAAGACGGGATCATGTCGGGCATGGCCTCGGGCAAAACCTACTTTGACCTCAGCACCAGTTCCCCTACGCTGATACGGCAGATACATGATCGCGTGGCGCCGCAGGGAATCAACGTTCTGGATGCCCCGGTGAGCGGAGGCCCGGCCGGCGCAGCCAGTGGCCGGCTGGCCATCTGGGTCGGGGGAGACAAGGCCGTATTCGACCAACACAAGGCAGTCCTGGACTCCATCGGCGACGCCGCCTACTACGTGGGACCCATCGGCAGCGGGGCCGTCGCCAAGCTGGTGCACAACTGCGCCGGTTACATCGTCCAGACCGCGCTGGCCGAGGTGTTCACCATGGGCATCAAGGCGGGCGTCGATCCGCTGGCGCTTTGGCTGGCAGTGCGCAAGGGGGCCGGCGGACGCCGCGGGATGTTCGAGGGGCTGGCTCAGCACTTCCTGATAAACGATTACGATCCGCCGGACTTTGCCTTGCGGCTGGCGCGAAAGGACGTAGATCTGGCCGTCGCCGTCGGTCGCGAGTTCGACGTGCCGATGAAGCTGGCCAACACCACCCTGGCGGAGATGACCGAAGCCATGAACCGCGGCTGGGCCGGCCGGGACTCCAGGGTGTCCATGCTGCTGCAGCAAGAGCGGGCCGGGATTGAAGTGGAGATTGACCCCGAGGACCTGCGGCGGGCGCTGGAAGAACAGGGCGGGTAGGCGTTATCCTGACGGCCAGTTTCGGAGGGCGCTATGGTAGTGAGAGCGACGGGCATCAACCCCGAAATGCTGCGTTGGGCGCGGGAACGGGCGGGCTACTCCATTGAGGAAGTGGCCCGCCGACGCCGCGTGCCTCCCGAAAGGGTCAAGGAATGGGAATCGGGCAAGAGTTTCCCAACCTGGAAGCAGCTGGAGCAGTTGGCTTACCAGGATTACCACCGGGGCACGGTACTTTTCTTACTCAACGACCCACCAGAAGAGAAGACCGTAGTAGAGCACTTCCCCCGTTTGCCGGCGAAGACGATGACCGACCTGTACCCCGATACGCTGTACGCAGTACGGCAGGCACAGATTCGAAAAGATAATCTGGTAGAGCTACTGGGGCCGGAAGGGGAGGGGGAGCGGTTTATCCTGCGCGATTTGCGCAGAGAGGTGAACGTCGATAATCCGGCTAAATTGTCCGGATTGGTTAGGGAATATCTTGGTGTTGACCTGAACGACCCGGAAGGTTTCCCAAGCCGAATCTATACCTTTGAGGATTTTCGAAACCGCATTGAAGACGCCGGCATCTGGGTGTTCAAGCGGTCATTCCGCCAGAAAGACGTGGCCGGCCTCTGCTTGGGCGACGACACATATCCGGTTATCTATGTGGGCAATGGACTAGACCAAGCACGAGAAATTTTTGCCTTGTTCAGCGAGCTGGCACACCTGTTGTTTGATTTCAACTACCTGGAGCGTGTGGACAAACGGCACTACATAGAATCGCTACTCTCACATGATCGTTCCGTGGAGGAGGCCTGCCTGGAGTTTGCGAAGAAATTCGCTCCCATCGGCAATGTAGGGGATGGACGCTACTCCGGCTACCATGCTGGGCGATCCCACCAGCATGTCGATCAAAGCGCCAATACCAGCCGCGGATATTACGATTTTCAAAAGACTTATCTCGGCAGAAAGTACATCAAGACCGTTTTCTCAGCTTTTGAAGATGGGCGCATTGACGAGCTAGACATCGCCTCTTATCTAGGGGTGCGAGGGCGCTATCTTGACGAATTGGAGGATTATGCTTGGCGATCATAACCTCCAGACAGCGCCGCTTATCCTAGACACCAGCACAATCAGCCAAATTTTTTCGGCATTTTCTCGCCAGCATTTTCCCACGTTTTGGGCGCGTTTTGACCAACTTGTATGGGATGGACGCGCCGAGTCAATCCGGGCAGTACGCGATGAGTTGACTGTCTTGGCCAAAGTGTCCGGAGCGGTAACGTATTTGGAGAACCTCAACGCGCAATTTTTTGCAGCCCCAACTCCGCAAGAACAGGTTCTGGCTCAAGCAATGTTCAACGATCCCAGACTCGCCACGGCCGCAAACCGCTGGCGCAGCAAAACAGCAAGAGGCGCCGTTGACGCCGACCCTTACCTAATCGCAAAAGGTTTGGCATCGCCTGTTCCCACGGTCCTCGTTACCGAGGAGAGGCAGGACCTAACCAGAACTGCCGGCATCTTTTATGTATGCCATTACTATGGAGTGGACTGCATCAACCACCAGCATATGATGTCCCGCTTAGGTTGGGTGTTTTAGCCGCGCGACCATGGCCCTAATCCGCAGCCGCCGCTGCCTCCCAGCGCAGCACCGGACGCCGCGCGGCGGTCGCTTCGTCGAGCCGCGAGACCGGCGTGGTGTGCGGGGCGTGCTGGACCAGTTCCGGCTCCGTGGTGGCTTCTGCGTCGATGACGCGCAGGGCGTTGATGAATGCGTCCAGCGTTTCCTTGGTTTCCGACTCCGTGGGTTCGATCATCAGGGCCTCGTGGACGATGAGCGGGAAGTACATCGTCGGCGCGTGGAAACCGTAGTCCAGCAGCCGCTTGGCCACCTCCAGGCCGCTGACGCCGCGCTCCCGCTGCCGGTCGGCGGAGAAAACCACCTCGTGCATGCAGGTGCGGTCGTAGGGCAGCTCGTAGACGTCCTTGAGCGACTCCATGATGTAGTTGGCGTTGAGGACGGCGTTGCCGCTGATGGAAAGCAGTCCAGCCGCGCCGAGGGTTCGGATATAAGTGTAAGCGCGCACAAGGACGCCAAAGTTGCCGTGGAACCCGCTGATCTTGCCGATGCTCTGCTCCGGTTCGGAGAGGGCATACTCGCCGCCGCCGTTCGCTGTCACCACCGGTGCGGCCAGATATGGGGCAAGGTTCTCGCCGCAGCAGACGGGACCGGCGCCAGGGCCGCCGCCGCCGTGGGGCGTGCTGAAGGTCTTGTGCAGGTTCAGATGACAGACGTCGAAACCCAGTTCGCCGAGCTTGGCGCGACCGAGCAGCGCGTTCATGTTGGCGCCGTCGCCATAGACCAGGCCGCCGCAATCGTGGACGATCTGGCACACTTCAAGGATGTTGGTGTCGAACAGGCCCAGGGTGCTGGGCAGCGTGATCATCACCCCGGCGAGGTCGTCGCCGGCAATCTCCCGCAAGGCGGCCAAATCGGTGTTGCCGTCCGCGTCAGATGGGATGGTGACCACGTCGAAACCGGCCATGGCTGCCGAGGCGGGGTTGGTGCCGTGAGCGCTGTCCGGGATGCCCATCTTGGTGCGGCCGGAGTCGCCGCGTGCCAGGTGGTACGCACGCATCATGAGCACGCCGCCCAGTTCACCGTGGGCACCGGCGAGAGTGGCCAGGCTGGTCGCGGCCATGCCGGTGACTTCGGTGAGGAAGTCCTGCAACCGATATAACAGCTCCAGCGCTCCCTGGGATTGCTCGGCCGGCTGCTGGGGATGGATACCGGCGAACCCGGGCAGGAAGGCCACTTCGTCGTTGATCTTGGGGTTGTACTTCATGGTGCACGAACCCAGCGGGTAGAAGTGGGTATCGATGCTGAAGTTCAACTGGCTGAGCGAGGTGAAATACTGCACCACTTCGGGTTCAGAAACCTCGGGTAGCGGCAGATCGTCCCGCAGATAAGCCGGATCCGGCAGTGGCGCCGGCGGAACGTCCAGGCCCGGGGTGATAACACCAACACGGCCGGATACGCTGCGGTCCATCAGCAGGCTGGTGGTGTCTCGGTTGCCGCCTTTATTCAACATCGTTCGTAGTCTCCTGGTTTAGTGGCCGTTCCTGCGGTCGCCGGCCCGGGTGATGGGAGGTTGCGCGGGAACAGCCGATGCGCAGGTTTTCAGTAGCTAGTATCCCTGGGATGCGCCGCTATGCTGAGCGTTTCATTCGTCGAACTACAAAGGAAAGCATCCGGTGACCCTTCCAACTCCAAGCGAAACTGAGCGCTACGAACGCCACCATGCTGGCCACGAAGGTAGGCACGCCTCCCCAAGGGAATAGCAAAGTGGTCCCGAAGATCGCGCAGAGGGCGGCGATAACGACAACCCAGACCACGGTGCGCCACATAACGCGCCGGTTGAGCCGGCGGTCGGCAGCGCGGACTATTTCCTCGACTTCTTACGGAGTAGCATCGTCCCAGCGGGCCATCTGGGCGTTCATGTGGCGGATCTGCCTGCGGAGGGCCATGGACCCGCAGACGAACATGCTGCAAGATACGAAACTCATCGCCATGATGCCGGCCAGGAACCCGATCTCGAACCACAGGGTTCCGGCGGGCAGCCAGGCGACGCGGCCGGCCAGCAACGCCCGCGCGATTATCAGGGTCAGCATGAGGCCGGCGATCCCGAAACCCACGATGAACAACGTGCGCTCTCTGACCCATAGGCCAAACCACTTGACGTATCCCTCGCGCTGGGATGATCCCTCCTCTTCTTCAAAGGGATCCGTATAGCGCCGCATTCTGCGCAGGTTGGACGATCCGCGGTCAATCATAGCAATTCGCTCAGGTGGTTCCGGGTTCGCGTGGATACTCGCATCTGGTTGCGGACACAGGCCAGGTCGGGACGCTCTAGTTGGCTGACCCCAAAGCGTCCACCAGGGCGTCGATGTCCTCGCGGGAGTTCATCTCGGTAACGCACAGCAACATGCCGTTCTCGAAACGGTCGCCGACGTCGAGTCCGCCCAGTATGTTGCGCTCCATGAGCCGGCGATTGATCTTTACCGGAGCTTCCGGACAGCTGACCACAAACTCCTGGAAGAACTCTCCCGACTGCAGCAGGGAATATCCTTCCAGGTTGGCAATTGCAGAGGCCGCATAGTGGGCCTTGTGATAGCAGAGTTCGGCCACCTGGCGCAGCCCCTGCCGGCCCATCGCTGCCAGGTAAATGGTGGATGCCAGGGCGTACAGAGCCTCGTTGGTGCAGATGTTGGACGTGGCCCGCTCCCGCCGGATGTGCTGCTCGCGCGTCTGCAGGGTCAGGACGTATCCGGTGCGCCCCTGCGTATCGGTGGTTCGGCCCACCAGACGGCTGGGCATCTGGCGGATGTACTGCTGCTTGCAGCTGAACAGGCCCAGGTACGGCCCGCCGAAGGAGGGCGGGATGCCGATGGGCTGCCCCTCGCCGGTCACGATGTCCGCGCCGAAATCGCCCGGCGGCTTGAGCATCCCCATGGCCAGGGGATCGGCCGACACCACCAGCAGGGCTCCGTCGTCGTGAGCAGTTGCGGCCAGGCCGGCGAGATCGTCGAGGCCACCGTAGAAGTTGGGATACTGGGCCACCACGCCGGCGGTGGCTTCGGTGACGCTGGCGCCAATTTCAGCGGTCGGCACGATGTCGATGGCAATGCCCTGGGCCTGGCAATAAGTGGCGATCACCTGGCGGTAGGCCGGCGCGACGGTGTCGCTGACGACCACCTGCTGTCGGCGGGTGACACGACAGGCCATCAGCACGGCCTCGGCGAGGCTGGTGGCGCCGTCGTACATCCCGGCGTTGGCGACTTCCATGCCATAGAGGGCGCTGATCATCGTCTGGAACTCGAAGATAACCTGAAGGGTGCCTTGGGACACTTCCGGCTGGTAGGGCGTGTAGGCGGTCAAAAACTCGCCGCGGGTCATGACCGCTTTCACTATGGAGGGAATGAAGTGGTAGTAGCTGCCGGCGCCCAGGAACGACGGACCGCTGGACAAGGGCCGATTGCGACCGGCCATCGCGCCCAGTTCCCGCTGAATCTCCAACTCCGACATCGGGTCGGGGAGCCGAAGGGGCGGGTTCCGGTAATCGTCCGGTATGTCGGCGAACAGCTCGTCAACGCTGTTCAGGCCAACGGCCGCCAGCAAATCGTCCTGTTCGGCAACGGTGTTGGGGATGTAGTGCGATTGAAAATTCGTGACCATTCAAGATCTCCGTGAGGATCAATTCAGTCATCCCAAACGAAAGGTTGGGCCGGGTCCGAGGCAATATTCTGTACGCGCCAGTTAGCCCGTTGCTTCAAAGCCGGCAGACTGATACGAACTCGGAACGCCTCGCCCCGCGTCGGCGCGTTGCGCCCGGCCAACCAGATTGTATCGGCAGCGGTGGGGTTGTAGCGATCTTGCAAAAGCCCGTTAGGCAGGCAAAGGACTGAAATGGATTCGAGGCGGTTCGGCGTATTGTCAGCCGCGTTTTCAGCATAATTATACTTGACAAATATCGTGGTAGTCAGATATTCGCCGCCTCGAACCTCCGCAATGGGGTCCATTTCACCTGCAACGTCAACAGGCTGCCGCTGCCTGATCTGGCGGATGCGCATTGAGGTTTGTGAAGTTTGAATAGTGGCGGTACGTGCGCCATCAATTTTCTCTGCTTTAGAGTCGACGAACAGCGCCTGCCTCACGGCGTATTCCGGTTGGAAAAGGTAGGTGGCCCGCTTGTAGTCAATTTTGCCGAACAGGCGCACCGGGATAGTTGGCATTCCCAGCCGATCCAATGCTTCCCGTGTAATGTCCTCGCCAATGTCGGCCACCAAGTCGGATTCCCCGGTGAAAATTTCAATGGCGTCATCCCGAAAATCGCAGATCGCTTGCACTACCATTCGCAAGGTAGCCTTTTCCACCTGCTCGATGATGCCCAGATCGGATCTGAGTGCGTCAGCGTTCAGGGTCATCGAAGCAACCGTGGGGGAGTTGCCAATGATTCCTCAATGCGCCGCCTGGCCAATCTTACACTCTCCGGGTTGATGTCAAACCCCACAAACCGCCGGCCTAATTCTATGGCCGCCAGCGCCGTAGTCCCGCTGCCTGCAAAACAATCCAAAACCAGGTCGCCCGGTTCGGTGAGCAGCTTTATGATCCGTCTGGGCAACTCAACCGGGAACTGTGACTCATGCTCATTGTTGGAGCGAACCGAGGGAATGTTCCAAACTGCCCTCGAACCCCATTCCGCCCATTCACCTGCGTCCAGACGCTCTCGGTTCACGACCGTGATGCCCGGCTTCCAAAAGATGAGCACGTGCTCGAATTCGTCAACCGAGCGGTACGACAAGCTGTGCCAACGACTGTTTTCCCAGCAAGGGTCCTTAACCCATACCCGGCGGTCGTACAGGTAAAAGCCGGCCTGGGTCGCCCATTGTTCAACCGGGCCGGCGGTAAGTTGCACCCGCGTTTGCGTCGCGTATTTGCCGCCTCGAACGTTATTGTTTTTCAGGCGACGATCAATGGTTTGCTCGCTACATCCCAACAGGGCGGCCAACTGGTATTTGTCTAATCCGGGGTTGGCCTGCTGCGCGTTCAGCACTTGCTCCCGGGTGATTTTCACCTTCTTGGCGCTAACGTTATCGGCTTGGATCCGGGGCATATCCGGGTCTTCAAAGGCCAGAATATCGGCTATGTTGACCCCAAGGAATCCCCCTGGGGCGATAGCAGTGAAGTGCGCATTAACGGCATCCCGCAGCAGGTCACACCAAGCCTCATAGCTCATGTCTTCTTCGTAGGACTTGCCAACGAAGTAAGGCGGCGACCAAAAACTCAACGCCAACGACTCGGGCGCCAGCTTGGGAAGCAAATCCCGAACGTCACCTTGGTATATGTCGTTGGGCGGCAAGAAACCCGATTCGCTCATGTGGATATCCTCGACGAAGATTACGAGGGGCAGAAACTATGCACCCGGATGGTTTATCGTCGTCGTTCGGCAACCCTGGCGTCAAGCGCGCCCTGTCATCAATTTTCGCCGCCACTAGGCCAGCACGCGGTAGCGATAGCTCGATTCCATGAGATCGTCCTCAGCGAAACGGCTGAACCGGAGCGGCGAAAGGTCCACGTCGCGGGCCTTGCCTTCGGCCACCAGCTCGGCTACCGCTTTGCCTATAGCGGGAGAGAGCTTGAAACCGTGCCCGCTGAAACCGACCGCGCAGAACAGACCATCGACGCCGGGCACGCTGTCCAGAATGGGATGCCAGTCCGGTGTGGTGGTGAACAGCCCGGACCATCCGCCGCGATAGTAGGAATCGGACATCCCCGGGATGCGGCGCGCCAGCTTGGTCCGCGCCGAGGCGGCTGAGGCCATATCGATGCCCTGGGGGTATGCCTCAGGATCCGGCTGCTCCTCGTCGTCACCGAAACCCATGGTGGTGAAGTTGGAGCCGTCCGGGCGGAAGGAAAAGGATTGGCTGATATCTCCCACGGTGGGATGCTGCGGAACGAGTTCCACGGGCCGCGCCACGGTGGCGACCTGGTGACGCACCGGAAGCAACGGCACATCCACCCCGACGCCGGCCAGGACTTGTTTGGACCATGGTCCGGCCGCGACGATCACGGTATCGGTGGCGATTCGGTCGCCGGCTGCGGTCACCACCGCCTGCACACGATCCGAGCCGGTTTCTATCCCCGACGCCGGGTTGCGGGAGGCGATCATCGCGCCGGCCTCTCGGGAGCGGGCGGCGTAGGACACGGTAGTCTGGTACGGGTCGGCGTAGCCGGATTCGGGTTCCCAGGCGGCGCGTTCGTCGTCGTCCAGCGTCACCATGGGGGCCAGGCGCGCCAGTTCGTCCTGCGAAACCGCCGAGGTGGGTACGCCCAACTCCTGGTGCATGGCGACGTTGCGTTCTAACCCCGCCTGGTCGGCCTCGTTGACCACCACCAGGTAGCCGGTCTGAACAAAGCCGGAATGTCCACCCACACGCGCGTCGAAGTCAGCGAAGACCTGCAAACTCTGCCACGCCAGTTGCGTGGTGACCCGGTTGGAATAGTGCATGCGGCAGATGGCCTGGGAGCGGCCGGTGCTGCCCGAGCCGAGCACATCCCGCTCCAACAGAACGGTATTGGGGATTCCCAGCTGCGCCAGGTGATACTGGATGGCGCAACCGATGACGCCGCCGCCGATGATGACCGCGTCGGCTACGTTGGGGAGGCTGCTACTGGTCAATGCCCTTCCACGACATGACGCGGTTCACGTCGATCTCGATGGCAACCAACTTCTGGTCGCCTTCGGCAAGATCGGCGGCGTCCTGCTCGCCCCGTTCCTCGCCTTCGTACCGGGAGAAGATGCGGCGCACCGCATCCTTGAGGTTGTCGCTGCGAACCGTGGCGTCGCCCTCAAGTATGACGTATTGATACGGCCACTCGTCGGTCGCAACCGATAGCGCCACTTTTGGGTTGCTCCGCACGTTCCTGGTCTTGACTGCCGCGTCGCCGGAAACCACGGTGACCTTGCCGTCTTCCCATTGGTACCACACCGGGGAGACGTGGGGCGAACCGTCCTCGCGGATCGAAGCGAAATGGGCGACGTGGGGCCCTGCCAGATAGGCGTCGATCTCTTGTGACGTGAGACGCGGCATCTTTACCTCTGATTGCGGCCGGCGACCTCGCACGGATGATTGCGTGCGCGGTCTGGGATGCCAGTATCATACCATAACCGGCACTCGGCCCAAGGTCGGACCGGCGATTCCGCGCCCGACCGGGCCATGGAGATCCCGCTTCGGAAAGGTCCGTTCCCGCAACCGGCGTCAGAGGGCAGCGTCCCCGCGAATCGCCTGCTGTGGCCCTGTGGTACAATCCGGCCGCACAGCGGGGCGCGGGTATTCCACCGCGGCCCCGTGTTACGTTCGCTGATCGAATCATCCCGACAATGGCATTCTGCATTCCATTCCACCCGGCCGAGACGGAGCGTCTCCAAAGCGCCAGAGGCCGCTGCTGATGCGCCGGCCCAGGATCTTCTACGGGTGGTGGATCGTCATCGTCAGCCTCGTCGCCGACGGGATGAAGCACGGCAGTTTCAACCGGGGATTCACCGTTCTCTACGTGCCGGTTGAAAGCGAGCTCATCTTCCCGGGGAACGTTCTGGGCCTCAGCCCGCAGTCCCGCACCATGCTGGGGTTAGCGGAAGGTCTGGGCCGGTTCATGGGTGGCGTTCAGGGTCCGCTCATGGGGTATTGCACCGACCGGTTTGGCCCCCGCGTTATGCTCGCCTTTGGCGGGTTGATGTCCGGCTTGGGGTTCATTCTGCTGGCGCGCACCACGAACTTCTGGTGGTTCCTGCTTGTGTTTGTGGTGTTCCTTTCCGTGGGGTTCCGGTCGGGCTACAACAACGCGTCGATAGCGGCAGTCAACAACTGGTTCCGGCGACGGCGCGGCCTGGCGATGTCGGTGGTCAGCATGGGCAACGGGCTGGGTGGGGCGTCTGCTTATCTGGTCGGCCTGTTGGTTTTTCTGGTTGGATGGCGCGACGCCTGCACCATCCTGGGTGTCGCCATCCTGGCAGTGGTCATTCCACTGTCCTACTTCCTGCGCCGCTCGCCCGAGGACATGGGCCAGCTGCCCGACGGCGACCCACCGGAACTGGCCGAGCCTAACCCATCGGACCGGAACTCGCCGGCCCGCCGCCGGTCGACCAACGGCGGAGATACGGATTTCACCGCCCGTGAAGCGATGCGAACGCCGTCGTACTGGCTGCTGGTTATGTCCACCGGGTTCCGCAACATTGTTCACGCTGGCGCTTCGTTCCTGATGGCTCCGATGATCATTTGGTTCATGGAAGCCGGGGTGCCGGTGGACCCGGCATCGGAACAGGGCCAAAGAAACATCATCATCGCCGCCGCCTTCGTGAGCGCGTTTTCCTTCGCCAACATGGTGTTCAACCCGTGTATGGGTTGGATCGGCGACAAAGTTGACCGGCGCAAACTCAGCGCGCTGTGCATGCTCTCCGGCGCGGCGGCGTTGGGATCGCTGCTCACCCAGAGCGGACACCTCTGGCAGGTGATCCTGTTCGTCCTCCTGCTGGCGTTCGCAGAGAGCGCGAACCCCCTGAACTGGGCCATCATGGGCGACTTCTTCGGGAGGAGGGCCTACGCGACCCTGCGGGGTTGGCAGCACCTGCCCGACCAGCTGGCGTCCATGTGGACCGCCATGTGGATGGGAGCAATTTACGACTACACCGGCAGTTTCTACTGGGCGCTGTTCCCGCTGGTGGTGCTGTACATCTGCGCGGCAATTGGCTACTGGTTCCTGCCGCGGCCTCCGCTTCCCAGGCGACTGCAATTGCAACAGGAGCGCAACACCGCCCGCCGCAACCGGGCGATCCGCGCGGCGCCGGAGCCGGCCGGCTAGCGCTTTTCAGAGATCAGGAACGACCGGTCATGGTTCCGTTTGATTTTGCGGGATAGTGCATCAGAGGAGCATGGCGGATGCCGAAAGCAAAGATACCTGCCCGGTTCGCAGACCAACCGGAACTCGTGAACGCCGTGATAGGTGCTCGCCGATTACAGATGGAGACAGGGGATGACGCAGCCGCCATTGAATGGCTACTGGAAACCTACCCAATGACGATGCAGTCAGCAACGCGCGTCATCAACGACGAGACGTTCCAATACCCAGCTCTGTACCCAGAGGGACATCCTGGCCTGGAGTCCCTGCGGGCAGAAGGTCGGGCGAAAAGCAGGCGGCAAGCGGAACTACGAAAAATCCGACCTGCCGTGATCGAACGGGATGGAGGCTGCTGCCAGAACTGCGAAAAGCGCGTATGGGGGAGGGATGCCACCCTTGACCACAAAAACCCGGAAGGACCCGCAACTCTGGAAAATGTCCACCTGCTTTGCCGAGCTTGTAACACGCTCAAGGGGCGGCGCACTTGGGAAGAATTTCAGCAAGCGCAGGCTGAATGGCGGGCGGCCGTGGAGCAGCGTCAAAACGCGAGACCTGACATTATCTGCCAGCAAACAGGCCTATCCATCAAGGGGCGCAGTTGGAAAGAATCTGGATGTCTGACTCCTGACCTCTGTCCGCATACAAGGGAATGCGACAATGGGGGATATGAGAAATGGGCGGCGGAAATGGACGCCACCATAGAAGCAATGCACGCCGCCTATGACCTCTGAAAATAGCCATCACGCAAAATCGAACGGAAGCCCTGTCATCGCCAAAAGCAAGAGAAATCAGTTGACGATGTGCGACAGCGTGGTCCGATCTGGCTATTTGCCTCGCCTTTACCCTCGAGGTAGTCATGTGCAAGCGTGAGACGCCGACGAGGAGATTAGCCCGTCTTCTGGATGGTGACCTGTCTTTTCTGGGAACAGATCGACACGCCCATCCGCTGTACGCGTTGCACCCGTTTGCGGCCCGGTTCCCTTATGGCTTGCCCGGGTATTTCATTGACGCGCTGACGAAGCCTGGCGACACAGTGCTTGACCCCATGTGCGGCTCAGGGATCACGCTGCTGGAGGGCTGGTCGTCCGGCCGGAGCGTAATCGGCGTGGACCTGGACCCGCTGGCGCGCCGGCAAGCGCGGGCCCGGACTACGGCCCTGTCCGGGGAGGCGGTCCGGGAGGCCGGAGAGGCGGCACAGCGGCAGGCCGCAGACCTCATAGCCGGCCTGGGCGCGCAACAAGACCCGCTAGAGGCCGTAAAGTCCGAAATGGATCCGGCAACACGGGAGTTCCTGGACTATTGGTTCTTCCCGGAAACACAACGTGAGCTCGCCTGCCTGATCCTGGCAATTCGGGAAGAGTCGGATGAGGATCTGCGCAACCTGTTGGAAGTGATCTTTTCTTCCACGATTGTCACCAAGTCGGGCGGTGTGTCCCGGGCCAAGGATTTGGCCCACACCCGGCCCCATCGCGTGTCCGACAAGGTGCCCAGGCGTCCCATACCGCTGTTCGCGAGCCTCGTCGAACGAGCTGCTGCTGCCTACGCTGCCGTGGGTCGGGACACGGTGGGCGACTGTCGCATCGTGGCCGGGGACGCGCGCTCGCTGCCACTGCCGGATTGCAGCGTGGACCTGATCGTAACGTCGCCGCCATACGCCAACGCGCTGGACTACATGCGAGCGCACAAGTTCTCCCTGGCGTGGTTGGGCGACCCCATCCCATCGCTCACCAAGCTGCGACGCGAATACATCGGATCCGAATCTGCGGGCAGCCAGGAAACGTCGTCGGTCAATCCGCTGCCGGCGAAAGTCGAAGCCGTTGTCGACAGCGTCGCGGAAGCTGATGCTGCGAAATCCCGCGTGCTGAGACGGTACTTCGGCGATATGTCAGCGGCGATATCGGAGATGCAGAGAGTTCTCCGGCCCGGGTCGGCGACGATAATCGTGGTGGGAGCGTCCACCATGCGCGGGAAACTGGTGCCCACCCACGAATGCCTGGCGGATCTAGCCACGCAAGCGGGATTGGACGTGGTGCGGGTGTCGCCACGGAACCTTGACCGCGACCGGCGAATGATGCCGGCGCGCAATGCCGGTTCCAGCATCGCTAATGCCGACGCGACGGGTATCGAAAGGCGGATGCACACGGAGTACGTCATCGGTGCGGTCAAGCCCTGACGGACGCGCCCAACTCCGCAAAGCCGCCGCATCGGGTCGCCCGGTTGGCGCCCGGAAACCTACCCTCAAACCGCAGCCCGGCCTGACCCGGCGCGGCTTTCTACCAGATGTAGTTATCGGCCGGCAAGTGGCTCCCTCCGTCGCCACCGGGCGGTTCCCCCGGCCAATCAGAACTGCCGTTCCGCGTCCACCGCAACCGGCCGGCCGCAAGATTGAGTTTCAGCCCGTGTTTTAGTATGCGTCCAAGACTATGACCATTTTCAGTTTTGGGCAAAACATTACATCTACGCATCCGTCTAGCGGGGCCGCCGGCGCCCCATTACCATTGCTTGCCATACGATCCCATTCGGCTGGAATTAGGGAAACAGACGATGCAAGACCGCCCCGACCCCGTAGCAGCATGGCAAGCAGCTCTCGGCCGCCTGCAGCTTGAAATACCCCAGGAGCAATTCAACACCTTCCTCCGTCCCTGCTCCGGCCTGCGATGGGAGGATGATTGCCTGGTGATCGGCGCGGCAACTACCTTTGCCGTGTCGTGGCTCGAATTGCCGTTGCACCTGGAAATGGTTCGGGAAGCGGTGACCAAAACAACGGGCGCACAATCAAGCGTCCGCTACCTGGCGATACCGGCGAGTGACCACAATCCGACGCCCCAACGCGAGGTTTCAGTGTACTCGGTAGTTGCGGAACCGGCGACCAGGCTTCCCGACCTGATTGATCCAGGCGACGACCAATCGCAACGCGATGCTGCGGCAGCGCGGCCGGGCCGCCAGCCTAACCAGGCGGTCGGGCTCAATCCGCGGTACACCTTCGACAATTTCGTCGTCGGCGAAAGCAACCAATTGGCTTACCACGCCGCGCGAGCCGTCAACACGGATGGGCCAGATGCTATCCCCGGTTACAACCCGTTGTTGCTGTACGCCGGCTCCGGGATGGGCAAGACCCATCTGCTGCACGCCATCGGGAACGTGGCCCGTCAGCAGAGTGTTTCGGTCCGGTACGTAACGTCCGAACAGTTCACCAACGAGTTCGTATCGGCGATCAATCGGAGGGCAATGCCGGAGTTCCGCGAACGCTATCGGAGCGTCGACCTGCTGCTGCTGGATGACGTGCAGTTCCTGGTGGGAAAAGAGCAAACGCAGGAAGCCCTGTTCCACACCTTCAACGACTTGCACCAGGCAGGGGCGCAGATCGTTCTGACCAGCGACCGTCCGCCCGAGACCATCACGCCCTTGGAGGACCGACTGCGCTCGCGTTTCCAATGGGGATTGGTGGCCGATATCCGTCCGCCCTCTCTGGAAATGCGGTTGGCGATGCTCCATTCCTGGGCTTCGGACCGCGGATCCGACGTGCCGCCGCCGGTGCTGGATCTCATCGCGCAGCGCGTCAGCCGGAACGTGCGCCAACTTCTCGGCGCGTTCAACCGGGTGGTGGCGACCTCACAGCTCTTGAGCGCCCCGCTGACCGCAGAAAGCGTAACCGCGCAACTGGACGCCATCGTGGGGCCGGATGCCCGCGCCGAGGTAACGCCACAGCAGGCGCTGGAAAAAGTGGCGCGTCATTTCGGGCTGTCCACGGAACAGATCCTCGGCCGCAATCGCACGGCTGCGATCGCGCTGGCCAGGCAGGTGACGATGTATCTGCTAGTATCAGAACTCAACATGTCACCGACCGGCGCCGGGCGTTTCCTGGCGGGCCGCAACCACAGCACGGTGATCCACGGGGTTGCTCGAGTGCGGCAGGCCATGGAATCCGATAGCCGGCTGAGGCATGCAATCCTGGCAATCACAGAAACGCTAACCGACTGAACACTTCGTTCCACAAACCATCCCGGGAGGCGCACATGACGACAGGCAGCAGCCAGACCATCCAAACCGTCGTTGGCACCGGCGAAGCGGGCTACAGCGGCGATAGCGGCCCGGCGACATCCGCCACCCTTCGCGAGCCGTTCATGTGCACCTTCGACCGCGCGGGCAACATGTTCTTCTGCGAGGCGAAAAACCACGTCGTCCGGCGGGTTGACGCATCCACCGGGCACGTCACCACCGTGGCCGGCACGGGCGAGGTCGGCTACACGGGCGACGGAGGGCCGGCGACGGCAGCAACGATGAACGAGCCCTATTCCCTCGAAGTTGACGACGACGGAAACATCTACGTTGTCGACCGCCTCAACGCCGCAGTGCGTCGGGTCGACGGAGGCACCGGGATTATCACGACGGTGGCGGGCACCGGGGAGCCGGGATATTCAGGAGACGGTGGCCCCGGCAACGCGGCCCAGCTGCGGGAGCCAAACGACTGCTTCCTGGACGGACGGGGCGGCTTGCTGATCGCCGACATCCAGGACCAGCGGATCCGCCGGCTGGACCTGGCGACCGGCATCATCGACACCTTCGCCGGCAACGGCGAAAAGACACGCGGCGGTGACGGCATGCCGGCGCGACAGGCGAGCATCCTGGGATCTCGCGCGGTGTGCATGGATCAGCACAGCAATACCTACATCGCGGAGCGCGAGGGCAACGGCGTCCGCGTGGTCACCGCGGGCGGCATCATGGGAACCGTTGCCGGCGCGTCGGCGGAACGGGGATACACCGGGGATGGCGGGTCCGCGCTGGCCGCCACCTGGGGCGCTCCCAAGGCCCTGCGCTGCGACGCCGGGGGCAACGTCATCGTGGTCGATACCGAGAACCACGCCATCCGAAAGATAGACGTCAATACCGGCGTGGTAACCACCATCGCCGGCGGGCAATTGGGCGGCCACGGAGACGGCGGCCCGGCTACCGATGCCGGATTGGACCGCCCGCACGGATGCGGCATCGCGGCGGACGGACAGATCTACATCGCGGACAGCAACAATCACCGCATACGGGTGGTGGGCTAGGAAGTTCAAGCCGGAGCCAAATTCTCCCGGGCTCTTTCCGTTGTCATCGGCCCCCGGTTAGCGGACCCGGGCCAGTTTCTGGACGCGCTGGTTGGAAGTATCCGCGCCGTAAATGTTGCCCTGGGAGTCGGTGTGCACCTGGTGGGCGTACTCGAAGGTTCTGCCACGGGCCAGCAGTTCGCCGTCCAGGGTCAAGATGCTGAGGCGTGGCACCTGGTCAGTCACGTAGACCCGCTGCTCGGCGTCGATGTGCACGCCCATGGGACACTTGAAATCAGTCCACTGGTCGATGAACTCGCCGTCGACGGTGAACACCTGCACCCGGTTGTTCTCGCGGTCGGCCACGTAGACCCGTCCGTCGGCCGACACCCGGATGCTGTGGGGCACGATGAACTGCCCGGGTCCGCGGCCGGGGCTGCCGAAGGAGGCAATCAGTGAACCATCGGCGGACAGCCGGTGCACCGAGGAGTTGCCGTAGCCGTCGGCGACGAAAAGTTCGCCGGAGGGTGCAACGCACACATCGGCGGGATGGTTGAACGGGGCCTGGAGGGCGGCGCGGTCGCGCGTGCCAATGGACGCCAGGAGCTCGCCGTCCGGGGAGTATTTCAGGATCTGGTGCGCGTCCCGGTCCACCAGGTAAACCGAGTCGTCCGGCCCGATGTGGATGTGATGGGCGTCGGCCGGCACGCCGCCGCTGCTGTACCATGCTGCCAGCGGGTGCCCGTCGGAGTCGAACACGAGCACTCGGGGTCCCTGGCGCTGGAACACGTAGACCTGATCCCGGCTGTCCACGGCGACGCCGCTGATACCCTGGAAACCCTGGCCCACTGGCAGCAGAGGCCATTGCGGCTGGTATTCGTAAATGTAATCGCCCATACCTACGGTTATAGCCATTTGGTTGCCTCCGTGGACCGTCATCCCAGCGCTGCGGCGATTGTAGCACCGACTGGGAAAGGTCTTCTCCGTTTCGGATCAACGGCGGACGGCGTTCGCCTTGACCGTGAAACGACGTGCTGTTAGCGTCCGGTATCTGTCATAGCAACCGTTTCATTTGGAGCGACCATAACCGGGGAGCACATCATGGCTATTTCCACCCAGGCAACGCCGCAAGAAACAACGCGCTCCGCAGTATCACATCCGCTGGACCCGCTGACGGCTGACGAGATCGCTGAGGCGTCGGCCATCCTCAAATCCCAGCGCGATCTCGGCCCGCGAACCCGGTTCGAGACCGTCGTGCTGCGGGAACCGGACAAGAAAGTAGTGCTGGCGCACAGGCCGGGTGACCCGATACGGCGCGAAGCGTTCCTGGTGGTGCTGGACAACGACGTGCCGGCCACCTACGAGGCGGTGGTGTCGCTGGATGACCGAAGTGTTGTTTCGTGGGAACACATACCCGGCGTGCAGCCACGGGTGATGTTCGATGAGTTCGTCGAGTGCGAAGCGGCGGTGCGGGCCGACGCCCGGTTCCAGGCGGCCATCAAGAAGCGGGGCATCACCGACCCCAGCCTGGTGATGGTGGACCCGTGGTCCGCCGGCAACTACGGGTATGCGGACGAGGAAGGACGGCGCCTGGTGCTGTGCCGCAACTTCGCCCGCTCCAGCCCCACGGACAACGGTTACGCCCGTCCCATCGAGGGGGTGACTGCCGTGGTGGATCTGAACAGCATGGAGGTGGTCCGGGTCGACGACTACGGCGTGATGCCGCTGCCGCCGGAGCCGGGCAACTACGGCGCCGAGTTTGTCGGCAAGTTCCGCGATGACCTGAAGCCTCTGGAGATCACCCAGCCCGAGGGCCCGAGTTTCCAGGTGGACGGCTGGCAGGTGACGTGGCAGAAGTGGCGCCTGCGCGTCGGGTTCACGCCCCGGGAGGGGCTGGTGATCCACACCGTGGGCTACGAAGACCAGGGTCGGGTGCGGCCGATCCTGCATCGAGCTGCCCTGTCCGACATGGTGGTGCCCTACGGCGAACCGGGCAAGGACCATTACCGGAAAAACGCCTTTGACGCCGGCGAGTACGGCATCGGCTCCCTGACCAACTCGCTGACCCTGGGCTGCGACTGCCTGGGGGAGATTTACTACTTCGACGCGGCGCTGAATACCGGCAGCGGGGAGGCGTTCACCATACACAACGCGGTGTGCATGCACGAGGAAGACTACGGCATCCTGTGGAAGCATACCGACTGGCGCACCGGACAGACCGAGGTGCGCCGCTCCCGTCGGCTGGTGATCTCCAGCGTCGCCACGGTGGGCAACTACGAGTACGGCTTCTTCTGGTATTTCTACCAGGACGGCACTATCCAGATGGAGATCAAGCTGACCGGCATCATCAACACCGCCGGCATCGCCGAGGGTGAGACGCCCAAATACGGCACCATCGTCGCGCCCCAGTTGAACGCGCACATCCACCAGCACTTCTTCAACTTCCGCATGGACATGAGCGTTGACGGAGAGCAAAACTCGGTGTTCGAGGTGAACACGGTGGCCGCGCCGCCGGGCCCGGACAATCCTCACGGCAACGCCTTCCACGCCGAGAAGACCCTGCTGGGAACCGAGCACGAGGCGCAGCGGGTGATCGACCCCATGAGCGGGCGGTACTGGATGGTTTCCAGCTCGACCGAGAAGAACGCGCTGGGGCAACCGGTGAGCTACAAGCTGATGCCGGGCGAGAACATCCTGCCCTTCGCGCATCCCGACGCCAGCATCATCAAGCGGGCCGGGTTCATGACCAAGCACCTCTGGGTGACGCCTTACGACCGGGACGAGATCTCCGCCACTGGCCCGTATCCCAACCAGCACCCGGGAGGCGCGGGGCTTCCCGAGTACACGAAAAACAACCGGAACGTGACGGACACGGACGTCGTCCTGTGGTACACCTTGGGTTACCACCACGTGCCCCGGCCGGAGGACTGGCCGATTTCGCCGGTTGCCTACTGTGGGTTCAGCCTGAAGCCGGTGGGGTTCTTCGACACCAACCCGGTGCTGGACGTTCCGCCCAGCGACCACTGCGCGGAGGCTTGCCACGCCTGAGTTAAACCAATGCTGGCTGACCCGGCCGCGAGCTGGCTGGCATTACGCGACTTGTACCGGATGGGCCACGGGCTGGTTGAAGAGGTATCCCTTCTCGTTGAAGGGCACATGATCGGGCTGGGTGTTGCCGGCCGCGTCGGTGGCCCGTGTAACGATGGCGTGTTCGCCCGGCGCGGCGTCCCACTGGAACTCGAAGCGAACCCAAGAATGATCTTGCTGCGATCCGGAAAGCGTGGCCTCGTTCCAGGTTTGGCCCAAGTCGTTGCTCCATTCCACCCGTGAGATCGGGCCTGATGGAGAATGAGCGTACCCGTGGATACGTTGGCGTCCCGCCGGCAGTTCCGCCGGCCAGGGCAGGGCCAGGGCGCTCTTGATTACCTGAACGGTGACCGGCTGGCCGAGCGATTCGCCCTGGGGCGGATACGCATCGCCGATGAGCGTGTAGGACGTGGTATTGTTCCGGGTCCACATCGGCTCCGATGAAACGACGATGCGACCCAGCCACTTGACGTTGGCGCTGCCCACCCATCCCGGTACGAGGGCGCGAACCGGAAATCCGTGGTCTCTGGGCAGCGTCTCCCCGTTGAGCGTATAGGCCAGCAGTGTGTCCGGGTCCATAGCCTTCTCCACCGGCAGGACGTATCGGAAGCCCTCCTCGGGGGAATCCACGTCCAGCCCGACCAGCAGCACGGACACGGCGTCGGGCTGGATACCCGCAAGGGTCAGGATGTCCCGGAGTTGCGCGCCGACCCATTCGCCATTGCTCACCGCCCCCGTCATCCACTGGGTGCCAGACGCCTCCCGTCCGTTCATCAGGTCGAACATGGCGCGGTGGTTACCCGCGCATTCCAGGTAAGAGGTCAGCGTGCGGCTGGGCAGGCTGCGGATTTCCGCGTAGGTCAACTTCAGCGGTTCCGAGACCGCATCGCCTTCCACGATGAGACGCCAGTCGTCGGCGTCCAGATCGAGACTGACCGAGTTGTTGCGCACGAAGAACAGGCGGTTGGGGGTCAGCATGCCCTGCATGTTCTCCAGCCGCGCCTCCAGGCCCTTGTGCCCGTGCACGAGGAACGGCCCGGGATCTTTGAACCAGGGTGCGGCCTGCGACGGATCAGTTTCGGCAACCGATGGTTGTGCTGCTGGCGGAGCATCTGGCGGCCCCATTTCAGCGCAGGCAGCCAGGACCGCGGTCGCGCCGCCGGCCAGCAACAGGCGCAGGAAATGGCGACGGTCCATCCCCCGGGCGCTGGCGAACTCCCAAAGCGGCCGTGCGCCGGTTGGCGTATCCATTGGTATGTGGCCCGTTTCTTCTAATCCGATATCAGTGAATACCCCGAAGCGCTTCCGCGATCGCTTTGCCCTTGCCAGCAACTAAGGAGTCGATCCTTCCAGCGATTCTTTCCTTGATTTCCTCGTCGCTGAGTTCATCGTATTCGTTCTGGCCAATCCAAGGGGCCCTCATGCCGGGGAAGGAATACCACTGCGGCGACAGCTTCGCGTTGGAACTGCCAAATACTTCAGGTAATTCCTTTAACTTTTCATATACCTGCTGCCGAATTTTATTAGGTCCAGGTCCGAGTTCCAACTTGAACCGTACTTGTCCTCCTCTGTTTTCAAGCGCGCAGGTCAACAATCGGCTTGACTCGTCCGCGGAACCCACACGCGGGAGAACATCCATGAACTTGGGGATGAACCTGATGTAGGATTTGTTGCTGGGAAGCGAAATCAGTTCACCTCGGCGTGAACCGATGCAATCCTGAATACTCCCGTAAACCTCAGCGGCTCGGTCCGGCCGATGCTCGAATATCAAGTCAAGCGCACGACGGTGGTTTTGGTAGAGTTTCCGGCAAAGTTCTTGGATGTCGGAATTTTCCACGATATGCCTCCGCACCATGTCGAGATATTGTTGCACGAACAGTCTGATTTCGTCGTTGAGCCGGCTTTCCCGCCTCTTCATGACATTCTCGATGATTGATGCTATGTCTCCGTAGCTCATTGGAACCCAGGTTTTGTCAGAGGGGGGTTCGGGATCATAACCAGAAATGGTCAGGAAGACAAAGGCTATCTGGTGCTCGGGGAACGCTTGCCGCACAGTGCGCTCGTATGACTTAAGCTGACCGCGTCCCTCGCCCGAGTCAACCTTGTTCTCGATGGCGCAGACGAATTGATGGTCTTCGCAAACAATAAGAAGGTCGATGTGGTGCCACTCTTTGCGAACTTCGGCCCGTGCTAGATTCCAGCCATCCAAATCGAACAGAGAGGGCGTGTTGTCCGAAATTCCCTCACTAGATTTGATCACCTGCCGGACGAACTGACGCAGCGGGTAATCGCCAAGCCCGTGAGGCTCAGCAGGGTCAAGAATCCAGCGCAGAAAGGCCGAATGGCGGATCTCCTGCCGGACTAACCCGAGAGCCTCGAACATATTGAACCGGTCGGCAAGGGCTTCCAAGCGTTCGAGGTCTTCGTTGTCATCGATGAATGATTTCAGGGCCTCAAAATCTGCGTCATTGTTGGTCATGGCGCGCATTTCTCCAATTGTGTATTGTTGGCCGGCCAATCTTACGGCGCCTGCAGCATGGGCCAGAAGGTGGCAGCAGCCCCGCCCATCATCCAGTCGAGGTCTTCGGCGGACAGCCAGGGCAGGGCGGTCTTCCCCAGCTCAACCTGGCCGATGAATCCGCCGGCGCGCGACGATGGGAAATTGGAACCCCACATCATGCGGCGCGGGGTGAAAGCCTCGATGACGCGACGGAACAAATCCTTTTCGTCGTCGGACAGATCGGCGTAGGGACCGAGGCTGGTGCTGGAATAGCGCAGGTGGGCGTTGGGCAGTTGGGCCAACTCCTCCAGGGCCGCCGTCATTCCGGCCTTGTCATCGGAGTTGCTCCAGCCGGCGAAGTGGTCAGGCGCGAACTGGACGTTGGGGTGCCGCGCGCTGATGTTGCGCATCCGGTTGACTCGATCCGCGGTTCCGCCGCCGCCGATGGAGATGGGGATGCCCAGGGACTCGGCGCGGTTCCACAGGGCGTCGCAACGAGGGTCGTCGGGCTCGGCCTGGCTTTGCAGGCGCACGCCCCACATGCCGCGCTCGTTGGTCCAGTAGGAGAGCTTGTCGGCGGCATCATCGGCCGCCGGGTCCAGGATGCCGACGGCAACGGTGCGCGGAGCGTACTGGAGCGCGCTGTCGCACTGGTAGGAGTTGTCCAGGCCATAGGTGCCGTTGGGCTGGACCAGAGTGGCGCATTCCACGCCGGCAGCGTCCATCTCCTTGATCAGGTCCTCAACGTCGTTGCTGACTTCGAGAGACCAACCGCTGGCGTCGGGATGGAGCGGGTGGGTGTCCTTGTCGCTGCTGACCACGTGGGTGTGGGTGTCGATGATCATGGTAGTAACTCCTACAGGGATTGTCTACGTCGGGACGACGCCAGTCTTACAGCATAATGCGTGGGTTGATCAGGGATTAGCGGCGAAAATTGACAGCCGCAGGATTTACAGGATCTAAGAGGGTGTCTAAAAAGGTTCCAATTGGGGAGGCGGTATTCAGGCGTGATGGGTGGGGTTGGTCGTAATGTTGAGGCATGAAAC
>DAOUHZ010000040.1:0-15611 GCA_034428455.1 Dehalococcoidia bacterium
AGCCCGCCGGGGCACTCCGTGGCAGCCCGATCCCCAACCCACCGCCTGAAACACCCTTGACACCCAACACAGATACTGCGAGCGCAGCGTGGCAATCTCGTCGGGGTAACTCACGCGTACCCATTTTCCCAACCTGTCATTGCGAGCGCAGCGTCGCAATCTCGTCGGGTAACTCATGCGTACCCATCTTCCCAACCTGTCATTGCGAGCGCAGCGTCGCAATCTCGTCGGGGTAACGGACGCTGCCTCGCCAACGAGACCGCCACGTCGCTGCGCTCCTCACGATGACAAACTGGGTACGCGCTGGACCGCACGGCGGTGGCGTCACCCTGCGTGTTAGAATGGCGCATCCAGCAACCTTGATTTCCCCATCGCCATTTGAGGAGGCAATTGATGAGTGCACCCGCCCGCATGAAATTTGGCGTGTTTATGGCTCCGTTCCACCGGGTCGGCGAGAACCCCACGCTGGCCCTGGAGCGTGACCTCGAGCTCCTCCAATGGTTGGATCACCTGGGCTACGACGAAGCCTGGATCGGTGAGCATCACAGCGCCGGGTGGGAGACCATCGCCTCGCCGGAAGTGTTCATGGCCACCGCCGCCGAGCGCACCCGCAACCTCCGCCTGGGGACCGGCGTGGTCAGCCTCCCTTATCACCATCCCTACATGGTCGCCAACCGCATGGTCCTCCTGGACCACCTGACCCGCGGGCGCGTGATGCTGGGCGTTGGGCCCGGCGCCTTGGCCTCCGATGCCTACATGTTCGGCATCGATCCGGCTCGCCAGCGCGAGATGATGGACGAATCACTGGGAGCCATCAAGCGGCTCATGGACAGCGACGAGCCCTACACCTACGAGAGCGACTGGTTCGAGCTGCACGACGCCCATCTCCAGTTGCGTCCCTACCAGCAACCTTTCCCGTTGGTGGTAGCCTCGGTTCAGTCGCCCGCCGGCGTGACCACGGCGGGCAAGTACGGCGCCGGCGTCATCTCCCTCAGCGTCCCCCGCGACATGGTGCGTTCCACCAGCCTGAAGGACCAGTGGGCCATCGCTGAAGAGACCGCTGCCGAGCACGGCCAAACCGTCAAACGCGAGGAATGGCGCCTTTCGGTAGGCGTCCACTTGGCCGAATCCAAAAAGCAGGCCCAGGAGGACATCCGCGAAGGCTCCGCTCGCGTCGTCACCGAATACTTCGGCAATACCCTCGGCCACGAGGTCCCGGACGTGCCCCGCGACCAGATCGTCGACTTCATGACCGACAACAAGCAGTGGATCGTCGGCACGCCGGACGACTGCATCCAGCGCATCAACGAGCTTCAGGAACTTTCCGGCGGCTTCGGCGGACTGCTGGTGCGGGTGGAGGACTGGGCTCCTCGCGACAAGCTCCATCGTTCATACGAGCTGCTGGCCCGGTACGTCATGCCCCAATTCCAGGGCACCCTGTCCGGCATACAGACTTCTCAGCAGTGGGCGTCGAACCTCCGTGACACCCTCCAGGTCAACCGCCGCGCCGGCCTCGACCGCGCCACTCAAGCCTACGAGGAGAGCCGCCAGCGCAGTTGATGGTGCGCCTGCGACATTGCGAGACCATGCAGGGGTGGCCAGCTGGGTCGCCCCTGCTGTTTTCGGACCGTGAACTCCCAAGACCCCACTGCCGCCGGGCCAAGGCGATTGCAAAGTGGTTGCCGACGGAAATCGTCAGAATCAGGATAGGACTTGCGCATTTGAACCTGTCATTGCGAGCGCAGCGCGGCAATCTCGTAGCGCTGGCCGGCACTCAACCGCGTAACTCCTATCAGGATTTTCTGGATTAGGCGCTCTTTTCCAGAGGACGGTTCCAATCCTGGCAATCCCGTAATCTTGAAAATCCTGATTCAGACAATTGCCTGGCCGCCGCGTGTATCAATATGACGACCTAAACCGACGCCGGGTTATAATGGGTCAAAGATAGAGGACCACGGAGCAGAGGTAGATGCAATGCGCAAGACCAAGATTATCGCCACTATAGGCCCAGCATCCCGGTCCCCAGAAGTCCTGGACCGCCTCGTCAGCGCCGGCATGGACGTAGCGCGTCTCAACTTCTCCCACGGCACGCTGGAAGAACACGCCGAAGTCATCGCGAATGTGCGGGCAGCATCCGAAAAACACAACCGGCCCGTGGCCGTCCTGCAAGACCTGGGCGGCAACAAGTTCCGGCTGGGCAACATGGCCGAGCCGGCGCAGCTTAACTTTGGCGACGAAGTTTCCATCGTCAACGAGCCGACCTCCGTTTCTCCGTTCCTCCTTCCTTTTCCGGAACCTGACATCCTGCGCAGTATGCGTCCCGGCAATCTGGTTTATATCTCCGACGGAACGGTATGTCTGGAAGTCCAGGAAGTAACCCCGGATCTGGAAGTGAAGACCCATGTCCGCAACGGGGGCAATCTCTCGTCGTACAAAGGCGTCAACCTCCCCGACGTGCCCATCGACATGCCGGTTATCACCGAAAGCGACAAGGTTGCCCTGCAATTCGGAGTGGATCAGGACGTGGACTGGGTCGCCCTTTCCTTCGTGCGCACCGGCGAAGACGTCCGGTATGCCCGGGCCTATCTCAACCAACTAGGAAGCCGCGCCCCGGTGATGGCCAAGCTCGAAAGGCGCGAGTGCATCGCCAACCTGGACGAGATTCTGGACGCCGTTGACGGCATCATGGTAGCCCGCGGCGATCTCGGCGTGGAGATGCCCATGGAAGAGGTCCCCGTCATCCAGAAGGACATGGTGACCAGGGCCAACCGGGCCGGGCGCATCTCCTCGGTGGCTACCCAAATGCTGCGGTCAATGGTCAACTCCCCCACTCCAACGCGGGCCGAGGTGTCCGACATCGCCAACGCCGTGCTGGACGGCTGCGACTCCATCCTGCTGTCCGACGAAATCGCGGTGGGCTCGTATCCGGTCGAGGCCGTGCGCATCGCCGACGCTGCGATTGTCCAGGCCGAGAAGATGTACCATTACTACTCCGAGTTTCCACAACGGGACCAGACCCAGTCGGTGACGTGGGGCGCGACCCAGTTGGCGAAGTCGCTCAACGCCAAGCCCATCGTGATCACGAGCACCGGTCGAGCGGCCTACGAGATGTCCCGCTTTCGGCCGGAAAACGACATCATCGTGTTCTCCCACGACGCGGCCGTGCAGCGCCGCGTGTGCATGGCTTGGGGCCTCAATCCCAAAGGTGTCATCCCGGCGGAGCCCGATGTCGCCAAGCTGGTCACCCTTTTGGTCGACGCGTCCATGGCCACCGGGATGGTTTCTGAAAGGGACGTGGTCACCCTGGTTCACGGGTTCATGACCGGCGTCACCGGCACGACCAATACCATCCAGGTGCTGAACATCCAGGAATACCTGGACCACATCGGCCGCAACGCTGTTGCCTCGGCCGCGCCGGAGTCGGTCTGACGAACGCAGGAGCCATCGGCATGACGGAACAGGAGTACGCCGAGTGCGCCCGCAAGTTCCTGGCGGATTCCGACCGGGAATTTGCCGCCGGCGAGCGACAGCAGGCGTCCGAAAAACTCTACGGCGCGGCCAACGAAGCGCTGACGGCCATCGCCGTCCGGCGCGGCTGGAAACACCGCACCCACCGGGATATGAAAAATGTGGCCCAGCGGTTAGCAGAAGAATTCGAGGAGCCGTTCTTGTCCACTGGGTTCAACACGGCTGAAAAATTTCACAAAAACTTCTTCCACGACGAAATGGAGGATTACGAAATCGAAGCTGACCGTCCTTACGTCCACCTGTTCGTCCACCGGGTGCTGGGGTTGATTGGGCCATAACGAAAAGAGGGCGGGTTTTGGAACCCGCCCCCGCGCCTAACAGGCGATTGCCCACTCACCTTACTCAATTGCCGTTGACCGTGGCAGGTGGCTGGTTCCCGACATCAGGTATTGGTCCACGCCGCGCGCCACGTCTCGCCCTTCGGCAATCGCCCATACCACCAGCGACTGGCCGCGAACCATGTCGCCGCCGGCGAAGACGCCCGGAAGCGAGGTCATCTTGTTGTCATCGACCTTGACGTTGCCCCTGCCGTCCAGCTCAACCCCGAGTTGGTCCAGCATACCGCCGTGTTCCGGGTGGAGGAAACCCATCGCCAGCAGAACCAGGTCTGCGTCCACGCTGAATTCGCTGCCCGGCACTTCCGCCATCTGGAAGCGGCCATTCTCGCCCCGGGTCCAATCAACCCGGACGGCGTGCAATTGGTTGACCTGGCCGTTCTCGCCGGAAAGCGACTTGGTGAGGATGTTGTAATCCCGCACACCGCCCTCTTCGTGGGCGCCGGAGGTTCGCAGGATCATCGGCCAGCGCGGCCACGGGTTGTCATCCGGGCGAGTTTCGGGAGGTTCCGGCAACAGCTCAAACTGGTGAACGATTTCGGCTCCCTGTCGGTGCGCGGTGCCCAGGCAGTCGGCGCCCGTGTCGCCTCCGCCCAGGATGATGACTCGCTTCCCCTCGGCGGAGATCTGACCGTCGATGGTCTCTCCGGCCAACACCCGGTTCTGCTGGGGGAGGTATTCCATGGCGAAGTGCACGCCATCCAACTGCCGCCCAGGAACGTCCAGATCCCTGGCATGAGTGGAACCGCCAGTCAGGCATACCGCGTCGTATTCTTCCAGGAGCTGCTGAGCGGGATAGTTGACTCCCACATTTATCCCAGTGCGAAACTCAATGCCCTCGGCTTCCATCAGCTTGACCCGGCGCTGCACCACGGACTTCTCCAGCTTGAAGTCCGGAATGCCCAGCATCAGCAGGCCGCCGATGTAGTCCGCCCGCTCCAGTACGGTGACCTTATGCCCGGCCCGATTCAACTGCTGCGCGGCGGCCAGTCCGGACGGTCCGCTCCCCACCACGGCCACGGTTTTGCCGGTGCGGGACTCAGGGGGCGTAGCTTTGATCCAACCTTGCTCGTAGCCCCGGTCGCTGATTTCCTTCTCGATGTACTCGATGGTAACCGGGTCGGCGTTGATGCTGAGGACGCAGGATGCTTCGCAAGGAGCGGGACAGATCCTGCCCGTGAACTCCGGGAAATTATTGGTGCTGAGCAGGACTTCCAGCGCGCGTTGCCAGTTTCCCAGATAAACCTGGTGGTTGAACTCCGGTATCACGTTCCCCAGCGGGCACCCCATGTGGCAAAACGGCACCGCGCAGTCCATGCAACGCCCGCCCTGCTCGGTTGCCTGTTGGTCAGACCAACGGTGGTAGTACTCGCGGTAATCGCCGACCCTTACCGACGGCGCGCGTCGCTCTGGCGGGGTCCGCCCGAACTCTACAAATCCCGTGATTTTACCCATTGGGCACCGCCGCCAACTCTGCCTCTGCTCGCTGGGCACGCTCCAGGAGCACGCGGCGGTAATCTCGTGGCATGACCTTGCGGAACTCGCCGATGCTCGCGTTCCAGTTGTCCAGGATCCGCTGCGCCGGCCCGCTTCCGGTCCGCTCCATGTGCTCGATCAACATATCGTGCAGCAGGTCGATGTCTTCCTGCTCAACCAGGTTTTCCAGGTCGGCCATCCCGTCGTTGAACCGGATGTGGAAATCGCCGCCCGGGTCGTGGACAAAGGCGATGCCACCGCTCATGCCGGCGGCAAAGTTCCGGCCGGCGCTGCCGATCACGGCAACTACACCTCCGGTCATGTACTCGCACCCGTGATCGCCCACACCCTCAACGACGGCTCGGGCTCCACTGTTCCGGACGGCAAAACGCTCTCCGGCGCGCCCGCGGATGAACACGTCACCGCCCGTGGCCCCGTAGAGCGCCACGTTGCCGATGATGATGTTGTCTTCAGGTACGAACCCGGAGCCGCTGGGCGGGACGATGACGAGGCGTCCGCCTCCGATGCCCTTGCCCATGTAGTCGTTGGTGTCACCCGCCAGCCGGATCGACACGCCGGGGGCCAGGAACGCACCAAAACTCTGACCGCCGGATCCTTCCAGTTCGATGTCGATAGTTCCGTCGGGTAGTCCTTCTTCGCCGTACTCGCGAGCAACCCGTCCGCTGAGCATGGCCCCGACGGTGCGGTTCGAATTCCTGACGGGCAGGCTGATTTGCACCGGCGTCCCGTGGTCGATGGCCGGCTGGGCCTGTGCGATCAATTGATGGTCCAAAGCCCGTTCCAGTCCGTGGTCCTGGTCGATGCAGCAGTAGGTCTGGACGCGCTGGGCCCGCGGCGGAACGGTCAGCAGCTTGGCCAAGTCAATGCCGGAGGCTTTCCAGTGGTCCACCGCCTTGCGGGTTTCGAGCTTGTCAACCCGGCCCACCATTTCGGCCACGGTGCGGAAGCCAATCTCCGCCATGATTTCCCGCAACTCTTCCGCCACAAAGTAGAAGTAGTTGACCAAATGGCCCGGCTGTCCAGCGAAGCGCTTTCGCAATTCCGGGTCCTGCGTGGCGATACCCACGGAGCAGGTGTTGAGGTGGCATTTGCGCAGCATGATGCAGCCGTTGACGATCAGCGCGGCCGTGGCCATGCCGAACTCTTCGGCGCCCAGCAGGGCGGCGATTGCAACGTCGCGGCCGGTTTTCAACTGCCCGTCGGTTTGGACCACGATGCGGCTGCGGAGGTCGTTGGCCACGAGCACCTGCTGCGCTTCGGCCACTCCCAATTCCCAGGGCAAACCGGCGTGCTTGATGGACGATTCCGGAGAGGCTCCGGTGCCCCCGTCGTGGCCGCTGATGAGCACCACGTCGCCGTGTCCCTTGGACACGCCCGCGGCGATGGTGCCTACGCCCACTTCGGACACCAGCTTAACGTGGATGCGCGCTTCGGGGTTGATGTTCTTCAGGTCGTGGATCAGCTGGGCCAGGTCCTCGATCGAGTAGATGTCGTGGTGTGGGGGAGGCGAAATCAGCTCCACGCCCGGCGTTGTGTGCCGCACCCAGCCGATGTATTCGTCCACCTTGTGGCCGGGCAGCTGGCCGCCCTCGCCCGGCTTGGAACCCTGGGCCATTTTGATCTGGAGGTCGGTGGCGTTCACCAGGTAATTCGGCGTAACGCCGAAACGACCCGACGCCACCTGCTTGATGGCGCTGGAGCGGTCGTCACCATTGTCGTCAAGGGTGTAGCGGTGGTAGTCCTCGCCACCCTCGCCCGTGTTGCTGCGCGCCCCCAATTGGTTCATGGCGATGGCCATGGTTTCGTGGGCTTCCCGGCTGATGGAACCCAGCGAGATGGCGCCGGTAGCAAACCGCTTGACGATATCCACCGCCGATTCGACTTCATCGAGGTCGATAGGTTGGATATCTCTGAACTCAAAAAGACCCCGCAGCGTGGCCATGCGCCGGCTTTGGTCATTCACTTCCTGGGCGAATTCACGGTAGGCCCGCTGATCGTTGGCGCGGGTGGCGTATTGCAGCTTGGCGATGGCTTCCGGATTCCACTGGTGGAACTCGCCGTGCCGCCGCCACTGGTACTGCCCACCCATGTCCAGTTCCTGCATCCCCGGCACGAACGGGTCGTCGAACGCGGACCGGTGGCGTTGCAGCGTTTCCTCCTCCACGATGTCCAGGCCGATTCCCTGGATGCGCGAGGGGGTGCGGGTGAAATAACGGTCCACCAGCTCGTCGTTCAGGCCGATGGCCTCGAAGATCTGCGCTCCCCGGTACGATTGCACCGTGGAAATGCCCATCTTGGACATCACCTTGAGGATGCCTTTCTCATTGGCCTTGATGAAGTTGTAGACCGCGTAGTCCGGCTTGGTGCCGTTCAACTCGCCGCGCTCGGCCAGATCGCGCACCGATTCCAACGCCAGATACGGGTTGATGCCGCCAGCGCCGTAGCCGATCAGCAGGCAGAAGTGCTGAACTTCCCGCGGCTCTCCCGACTCGACAATCAAGCCGACCCGGGTGCGTGTGCCCGTCCGCGTCAAATGATGGTGAACCGCGCTGGTCGCCAGCAGGCTGGGGATGGGCGCGTGGGCTGCGTCCACGCCACGGTCGGACAGGATGATGATGTTCTTGCCCTGGGCTATGGCATCGGACGCGGCATCGCAAAGGCTGTCGAGAGCGGACTGCAACGATCCCGTCCGGGCATCGAACAAGGTGGACAAGGTTGCTGACGACAGCCCAGGCAGATCCATGTCCCTGATCTGCGCCAGTTGTTCGTCCGTCAGGAGCGGAGACTTGAGACGCAGTTGCCGGCAGTGCTGCGGCGATTCGTCAAACAGGTTCTGCTCGCTGCCGACGAATGCTTCCAGAGAAGTGACCAACTCCTCTCTAATGGCGTCCAGGGGCGGGTTAGACACCTGGGCGAACAGCTGCTTGAAGTAATCAAAGAGCGAGCGATTTTGGTCAGACAAAACCGCCAGCGATGCATCGTTGCCCATGGAACCGATGGCTTCGTAGCCTGCCGCCGCCATCGGAGTGGTCAGCATCCGCAGTTCTTCGATGGTGTAGCCGAAGGAACGCTGCTGCTGGCGCAGGTTGCTGCCCCCGGCCGGAGGCAACGGTTGCGCGTCGGGCAGGTCATCCAGTTCAACCTTGTTTTCTTTCAGCCACTCGCCGTAGGGCTGACGGTTGGCCAGGGTGTGCTTGAGTTCCTCGTCGCCAATGATCCTGCCCTCGTCGAAACTGACCAGGAACATGCGGCCCGGCTGCAAGCGGCCTTTTTCCTTGATGCTCTCCGGCGGCAGGTTCAGCACGCCGGTCTCCGAGGCCATGACCAGCTTGTCGTCGTGGGTGACGGTGTAGCGGAAGGGGCGCAGGCCGTTGCGATCCAAAACGGCGCAGACATCCTTGCCGTCAGTGGCGAGCATCATAGCCGGACCATCCCATGGCTCCATCATGCAAGAGTGGAACTCGTAGAAGTCCTTTTTCTCTTGGGGCATGGTCTCATGCTGGTCCCAGGCTTCCGGGATCATCATCAGCATGGCGTGGGCCAAATCCCGACCCGTCATTACCAGCAGTTCCAGCGAATTGTCGAAACTGGCAGTATCGCTGGCCATAGGGTCGCAGATCGGCGCCAACTTGTGGATGTCGTCGCCGTACAGCGGGGAACTGAACTGGTACTCCCGGGCGTGCATCCAGTTGATGTTGCCGCGCAGCGTGTTGATCTCTCCGTTATGCGCCAGGTAGCGATACGGATGCGCCAGCTTCCAGTGTCCCAGCGTGTTGGTGCTGAACCGGGAGTGGACCAGCGCGAAAGCCGACACCATGGTTTCGTCGTTCAGGTCGGCATAAAAATTGGGCAGTTGGTACGAAACCAGCAGGCCCTTGTACACCACGGTGTTGGCGCTCAGGCTACAGATGTAATAAAAATCCGCATCGTCCTCGCTGATGCCGGTTGCATGGAGGTTGTTCGTGATGGACTTGCGGACGACGTAGAGTTTGCGTTCCAGGGAAGCGCGATCGGGGGTGTTGGCGCTCCCTTTGCCAACAAAGAACTGCCGAATGGTGGGACAAACCGCCCGGGCGTCCCGTCCGATAGCGCTCAGGTCAACCGGAACGTCACGCCACCCCAGAAGCGTCAAGCCTTCATCCGCCACCACTTTCTCGATATGCGCCACACAGGCGGCCAAGGGGACGGAGTCCTGGGGCAGGAAGACCATGCCCACGCCGTACTCTCCTTCCGGCGGAAGGGTTAGCCCGATTTGGGCGGTAACCTTGCGGAAAAAGGCGTCCGGCATCTGAACCAGGATGCCGGCTCCGTCCCCGGTGTCAGGGTCGGAGCCCGAGGCTCCCCGGTGCCCAAGGTTGTTCAGGACTTCCAGCGATTCGGTGACTATTGCGTGGGTCTTTTCACCCTTGATGTTGGCAACCATGCCGACGCCGCAGGCGTCGTGTTCCTGCTGGGGGGAGTATAATCCGGACTGTGCCAGTTCTTTGAGAGAATTCATGGCTGCACCGTGCGGTCGCTGGAACAATGAAAAGGCCGCCAGCAACGACGAAAGTCACACCCAATCGACCGGGCCGGGACGTTCTCGCCGCTGGCATAATGAGTTTGTGTAATATATCACAATTGGCAGGGATTGCAAGGCAAACCGCCGCCGGCCTATACTTGCCATTCGAGAATACGCAGCAGCGCATCTACCCAGCAGCGCCGGGGCCGGACAAGGAGCGAACGAGAATTGGAGGCAACGCCGCTGACTATCTTTTACGGCTCCATGCTGGGACTGGTGGTGGCCGCCCTGTTCGTCATCATGTTCCGGCAGGGTCGCAGCCCTACGCACAGCGATCTGCGTCATCTGGAGCGCCAAACGCGTGACGAGTTACGGGCAGAGATCAGGGAGGTTGTCCGAACGGCAACCTTGGAAATCACCGTTGAGCTGAACCGGCGGACGGCCGAAACGAACCGCCGCATTGATGAAACCAACCGCCGCATTGATGAAATGAACCACCGCATCGACCGGGTGTTGACCGCCCTGGCCAACCATGAGCACCTTGACGGCAGAGTGATCGTAGCCATGCAGGCCGACTCCGATCCGGCTCCGGCTGCCGCCGACAATTGAGCCAACGGGACACGATGACCACCGCCGATACCCTGACCCCGGCCGACGTCGCCCGTTTAGCCGTTGACGTGGCTGCCGACAAGTTGGCCGCCGACATCGTAATGCTCGATCTGCGACAACTGACGGTGTTCGCTGACTACTTCGTGGTGATGACCGCCGATTCAGTGCGCCAGATCGAGGCCCTTGAGGAAGATCTGTCCGAGGCCATGAAGGATGCCGGTGTGCCGCGCCACCATCGAGAGGGCACCCCGGCGTCCGGTTGGGTGCTGTTGGATTTTGCCGACGTGGTGATCCATATCTTCGGCCCGGAAGAGCGCGAGTTCTTCGGGCTGGAACGGCTCTGGAGCCGCGCTCCGCAGGTGGTCAGGATTCTATAATCCACTCATCCGTGCTGCGCGTATAGTCCAGGGCGTCGCCGGACGCAAAGAAAAGGCCGATTTCACGTTCCGCAGATTCCGGCCCATCGGAACCGTGAACTATGTTCCGGCCGATGTCGATCCCAAAATCGCCCCGTATCGTGCCGGGCGCTGCCTCCCCGGGATTGGTCGATCCCATGGTCTGTCGCGCCAAAGCCACGGCGTTGTTTGCCTCCCAGATCATGGCTACGATGGGGCCGGAAGTGATGAACGACACCAACGACGAGAAGAAAGGTCGGTCAACGTGCTCCGCGTAGTGTCGTCCAGCCAGATCCTCATCCACCTGCATCAGGCGGATTGCAACCAGTTTCAGCCCCCGACGTTCCAGCCGGGAAATCACTTCCCCGACGAGACCGCGCTGTACTCCGTCCGGCTTGATGGCGACGAAAGTTCGTTCCATTGGTTTGCAGGCTCCTGTTTAGTTTTACATGGATAGACGGGATTGGATGGTTATATTGATGCGGGTCTGCCTTGGCGCACCCGGTCTCGTTGCCGGGGCGCGCCGATAGTGGGCATCCGCAGGTAGTAGGGTTGCAGGGTAGATAGATCGTCGGCGTTGTTTGACGCCAGCCGTCGTGATGCTTCTGCTGCCAGATGCCATAGGCGGTCGGCCGGCGTCCATGGAGCGACGACGGTGGGACGCAACGGGTCGTGATCGTTATCGGGAATGTGGATCGTATCCCTCCTGGCGTGGGCAGCTTCGCCGCAGTAGATCAAAGCACCCCGGGGCAACCCCGGCTCCCGTTCCAAGAGGGCGGCCGGCTCTTCGATGGCATCCTCCATCAATCGCTGGCCGTCGCCCCGGAACCAGCCAGCGGCGACCTCGTTGCGGCCGGCGTCCAACCAGGCGGCGACGATGCCGTCCGGGGTCAGATGCGGCCCCGCTTCCAACAGCAGGGTATCAACTCCAACGATGGGAAATCCGCCAGCCATGGCCAGCCCCTTGGCAGCGCTGACGCCCACCCGAAGCGCGCTGAACGGTCCCGGCCCCAGGGCCACGGCCACGCCGGTCAGTTCGGCCGCCCGCCGGCCCCGCGCCTGCAACAACTCGGCCACGGCCGGCATCAGCTGCGTCGTGTGGTTGGCCGTGGAGCGCCAAAGGCGAGCCTCCAGCACCAGGCCGTCGGCGTCCGCCAGGGCCGCGCCGCCGTGGCGTGATGACGTGTCGATGGCGAGGAGCATTACCCCAGCCCTCCCGACAATCTTTCCAGCAGCGGCGCATATCGTTCGGGCGCATCGGAAATGGAAATCAGGTGCCGCGACGGAACCGAACCGTCCTCGTCCGGGATCATCTCGCACGCCGCCGGGTTGCCGTCCGCGGCGTAGTCCAATGTGATCCATAGGGCGTCTGGGGGGAAAATCTCCGCGGCTCGATCCGCCCATTCGACGATCAGCACATCCTCGCCGGTCGTGATTATGTCTTCCAGTCCCAGATCCCAAGCCTCCACCGGATGATCGATCCGGTACAAATCAGCATGATGGATGGTGAGACGACCCTGATACCGGGTTACGAGGACGAAAGTGGGGCTGCGAGCATAACCGGGCATGCCCAAGCCGCTGGCTATTCCCTGGGTGAGGCAGGTCTTGCCGGCGCCCAGAGGCCCGGTCAGAAGATAGACGTCGCCGGGAGCGGCCGTCTCGCCGATGGTTTTACCCACCTGGCGGGTCTCGTCGGCGGATTCGGTAAGGATGGTGATGCTGGTGGGCATGGGCAAGTTATGAATCTACAACCGGGGTCAGCCGAAATGGTCCCAACCCGCGCCGCCGCGAAGGCGCGGGTTGCCTTCGGCGTCCAGTACGGTGACCGTGCCGGGGTTGCCTTCGGTAATCTCGCCGATGACCGAGGCAGATGCGGGCAACTGGTCGATGGCAGCCTCCATCATCTCGGGCGGCGCGGTAAACAACAGGACATAGTCCTCGCCGCCGTACAGCGCCAGGTCGAGCCAGTCGTCGGGGAATGCGGACTTGAGCGCCGGGTCAGCCGGCACCTTTTCGGCATGGATATTTGCCGCCACTCCGCTGGCGAGGCACAATTTTGCCAGATCGTCGGCCAAACCGTCGCTGACGTCCATGGCCGAACTCACGCCATTGGCGACCAGGGTCTGCCCTTCCGCAACGTGCGGGCGCGGTCTGCGATGGATGGTCGCGAGTTGATCCGCATCGGAACCCGGACTCACCGCTGCGTCGAGCATCGCCCGCAGCCCTCCGGCCGACCCGCCAACCGGTCCGGTGACCCCTATCAGGTGACCTGGCCTGGACGCGGTTCGCACCATGGGTTTGCCGGTGGCGATGCCCGTGAGGGCGACGGTGATGAAGCCCACCGGTGACCGCACCATGTCGCCACCGATTACTCTGGTTCCGAACTCTTGACAGATCTCGGTCATCCCAGCATAGAGCTCCCTGATGTCGTCGACCAGAGTATCCGCAGGCAATCCCAGGGTAACCAGGCCAAAAGCCGGCGTCCCGCCCATGGCCGCCACATCACTGACGTTGGAGGCGATTGCCTTCCATCCCAGATCCCGCCACGGCGTAGTCGCAGAAGTGAAATGGACGCCGTCCACCATGGTGTCGGTGGTGTACAACTCGGTGACCTGATCTCTCACGAAAGTGACCGCGGCGGCGTCATCACCGTTATCGACTACGGGCCGGCAGACGGCTGCGGGACCGCTCTGCTCGGGAGGCGCGGTCTCCCGCGTCCATTCCTGCACCAGTTCGATGAGGCCGAACTCACCCAAGTCCGAAACGCGCATAGGTTGCCGCTTCATTTTTGCAGCATGAATGGTTCGACGTTGGCCTCGGAGATCCGGGCCAGGGCCGCCGCCGATTCGGCAAGAGTCTTGTTGAACACGCCGGTCACGATGGACCGCACCACAGTGCGCCCGCGGACAAACCGGAACTCGCGCCCGTCGACGATGGCGGTGGAACCCGAAAAGGTATACTCCTTGCCCACGGCGTAATCTCCCAGCTGGGGCGCGTCGGCGTCGCTGACGGAAATTATGTTCGCGCCCCGAACCGGCAATTGCAGATCTGCCACAATCTGGTCTATCTCATCGTTCAGCGCCCTGCGGTCATAGGCTTTGAGAGCGTCAACCTGGGCCCGGGCCTGATCGGGAGTTTCATACAGGCCGACCCAGGTGAGGGTGAAGTAGGCGCGGCTGCCGGCCACACTGTACACGTTGAGCAGGCCGCCGGCCCAGGTAAAGCGTTTGTAGCCGGCGATGAAGCCGTCGTGCGCGACCGTGAACTCGCCCTCGCCTTCCACGTCCTCATAGACGCATTCGGCATCCGCTCCGCCGGTGCACACGCCGGCCAGCACCACCTCCTTGATAACTGGGCTGTCCTCAGCGGTCTCGGTAGCCAAGGCTGCTACGTCGTCCACGGAAGGCAGAATGCCGGGCAGGTCCGACGCGGTCAGCGAGTCGATGGGAGCTGGGGTTGGGGTTGGCGCCGGCGTGGGCGTCGGGACTCGGGTTGGCTCGCCCGGGGCCAGGGTAGGCAGAGGAGTAGGGGTTGGCGCCGGCGTGGGAGTGGCCGTGGGTTCCGGTGTCGGTGTCGGTGTCGGTGTGGGAGTGGCCGTGGGCTCCGGCGTTGCGGTTGGCGCAGTGGTGGCCGTGGGAGCGGGAGTAGCCGTCGGCGGAGTGGTAGCGGTCGGCGGGGTTTCGGTGGGCGCTGCGCTAGCCACCGGGGCAGCCTGGGTTGCGACGGGCGGGGGCGCCGGCTCAGGGGAGCAAGCCAGCGCAAAGGCGGCGGCCAGCAGCAAGATGAAGAGCGGGGCACGGAGTGTCGGAGGCATTGAGAAAACTCCAGGACGACGATTAGGATCCCCAAGCCAATATACAAGCGAAACGGGCCTTCTTTCAAAGGCCCGGATACGTTCTAGCTCGTTAGCGGCTGATTAGTGAAAGGAAGCAAGAAGTTTGCGAATTGTTCCGGCGATTTTGCCGGGGACAGCGGATTTTCTCAGGGAACCTGCTCTCTGGGCACGGGAGTCAATTGACTCGACCAGAAGACCCGAGTGACAGGAACGTCCACTGATTGACCTGGGAGTGGGTCGGTTTGCGCCTGTTGAGGCGTTCCCCGACTAAGGTCTCCCTATAAAGGAGGTGATCCAGCCGCACCTTCCGGTACAGCTACCTTGTTACGACTTCGTCCCAGTTACCGAACCCGACCTCGGCACCTGCCTCCCTTACGGGTTAGCTCAGCGACTTCAATCGTTCTCGGCTTCCATGACGTGACGGGCGGTGTGTACAAGGCCCGGGAACGTATTCACCGCAGTGTGCTGACCTGCGGTTACTAGCGATTCCACGTTCATGCAGGCGGGTTGCAGCCTGCAATCCCAACTGGGGCCGGCTTTGGTGGGATTGGCTCCGGCTCGCGCCATCGCAGCCCATTGTACCGGCCATTGTAGCGTGTGTGTAGCCCAGGGCATAAGGGCCATGCTGACTTGACGTCATCCTCACCTTCCTCCTCCTTGTGGGAGGCTGTCTCGCTAGAGAGTGTAACTAGCGACGAGGGTTGCGCTCGTTGCGGGACTTAACCCAACACCTCACGGCACGAGCTGACGACAGCCATGCAGCACCTGTGATGGCTCCCCGAGTTACCCCGGGGTCGTCACCCTTTCGGGCTTCTACTACCAACATGTCAAGCCCTGGTAAGGTTCTTCGCTTAGCATCGAATTAAACCACACGCTCCACCGCTTGTGCGGGCCCCCGTCAATTCCTTTGA
>DAOUHZ010000041.1:0-10265 GCA_034428455.1 Dehalococcoidia bacterium
GCCATCACCGTTTCGGTGGTCGCGGTCGGCGTTTCACTGGGGGCCGTGGCTGCCGGAGCTGCCGCTGGAGCGGAAGCCGCGGCGGGAGCAGCCGTGGGTTCGGGGGCGGCCGCTGCCGGTTCCTCACTGCCCCCACAAGCCGCCAACCCGACCAGTGCCGCCAATACGGCTCCCATCAACAGTATTCTGAAAATCTTGCGCTTCATAATTCCTCCGAATCAGTTCTCAGGATCAAGGGGATTACGAGATACTGACCGGAATCAGTTTGCCCCAATTCCTATTGCCGAGATATTACCGGCTTCACACGCAGCGATTTTATCCAATACCCAGACCCCGTTCAATTGTGCCCGGGCCGGTGTATTGTCCGATTTGATGATGTGTGCTAACCTCAAAAAGTATCCCGGCGCCGGCCGGGACCCTTGCGGCGAGCATAGCCAAGTGGCCTAAGGCGCCTGTCTGTGGCACAGGAGATCACGGGTTCGAATCCCGTTGCTCGCCCCATCAATTACGCCTTCAGTTTCCAGGGAATTGCGCCTGTAGCTCAATGGACAGAGCACTGGGCTTCGGACCCAGGGGTTGCGGGTTCGAGTCCTGCCAGGCGCGCCACCTGCAAAAATTGCCGACGGCAGCCGCTGCGCTGTCGTCGGTTTCTTGTTGGCCCCAGGTTCGAGGATTTACTCTGGACGCGCGCCCATGGTGACTTCCATTTTCATTTCCTCACCGTCCCGCATGATGGTGAATTCAACGGTGTCGCCCGGTTGCGTGTGCTCTACCGTGTACGCTACGACGTCGTCCATGCCCGTCATAGGCGTCCCATTCATGGCGATTATGATGTCTCCGCCGATGGGCAGTTCCGCGCCGTTTATCACGGTGAGCCGGTCCGATGCCCGCAATCCGGCCTGTTCCGCGGCGGTTTCGGTGCCTACCGCCAGCACCAGGGCGCCCCGCGTGTCGGCCGGTAAATCCATCGCGCGGGCGATATCCGCGCTCAGCGAGACACCACGGATGCCGATAAACGGATACTCGTAGTGTCCTTTCGCTATCAGCGAGGGCGCCACCAGCTTGGCCAGGTTCACCGGGATTGCCAGACCCACGCCGGAGAAACCTCCCGTCTCGCTGATAATCTGGGTGTTGATCGCGACTACCTCGCCCTGGCGGTTCAGGAGTGGCCCCCCGGAATTCCCTGGGTTCGTCGCTGCGTCGTGCTGTACCACCCGGGGCACCGAAAAATTGCTGTCCGTAGGGTTGATGGTTCTGCCCACGGCGCTGATGATGCCGGAGGTCATGGAGAACCCGCGGGAGAACGGATCGCCAATGGCAACCGCCAATTGCCCCGGCTTGATAGTGTCGCTATCTCCAAGGGCAATGGCGGGCGGGCGCACCGCGTCGTCGGTGATCCTGATCACTGCAAGGTCAGAATCCGGGTCATCGCCCACCAGTTCCGCGTCAACCTGGATGCCGTCGCTCAGCACGACGATAATCCGGTCTGCCCCTTCGATCACGTGCTTATTCGTTACGATGTGTCCCTTGTCATCCCAGACGAAACCGGACCCGGCGGCCCGGGACGTAAAATCGCCCTGGGGCATCCCGGGAGCGGCTCCGCCTATGGTGATTGACTTCAGCACTCGCAATCCGACTACTGATGGGACGGTTCGCTCGTAGATGCCCGACATGACCTGGTCGTGCGCCGCAGTTATCACCGACGCCGTTAACTGGATTTCAGTCTCCGGAGTGCCCCCCTGGGCCGACTGTTCAACCGCGGGTACGGCTTCCGATTCAGTCGCCTGAGGCGGTATGACCGTGGCCGTATCTTCAGGTTGCGAAACCGTGTTAACGGCCGGAGGAGTCAATTCAACGGTTACCTGCGGCGTTGGATTGGGTTGGCTGCAGGCTAACGCAAATGTAGCGACTATAGCCAGGCAGGCGACGGCCAGCAGGATAAAAAGGCGTCGTTTTTTGGCGGAGGCTTTGGTACCCATACTCACGTTATTCCACACCTTTCCAGTCTGGTCGGCCGCGTGTGCGGCGCAACCGGAGGACGCCGGGTAGTTAGTCATGCCTCGTTCCGTTTTCGTTGCTTGATCGTCTTGCGCTTGATCGTTTTGCGGTTGTGCAGAGTCTAAACACGGGATTGTTAAGGTTTTGTGTACGCTCACCACACTGGTCACGTCGCCTGTCTGAGCTCGACTACACGACTGTTCTGAGGCGGCTGACCTCGCCTATTCTACGGATAGCGCCGCACTGCGGATTGACCCGCATACGACTGGCCCGATGCTATACTATCGGCAGAAGCGGCGGGTCGCCAGACGGCTGCCGTCGCATTGATTGAGCCGGTCACCCCGACACCCGGAAGGAGAGAAGCAATGCTTTACGAACTCCGCATTTACGACGCCGTCGCCGGTCGCTTGCCCGACATCAGCGGTCGGTTTGCCAATCATACCTGCGCCCTGTTCCGCAAGCACGGCGTGAAATACCTGGGATTCTGGACCGACGAAATCGGCCGGAGCAACCGCCTGACCTACATTAACGTATTCGACAGCATGGCCGACCGGGAATCCCGTTGGGCCAAGTTCGGCGGCGACCCGGACTGGCTGGAAGTGCGGAAGCAGACCGAGGCCAACGGCCCGCTGGTGGACGCCGTGACCAACCGCTTCCTGCGTCTCACTCCCTATTCGCCGCAGCCGAAGATATCCACCGCTGTCCAGGAACTGCGGATTTACGAGGCCATGCCCGGCCGCCTGCCCGACGTCCACAATCGTTTTGCCAACCACACCATCGGGCTGTTCGAGAAGCACGGCATCGAGAATATCGGCTACTGGTCCGAGGACGTGGGGGTAAACAACGTGCTGGTCTACATGCTGGGCTACCCCAGCCTCGGCGACCGCGAAAAGAGCTGGCGCTCCTTCCAGGCCGACCCCGAGTGGAACAAGGCCCGCGCCGCCAGCGAGGTCGACGGCCCCATCGTTCGCGTCTCTCGCCATTCCATCATGCGCCCCACCGACTACGCTTTCACCAGCGATTAGGGCGCGCTTCCGGACAAGGCCGGCAGACACCCCGGGCACGCCACACCGCCCGTAGGTGGACGGCTGACCTCCGGACAAAGCCAATAGACACCGCAGGATCGGGGACGCCCCTGGTGGGCGTCCCTGCCTTTGTGCTCGCGGCGCCACCGTGACGGCGAGTTGCTCCATGAGCTTCGCCGGACTCCACAAAGCTGATCCTCCAAGAGGTTTCCCAGATGCCCGAGCGATCCCCTCTTGCCCTTGGCGACATCTTCAGCAATGCCGCCGCCCGCGCTGCCGGATTTACCGATCAGTTCTGGTTCGACGCCTACAACCGATGGCTCGACGAGATCAGGAACGATGCTCAAGGCGGATTCGACGCCTACGAAAGGGAACACACCTTTCGCATGCCTTACGAGCATGGCGAGGTTGACGTGTTGGTCCGCATTGAGCCGGAGGGACGCGAACACCCCTCACTGCGCTTTACCGCCTTCCCCGCGGAAGACACGCCGACGCCGCGACCAATAAACCGCTGGTATCAGTACTACGAAACCCGCGCCGTCATCGGCGAAGCCGCTCTGCTGGACGTTAGCAACCGGTGGTAGATAGAATGACCCCGCACGTTTTGGCCACGGCATCGGGTTGATAGGCAGGAGCACTATGTCCACCAACAAGCAGGAATGGCAGGACTCCACCCTTTCCCGCGTCACGCAGCGTTTCCCCGAGCGGCGGGAGCAGTTCGCGACGGATTCCGGCCTCGACCTCGACACCGTCTATACGCCAGAGGATAGTCCCCCGACTGATTCCGAATACGTCGATGCCATCGGCTATCCCGGCGAGTTCCCATACACCCGCGGCGTCCAGCCCAACATGTACCGGGGGCGCATCTGGACCATGCGCCAGTACGCGGGATACGCCACCGCGGCGGCGACCAACGAGCGTTATCGTTACCTGCTCGAAAACGGGCAAACCGGTCTCTCGGTGGCCTTTGACCTGCCCACCCAGATCGGATACGACAGCGACCACCCGTTGGCTGAAGGCGAGGTCGGAAAGGTCGGTGTGCCCATCTGCTCCCTGGCGGACATGGAGACCTTGTTCGACGGTATACCGCTGGACAAGGTCAGCACCTCCATGACCATCAACGCCACGGCCGCGGTGCTGCTGTGCCTCTACATCGCGGCCGGCAAGAAGCAGGGTGTTGCCCCGGACCAACTGAGCGGCACACTCCAGAACGACATCCTGAAGGAGTACATCGCCCGGGGCACCTATGCCTACCCTCCGCGTCCATCGATGCGCCTGGTGGTCGACGTGTTCCGCTACTGCGCCGAGAGCGTGCCGCGCTGGAACACTATCAGCATCAGCGGTTACCACATGCGGGAAGCCGGAGCCACCGCATCCCAGGAGTTGGCCTTCACCTTCGCCAACGCCATTGCATATGTTCAGGCCGCCGTGGACGCCGGTTTGCCGGTGGACGATTTCGCGCCCCGCCTGTCCTTCTTCTTCGTGGCGCAGAACAACCTCTTCGAGGAGGTGGCCAAGTTCCGGGCCGCCCGCCGCTTGTGGGCCAACATCATGCGGGATCGGTTCGGCGCCAAAAACCCCCGCTCCATGATGCTGCGCTTCCACACCCAGACCGCTGGCGTGACCCTCACCGCCCAACAGCCGGACAACAACGTGATCCGCAGCACTGTCCAGGCCCTGGCCGCCGTCCTAGGTGGCACCCAGTCCCTGCACGTCAATTCTCGGGACGAGGCGCTGAGCCTGCCCACCGAGGAATCGGCGCAACTCTCCCTGCGAACCCAGCAGATCCTCGCCCACGAGAGCGGGGCCGCCGACGTGGTAGACCCCCTTGGCGGCTCATGGTACATCGAAAACCTCACCGACCGCCTTGAAGCTTCCGCCCTGGAGTATATCCAGCGCATCGACCGGATGGGCGGCGCGGTGACTGCCATTGAGGACGGTTTCCAGGTCCAGGAAATTGCCGACGCCGCATTTCGCCACCAACGAGAGGTGGACGAGAACGATCGCGTCGTGGTCGGCGTGAATCAATACGTAACCGAGGCGCCGCCGATCTCCGGTCTCCTTCGCGTCGACGCGACGGCCGCTGCCGACCAAGTGGAACGGCTCAGAACGCTGAAAGGAGAGCGCGACAACATGGCGGTGCAGATAAGTCTTGCCCGCCTGGCCGACGCTGCCCGATCCGAGGGCGCGAACACCATCCCGCCCATGATGGAGTGCGTCGAACGCTACGCCACCCTCGGCGAGATCTGCGACGTGCTGCGCCAGGTATTCGGCGAATACGAACCCGCCGGGGGCCTGTGATAAACTCGGATGGGAGTGGTTAGAGGTGAAAGCAGCATGGGCATCACTCGCGTGAATGTGAAGATAACAAACCCCGCCGAGCCGGATCGGTTCTGGGAGGGGCCTTTCCTGGTGGACACCGGGGCCATCGATTGTCTGGTGCCCCGGCGTCATCTGGAATCCATCGGTCTGGAGCCAAAGGTGCATCGCACCTACAGCCTCGCCGACGGCAGCGACATCACGATGGACGTCACCGTCGCTGAGATCGAGCTCATGGACGAAATCGTCGGCGGCACCATCGTTTACGGCGATGACAACGCCGAACCGCTGTTGGGGGTAACGGCTATGGAGTCGGCCGGCGTGGAGGTGGATCCTCATAACCAAACCCTCAACAAACTCCCCTTTGTCCGGCTCAAAGGGTTCAGGCTCTGACCGGCCTCAATCTGCCGCGTTCCCAGTTTCAATCCATGCGGAGGAAACCCGTGATCGACGTGACCCTCAACGAAGAAGAAAAGATGCTCCAGAACCTCGTCCGGGACTACGCGGAGCGCGAGATCATGCCGCGCTCGGCGGAACTGGACGAGAAGGCTGAGTTCTCCCACGAAAATTGGCGGGGTATGGCTCAGTTGGGCCTCACCGGCATCGGCGTCGATACGGCCTACGGCGGCAGCGGCGGTGGTTTCCGCAAGTCATCGATCGCTATCGAGGAACTGGCCCGCGCCGACGTGGCTGCCAGTGTGACGCTTGCGGCGCACCTGGGCCTCGGCCTGGAAACCATCGCGCGCTTCGGCAATGAAGAGCAGAAGCAACGCTACATCCCGTCGCTGGCTTCCGGCCAGGGCATCGCCGCCTGGGCGCTTACCGAGCCCGGCAGTGGTTCCGACGCGGCGGCGATGGCCACCACCGCGACCCGGCGCAATGGATCCTGGGTGCTCAACGGCTCCAAGCAGTTCATCACCAACGCCGAGGTCGCGGAAACGCTGGTTATCTTCGCCAACCAGGACCGATCCATCGGTTATCGCGGCGTGTGCGCGTTCATCGTGCCAGCCGGGACCAAGGGGATGCAGATCAACCCGCAGCACAACAAGATGGGCATTCGCGCCTCCAGCACCTGCGAGATCGTCTTCGAGGACGCGGAAGTGCCGTCGGAAAACATCATCGGCGAGGAGGGCATGGGGTTCCGTTACGCCATGGAAATCCTCGACTCCAGCCGCATTTCCATCGCCGCCCAGTGTGTGGGCATCGGCCAGGCCGCGTTGGAAGAGGCCGTTCGCTATGCCCAGCTCCGCGAAACCTTCGGCCGACCGCTGGCACGCCACCAGGCCATCCAGTTCAAGCTGGCTGATATCGCCACCGGCGTGCACTCCGCCCGCGTCGCTACCATGCACGCGGCCACGTTGCGCGATGCCGGACTGCCCTTCATTAACGAGGCCTCCATGGCCAAGCTGCTGGCGTCCGAGATGTGCAACAAGGCTGCCTACGAGGCCATGCAGATACACGGCGGCATTGGTGTCTTCAAGGAATCGCGCATCGAGCGCATCTTCCGGGACGCCCGCGTCACCACGATCTACGAGGGAACTTCCGAGGTCCAGCGCATGATAATCGCCCGGCAGGTCCTTGCCCAATATCCCGTCTGATCGTACTAAGCTCTCCAGGAGGCGAACCGACGATGCCCGAGATCTGCGCCGTCAACTACATCGACCATGTCGGCGTCGCCGTCAATGACATTCGTGCCGCGTTGGAGTTTTTTGGCGCAAACTTCGGCGCTCCTGACGCCGAAGTGGTCGAGTTGGATGACCAGGCGGTGCGCGCCTGTCTTATCGAAATCGGTCAGACGCGGCTGGAACTACTGGAGCCGCTGACTCCGGGGAGCGCGGTGGGGCGGTTCATTGAGCGGCGCGGCGAGGGCCTGCATCACCTCGCTCTCAACGTCGACGACATCGCCGGCAAGCTCAAGATCCTGTCCGCCAACGGATTGTCCCTCATTGACTCCGAGCCCCGCCACGGGTTATCAGGCACCATCGGTTTCGTTCATCCCCGCTCGGTGTTCGGCGTGCTAACCGAGTTGGTCGAGAACTAAGGCCCGGGCTTCATCGTCCTGCTGGCGCGGTAATCCGGCTAGTTGCGCGCAAGATGCCAGCCCACGTCATTTACGGCGACTCGTTTCTCGTCGCCGAGCGCTTGCGCCAGGTGAAAGTTGAGGCCGGCGCTGCTGACCTCATGGACTCCAACCGGCACGTTGTTTCGGCCGGCCAGGCGCGGCCCGACGAAGTACTGGCGATGTGCAACTCGCTCCCGTTTCTCGACAAGATGCGCCTCGTTGAAATCGAGGGCGTCCTCGCCACCCAGCAAGGATCAGGTGGCGGCCGGCGCTCCGGGCGACGCTCAGCGCCCGCAAGCGGAGGGTGGGCGCAACTGGCCGATGCTGTGCCGGCCCTGCCCGATACAACCATCCTGATCTTTGTGGACGGCGACGTACAGCAAAATAATCCGTTGCTCCGGTCTTTGTCTGAGCACTGCGCCGTGCACCGGGAATCTACCCCCAACGCCCAGGCCCTTTTGCAGTGGATCAAACAAAGGGCGGAGGACAAGGGATCCAGCATCACGCCTCCAGCGATGCAGGTACTGGCCGAGTTGGTGGGCGGCGACCTGTGGACCATCGACCGTGAGCTCGAAAAGCTGTCGCTCTACGCAACCGGTCGCAGCATCACCGACGCGGATGTGCGCGCCATGGTTCCCTACGCTCAGGAGGCTAACATCTTCGCGGCCGTGGATTCCATCATGGATGGCCGGCCGGGACCGGCACTGCGGTCCGTGATGCAACTGATGGAGGACGGCCAGGAGCCGCTTTACATCATTGCGATGATCGAACGCCAGTTGCGTCTCATCGCCCTGGCCCGAGACCTGTCGGATCGCGGCGTTTCGCAGCCTGATTTGGGTCGGCGCATGGGCGCCAACTCCGACTTCGTGGTGCGGAAGACATTGGGCCAGGCGCGCCGGCTTACCCTGCCTCAGATCCGGAATAGATACCGGCGCGTGCTGGAGAGCGACCTCGCCATCAAGCAAGGGCGCCTTGAACCGGCCCTTTCGCTGCAACTGTTGGTAGCCGATTTGGCTGCCAACTCATGACGGCGCGTCACGCGCGACTAACCGTTCGCGTATGTAACCGGGTTGTAGCAAGCGGCCCAATGCCTGGCGTCCAGTTCGGACAGCTCAGGCGTCCTTTGCGACCGACATTGCGTTACGGCCTTCGGGCAACGCGGTAGGAACGGGCATTCCTCCGAGAGGTTGATCAGATCAGGCGGCGCTCCACGCAGCGCCTGCAACCTGCGCCCAGCGGCGTCCAGCCGGGGCAGGCTCTGCAGCAGCGACCAGGTATAGGGATGCCGAGGCTGCTTGAAGAGCGGCAGCAGTTCCGCCGTCTCAACCAGATGCCCAGCGTACATCACTCCTACCCGCCGGGCCATGTTGGCGACCACGCCCATGTCGTGGGTGATCAGCAGGATCGCTGACTTGGAATCGCGGCTCAGCTCCTTCAGGCGTTCCAGTATCTCCGCTTGGAGCGTCACGTCGACGCTGGACGTGACCTCGTCGGCGATTAGCAGTCGGGGTCGCATGACCATGGCCATGGCCAGCATCACCCGCTGGCACTGACCGCCGCTCAAGGTGAACGGGTAGGCGGACATCATGCGCCGAGGATCCGGCACGCCCAGTTCGCGGAGCATCTCCTGGCACACCGATCCGGCCGCCCTACGGTTCAACTGCGAATGCGTGATGATCACCTCGGTCAACTGCGCGCCGATGGTCTGCACCGGGTTGAGGGCCGATTGCGCGTCCTGGAATACCAGGGACATGGCCTTGCCGCGGAGCTCCCGCACGTGTTCTTCGGGTGCAGTGACCAGGTCGACCCCGTCAAAGAGTATCTTCCCGCCGGTTACCTCGCCGTTGTCAGGCAAGAGGCCCATCACTGCCAGCGCCAGCGCGCTCTTTCCGGCGCCGCTCTCGCCGACGATGCAGAACACTTCTTCCTCTTCCTGCGAAAAGGAGACCCCGTTCACAGCGTGTACCAATCCGTTGGGCACGCGGAACTCGACCCGCAAGTCCTCGATTTGCAGCACTGAACTCATGCTAACCGGGTACGACTGATTGTCGTTGGCGCGGCCACCGTCAAGTCCACTGCGCTCATTCGGCCCGCCCTCAGTTCTACGATCAGTTCGTCCAGGGAAGTGACGCGTCGTTCGAACAGAGTTGCCGCAGTGCCCATCTGTTCCAGGCGATGGGTGTCGCTTCCGCCGGTTCCCGGCAGGTAAAGACTCTGACGCAGATCCTCGGAGAAGAAGTTCTCCGAATTTTTGCCCCGCCCGTTTCGCGATTCTATGGCGTCAAACAGGTGGAACATCTCGTCATCCAGCGCCCGATTGAGCATGTCCGCCCGCACCGCCGGGTCTTCGCCTGGACCGGCGAGGAAGCGGCGTCGGTACGGATGGGCCGCTATGAGCACCGCCCCGTGCCGGTCTGCTTCTTCTCGTAGGAACCCCGGCTTGTGCATCCCAAACTTGTACCGATGCAACCCGAAAACCAGCACGTGCCCGGCGTCGGTGTTGATCTCCGCGCCGGGCAACACCAGAATGCCGTGTCGACGCGTAAGCTCCCGGGCCGCATCCATCGGCCAGAAATCGTCGTGCTCCGTTAGACAGATCCCGTCCAGGCCGTTTTGACGGGCAGAATCCACCAATTCGTCCACGGAAACGAAACTGTCGTCAGATTTGGGATAAGTGTGCGTGTGCAGGTCGATCAGCAATGTTTCCCGCCTCCCTAGACGAGAAATCATACCACCGATCGCTCACGCGGCGTCGCCACTTGGCGAGAAGCGCAGGGCAATCGCGTCTTAATTGTATTTTTAGAAATGTGCTAGTGTGCTGTGATCCGTTGAAGATTGGGAGGCAAGAGGAGATGGCACAA
>DAOUHZ010000042.1:0-13873 GCA_034428455.1 Dehalococcoidia bacterium
GTTTCATGCCTCAACATTACGACCAACCCCACCCATCACGCCTGAATACCGCCTCCCCAATTGGAACCTTTTTAGACACCCTCTGAGACCGTCTCGTCCCAATCCCAGTCGGTCGGCTTCCATATGATTTCGTAGCCGGTGATGGGAAGAGTCACGTCCGGTTTCTGCCAGCTGACCTCCAGGGTTTCGCTGAGATGCGAAGTTTCCCGGTAGGGCCACCGGTGGCTGTCAAGGAACGAACGAGGCCCAGCGGTTGCAGCGTGCTCACCCAGTCGCTGGTTCCTGCTGCGTTGATGGCACGAATGCGGAATTCGTGCTCGTGAATCCCGAATAAGCAGCCAAAATCGCACGCGGTGAAGGTGTAAAAGACTGAGGAAAGGTACACTTTGCTCAGCAGATATATGTCGTAGGCTACGGGGTAACCGTAGTCCGTGACGTTGCCGGCGTCGGCAACGGCCGGTAGCCAGGTTGGAGAGGGCGACCTGCGGTACTGGATCTCGTAGCCGGTGACCGTCGGGTCCCCCGACGGCTCCCACTCCAAGTGGAAGTACTGCCCGACGGGGAGGGGCGGGCCCTGGTGGTGCGAGCGGCGCAGGGGGCCCGGAGGCGAGGGGGCCGCGGTGGCCGTCGGCGGGTTCGTCGGCGTGGTCACGGTCACGCTGGCCGGGAAGCTCACACCGTCGGCGGTGATGGCGCTGACGAAGTAGGTCGCCGAGGGTACGGCGTAGCTGGCGTGGTGCACCAAGTCCGTTGACGTGCCGCCCAGCTTCAAGGAGCGGTCCCGCCCGTCGGTATAGTAGGTGAGGGCCGTCTGTCCGACCACGTAGTTGGCGTAGCGGTCGAAGTTTTCCGGGTAGGTCTTGCCGTCTTCCGCCCGGTCCCAGGGGTATTGGTTGCCGACCAGCCGCTCCACCCGGTAGCCGGTGGGAGTCACGCCCGCGGGGGCGTCCCACGTGAGGGTGATGGTGTGCTGGCTCTCCCAGCCGGTTACGCTCGAGGGCACCGGGATGGGGATGGCGGTGAAGCTCAGGTTCTGCGGCGACGGCGGCGGCTGCGTGTAGTTGTTCGTGGCGTAGGGCGCCGCCGGGTCGACGTTGTAGGTCACCAGGCTGGTCAGGGGAATGAAGGCCAAGGGCGAGCCTTTGCGCGGGTCCCAGGCCCGCTTGCGATGCACCTCGTACATCCCACTAGGGTCCACGGAGAAGCCCCGCAGGTCCAGCTCCCGCAGGCTGCCCAGGCCGTTGAACACGCCGTCGGCCAGGCGGGGGTACAGGCGGTTGTCCTTGAGGCGCAGGATCTCCAGGTTGCCCAGGTCGTCGAAGAGGTTCTCCGGCATGACATCGAAAAACTCGTTGCCGCTGAGGTCCAGCTCCACCAGGTTGGTCAGGGGGGCGAAGGCGTCGCCCCAGGGGTCCACCCCGGTCAGCGTCCCTCCGAAATACCCGGAGAGCCGGGAGTTGGACAGGTCCAGCCTGGTGAGGCCGGTCAGCCCCTCGAAGTCCCCGGCCTGGAGGGTCCAGGCGCCGTTGCGGGCCCCGATGCCCTCGTTGCTCGGCAACCCGGCGATAGTGTAGCCGTTGGGGAAGTCCAGCTCGGTGATGGCCGCCAGCTCGGCGTAACTCACAGAGTCGCAGGCGTCGGCCGCGGGGGTGGCCGCCAGGATGACCTGCTGCACGAACGGGCCGCGGTCGCAGATGTCGGTGGTTACCGACAGCGTCACGCTGACCAACTGTCCATTCGCCCAGCTTGGGCCCCCAACAGGCCAGACAAATGCGGTTTGGCGGGTACCCATAAGGGTTTGACTTATGGAGTCTGGATCGAACTCCGTCGAATCCAGTGTCAGCGCGATCTCGGAATTTGGCGGGGGTCCAGGCGCAATAGTGAGATTGACCTCTCCTCCTGCGACAGTCAATATGGTGACGGTATAGGTAACGCCTGCAATCTCAAACGGAAGTTGCGGGGAAAACGAACCAATATTAGAATCTCGGATATATCCCGGTGCAGCCCCCTCGAGGAAGCCCACCGTCAAGGTTCCCTCATAGACCGGAGGCGGCGCGGTAAACACCGGGGACGTCTGGAAGCTGATCAGCGATTCGGCGTGGCCGGCACCGTCGGTGAAGCTGACCCGAACCTTGAGGGTCTTGCCACGGTCCTCCGCTCTCACAACATAGGTGGCGCCGGTGGCGCCGGTGATGTCCGTCTCCGTGGTGGAGTCGACGGAGATCCACTGATATGAGAAGGTCACGCCGGAGATGCCGTCGTCGTCATTGATGCGCGAGGTGTCCACGCCCAGCGTCTGCCCCACCTTGGGGCGGCCGGTGATGACCGGCACGCCCGTGGGGGCGGGGTTGGCGGTCGGTTTCGCCGCGCCGGGCAGGTAGTAGGGGTACACGCGGGCATCGTCGCCATCAACGACCCACAGTATCTCGCCGTCGAACCAGAGGCCCTGCGCGTCCTGGTTGTCGTCGTCCAGCTGGATGGTCTTGTTCGGGTCATAGGTCCGGTAGGAAATCCGGTAGGCGTAGACCATTTTGTCCTCTTTGTCCAGCACGAACATGGTCTGGCCGTCGGAGGTGAGGCCCCGCGGATTCCGGTTGTGGGGCGGGTCGTTCTCCAGCACGGTGTTTATGAACCCCGCTCCAATGTCTTCGCTCCCGGTCGAGCGGTTGTAGGCGTAGATCCGGTTGTTGCCGGAAAGGTCGTCCTGCGCCACCCAAAGGGTGGTAGAGTTCCCTCAGATGCCCTGAGCCTTGTTGTTGTTGTCCACCAGACCGATGTTCCTGCTGACATGTGGGTCGCCAGTTTCGTCGGCGGAGGTGATCGGGTCGTCAGTCCGCCTGTAGGCATAGACCCGGCGGTCCTCCTCGTCCAGCACGTACATGAACAACCGGTCGGGCCAGAGACCCCGGGGGTTGTGGTTGTGATTGTCTTCCAGGGTGTTGAAATCCCTGCTGGCGTCACGGTTCCCGGTCGAACGGTTGTAGGCGAATATCTTGTTGTCAGGGGCGATATCGTCATTCGCCACCCAGATGGTGTCGGCGTTGCCCCAGATGCCCGAAGGTCTTGGGTTGTAGCCGCTCAGGTCGAAGCCCTCCGGCGCGACACGCCGGGTGTGGTCGCTGGTCCGACTCTCGGCGTTGTCTTTGTCGGCGTTGTCTTTGTCGTCGTCGGTGATACTAACCCGCGACTTGACGAACCTGCCCTGCTCGGCTGGAGTGAGGAGGTAGGTGGAATCCGTGGCGCCGTCAATCTCGACGTCCGTCGTGCCGTCTCTGATCCGACTCTCGGCGTTGTCGTCGTCGGTGAAACTAACCCGCAACTTGATGAACCTGCCCTGCTCGGCTGGAGTGAGGAGGTAGGTGGAATCCGTGGCGCCGTCAATCTCGACGTCCGTCGTGCCGTCGCTGGAGATCCACTGGTGGGAGTAGCTGACATTGGTCAGCCCATCGTCGTCACTGATGTCCGACGTATTGGCCGTGAGGGTCTGCCCCACCCGCACGGTACCGTCGATGCCCGCGTTACCTCCGTCGGTGTCCGGCAGGATCACTGGCTCCGGATCGGAACGGTGTTCCGTAAATATGGCCGGACGCGAGGGACGGCCTTCCTCGTCCCCCCGCAGGGCCAACACCCGGTACTGGTAGTATCCGCTGGGTAAAATCGCAGTGGCGTCAGTGTAGGTGGTGTCGGTACTGCCGGTGTCTTCCACCAGTGCGCTCAGCTCGCTGGCCCTCGGGCCCCGCAGTATGCGGTAGCCGGTGATCGAACCGGCCTCCTGGGCCGGGGCCACCCAGCCCAGCGAGAATCCCGCCGGCGTAACCCCGTCGTCCTGGAACACCCGCTCGGCTACCAGGTTGGTGGGGCCGGCCGGTAGGATAAACACCCCCGCCTCGTCGGAGACCAGGCTCTCCTGCTGGCCCCGCAGGGCCACTACCCGGTAAACGTAGATCGCCCCCAGCTCGGTGGCAGCGCCGTCGTAGTAGAAGGCGTCGGCGCTGCCGGTGTCCTCAACCTGGACGGTGGGCAGCGCGCTGCCCTTGCCCCGCAGTATCCGGTAGCCCGTGACGCGGTCGTCGCCCGGGTCGTCCCAGGTGAGCCACACGCCGTCCCCGGGGGACAGGTTGGCCTCCACGCCCCCGACCGGGGGCCAAAGTATTTCCACCGAGACCCGGTTGGAGGGCGCGCTGCGCTCCCCGTCTCGGATGGCCTTGATCTCGTAGGTGTAGGTCTCCCCCGACTGGTTGGCCGTAACGTCCTGGTAGACCCGGGGAGTCCCGTTGTCCGCCACCAGGGTGGTGGGCTCGGCGTCGCCCTGGCCTCTCAGAATCTCGTAGCCGGAGACAGATTCGGCGTCCGTCGCCGGCGGGTGCCAGGCCAGGGCTACACCGCCCTCGTCCAGCGCCACAGCGGTGACATTGGTGGGGCGGGGACGCAGGATCTTGATTTCAAGCAGGGGGGACGTTTCGCTCTGCTCCTTACCCCGGATAGCCCTGACGCGGTAGAAGTAGGTGTCACCGACGACGCTGGCCGTCCGGTCCGTGTAGGCGCCTTGGCCGCTGCCGGTGTCGTCCACCAGGGTGGTAAGCGCGTCGGCGCTGGGACCTCGCAGTATCTCGTAGCCTGTAACGGATTCAGCGTCATTCTGCGGACTGTTCCACTCTAACGCGACGGACAGGTCGTCGTAATCGACCTTTCCGGTGAGGCCACCGGGCGCCAGTGCCCGGGCGGCAGCGGTCATTCGCGGAAGCGTCACCTCGACGTCGTCCGACTTTTTGGTCTCCAGCCCATCCGACAGGGCGGAAACCAGGTAACGGTACGTCGCGCTTCCCACCGTGGCGGTGGCGTCGGTGTAGGCGGAGTCGGCGCTACCGGTATCGGCCACCAGTGTGGTGAGACCCGCGCCGTCCTGTTCCCGATAGATCCGGTAGCCGGTCACCGACCCCGAGCTGCGTTCCGGGGCGTCCCAGGCCAGGGCCACCCCGCCCTCGTCCAGTATCCGGGCGGTGAGATTCGAAGGGCCGGAGTGGGGTATCTTGATCTCGACCAGGTTGGAAGCTTCGCTCCGCCCCTCTCCGCGGATGGCCTTGATCCGGTAGAAGTAGGTTTGCCCCTCAACGTTGGCTGTCTGGTCCGCGTAATGGTCCGCGCGGGGGCGTCCCGTGTCTGACACCAGGGTGGTAAGCGCGTCGGCGCTGGGACCTCGCAGTATCTCGTAGCCGGTGACGGATTCAAAGTCGATCTTCGGCCGGCTCCAGAGCAGCTGGGCATAGACGATTCCATAGGTTGCCCTACCGGTGAGGTTGCCGGGAATCAGGCCCCGTTCGGAGGCGGACGGCACTTCCAGCTCCACCTCGTTGGACTGCTGGCTCTCCTCCTCGCCGCGCAGGGCAATGACCGCGTACGCGTAGGTCGCTCCTGCTGCGTCGGTAGTGGCATCGGTGTAGGCGGTGTCTGTGGACGCCGTATCGGACGCCAGGGTCGTCATCTCCGCCTCTCCCTGGGAGCGCAGCACCCGGTAGCCGGTACGGTACGGGATTCATCCGCCGGGGCGTCCCAGCTGAGGGATACGCCTGCGGCCACTACCTCGGCGCTCAGGTTGCTGGGCGCCAGGTCCGCCGGGTCGTAGGGGATCTGCACCTCCGCCTCGTTGGATGCCTGGCTCTCATCCTGGCCCCGCAGGGCCTTGACCACGTAGGCGTAGGTCTCGCCGGCCTCGGTGGCCGTGGCGTCGGTATAGGTCGTGGTGGTGTTGCCGGTGTCATCCCTAAGGGTCGTCAGTTCCCCGTCGCCCGCGGCGCGCAGCACCCGGTAGCCGGTGACGGTACCGGATTCCTCCGCCGGGGCGTCCCAGCTCAGGGATACCCCGCCGTCCCCTACCTGGGCGGTGAGGCCGCTGGGGGCCAACTCTTCCGCGGTGGGTTCCGCCGTCGGTGCGGGCGTGGACGAAGGGTCCGGCTCCTGCTGTTCCAATACGCCCCCGGCAGGGGTGCCCGATTCTTCGCCGGAAGCCGGACCGTCGCCCGCGCCGTTGCTGGCGATGACCCTCACGGTGTATGCCACCCCGCCGGTCAGCCCGGTGATGGTGTGCGAGGTCCCGGTTGCCGTCGCCTCGGATACGTCATCCGCGGTGTCCCAGCTGTCCGCCGCCTCCTTCCACTGCACCCGGTACCCCGTGACGGCGGAACCGCCGTTGGAGGAGGGCGCCTGCCAGGACACGTCCAGCTCCCGGATCTTGCTCCCCTTGGACACGCTCAAGCCCAGTGGCTTCGTCGGCACCGTGGCCGCCACCGCCGCCGTGGCCGCGCTGATCACGGACTCTTCATTATCGGCGTCGTCGGTGAAGCTGACCGTCACCTTTATCTTCTTGCCCGCGTCGCCGTCGGCCAGGGTGTAGGTCGAGGCTGTGGCTCCAGGGATGTCCGCATCAGCGCTCCCGTCGTTGGCAATCCACTGGTAGGTGTAGGACACGTTGGTCAGCCCGTCGGCGTCGGCAATGCCCGACGTATGGGCCGTCAGTTTCTCCCCCACCTGCGCCTTGCCGCTGATGGCGGGCAGACCCGTGGCCGGTGAGTTGACGGCCTTGCCACGCACCTCGATCAGGTACGCCTCGCCTGTGGTGCTGCCCCAGCCGTCATCGAACCAGTGCCGGTCGTCCAGGACCGACCAGCCCGAAGCCGCGTCGGCGTCCTCATCTCCCGTAGTGGTGATGCGCAGCCCGATGGACCCCGCTCCCGTGCCGCTGCGCTCCACCACCACGAAGTAGGTGGCGCTTGCGCTCAACACTCCGCAGTCCGTCGGCGCGCCGAAGCTGTTCACCGCGTCGCTGGCGATGGAGTCGGGCTTGGTCAACACGCAGACGTCCGCGCCCGGGTTGTCGTCCGTCTCCCGGCGCAGCTTGACCGTGAGGTCCTGGCCCGCCGCCGGCTGGGCCACCGTGTGGAAGCGCAGGCCGATGGAGCTGAGCCGGTAGCCGCCGCTATGGTCGCCGGTGGTGAAGCCCTGGCCCCGTTTGCCCTGGTCGTTAAGGGCGCCGTTGAAGCTCTCCGGGGTCTGCCCCGTGTTCTTGATCAGCGCCGCCTCCCCGGCCCCGTCGCCGCTCTGGGCGTGGGCCGGGTAGATGAAGAAGGCCAGGGCTGCCAGCAGGCACAGCCCGGCCACCCAGGCGAAGAGCCAGGGCAGGCCGGATTGTCTGATGGCCGAGATCACGGCGCCAATCCAGCGTCGCCGCAGGCCCGAAACTCGGGAGGGCTTTCAGCCGGGGCGCGCAGCAAAGACGCGCTCCGGGCGATCAGGGTGGCGAGGAAAGGCCTTTGGCTCATCGATCTGCGACTACTGGTAGTATCGACGGTGGCTCGGTTCCGGGGTTGACCGGCCAACGGGCGCGTGGTTATCTCCCGGATGTGGGCCGAGCAACGGCAGATATTCTACCGGACTCGTATGTCACCGTCGTATCATTTAATCCTTTTTCCCGTATCAGTACTGTTCCAGTTTTGCCGGAAGCGGTATAATGGGCACCGGTCGGGGCGCGGGACGAGGGTTGACCCGGGGTCCCCAACGCAAGCGGAGGTGGCCGATGAAACAGCCCGGCGAGCTGGCACGGGAGATTGAGGCGCTCAGGGAGCGGCTGTCCCGGCTCAGCGAGGCCAGCCTGCGCATCAACGAGAGCCTGGACTTCGAGACGGTGCTGCAAGGGGTACTGGACTCTGCCTGTGTCCTCACCGGCGCCCGCTACGGCGTCCTGGCCCCCTTCGACGAAACGGGAGACATCCAGGCAGAAGGCGCTCTCAATTACGGTGCGACCCCCGCTGAGGTGGGGACTTTCTGGGAAATGATGGTCGGGTCGGAATACTGTGACTTCTTCGAACAATTGCCAGGCCCAACGCGCCTTGCCGACCTACAGGGACACTTCGCTTCGCTGGGCTTTCCCGGGTTCTCGCTGCCCTTGCCGATCAATTCCCCGATCTCCTTCCTGGGGGTGGTGATTCGCTATGCCGGAGAGTCCTTCGGCGCCATTTACCTGGCGGGCACGGAGAGCGGCGGCGAGTTCACCGTCGAGGACGAGGAAACCTTGGTGATGTTCGCCTCCCAGGCGGCGCTGGTCATCGCCAACGCCCGCCGCTACCAGGACGAGCAGAAGGCCCGGGCCGACCTGGAGACCCTGATCAACACCTCGCTGGTGGGGGTGGTGGTCTTCGACGCCCGCACGGGGTCGATGTTGTCCTTCAACCAGGAGTGCCAAAGGATTGCCGGGGACCTGATGGACCCCGGCCAGTCCCTGGCGGACCTCCTCCAGGTCCTCCTGGTGCGGCGGGGGGACGGGAGCGAGATCTTCCTGGGGGACCTACCCCTGGCCCAGGCGATGCGCTTCGGGGAGACGGTGCGGGCCGAGGAGATCGTCATCAGCGTCCCCGACGGGCGCAGCGTCACCATGCTGATGAACGCCACGCCCATCCGTTCCGAGGAGGGGGAGGTGGAGACCTTCGTGGTAACGGTGCAGGACATGACGCCCCTGGAGGAGATGGAGCGGCTGCGGGCCGAGTTCCTGGGCATGGTCAGCCACGAACTGCGCACCCCCCTGACCTCCATCAAGGGGTCCACCACCGTGCTGATGGACGACTCCACCAACCTGGGCTTCCCTGAGATGCGCCAGTTCCACCGGATCATCGACGATCAGGCCGACCACATGATCGGGCTGATCAACGACCTGCTGGACGTGGCCCACATCGAGACGGGCACCCTGCCGGTGTCCCCGGAACCCGCCGAGGTGCCCCTGCTGGTGGACCAGGCCCGCAGCCGGTTCCTGAGCAGCGGGGGCCGGAGCAACCTCCACATCGACCTGGCCGAGGGCCTGCCCCTGGTCATGGCGGACCGGCGGCGGGTGGTCCAGGTGCTGACCAACCTGCTGTCCAATGCGGCCCGGCACTCGCCCGAGGCGTCGCCCATCCGGGTAACGGCCCTGCGGGAGGGGGTCCACGTGTCCTTTTCCGTGGCCGACGAGGGCCGGGGCATACCCGGGGAGCGGCTGCCCCACCTGTTCCGCAAGTTCTCCCGGTTCGATGCCGAGGGCGACAGCGGCGACACCGGGCTGGGGCTGGCCATCTGCAAGGGGATCGTGGAGGCCCACGGGGGACGGATCTGGGCGGAGAGCGACGGGCCGGACCTGGGCAGCCGCTTCATCTTCACCATTCCGGTGGTGGAGGAAGCTCTCGCCGCCGGCGCCCCGGGGTCTGCACGACGCCGGCGGGAGGGAAGCGAGCGGCAACGGGTCCTGGTGGTGGACGACGACCCCCAGACCCTGCGGTACGTCCGCGACGCCCTCACCAGGGCGGGGTACGCCCCAACGGTGACCGGCGACCCGAAGGAGGCGCTGCGCCTTGTGGAGGAGGAACATCCCCGCCTGGTGCTGCTGGACCTGATGCTGCCCGGGACCGACGGCATCGCGCTGATGGAGGAGATCCTGCAGACCGTGGACGTGCCGGTGATCTTCCTGTCGGCCTACGGCCAGGACCAGGTCATCGCCCGGGCCTTCGAGTCTGGGGCGACGGACTACATGGTCAAGCCCTTCTCACCCACGGAACTGGTGGCCCGGATCGGGGCGGCGCTGCGCCGCCGGGCGACGCCGGACCGGGACCTGCCTGCCCAGCCCTACGTGTCGGGGGATCTGAGCGTCAACTACCTGGAGCGACGGGTGACCTTGGCCGGACGGGAGGTCCGCCTCAGCGTGACCGAGTACGACCTGCTGGTGGAGCTCTCCCTGAACGCAGGCCTGGTGCTCACCCACCAGCACCTGGTGGACCGGGTGTGGGGACAGCAGAGCTCTGGGGACGCTGGCCTGGTCCGCACCGTGGTGCAGCGGCTGCGCCGCAAGCTGGGCGACGACGCCGATCACCCCGCCTACATCCTCACCGAGCCCCGGGTCGGCTACCGCATGGCCAGGGCCGAGGACCAGAGAGAGGAACCACTCCCAGCTTACTGACCGGCCATCATGGCGGCTGCGAAAGGGGTCCGACGGGATTGGACATCCCCATTGGGCCGTCATCCCTGCAACCATCACGCCGGCAACTCCGGCCGACTGTGCAAGCCCAAACTTCGATTGGCCGGGGGCATACCGATTTCCCGGCCGCCTGACCCACGGGGCATTTTCCAGAGGCGGGATGTAGCCGACGCCAAGCCATCAAATCTGTTGTAACTGTTCAGAGTCGCGGTGCTGAATTGGCGGAACCTGGTTTGGGGATAGCTGGCGGAGGAGGCGATGGTTATGTCATATAACGGGGATGGAAACGGGATTGGATCTCAAGTCCGCCGACCGGGACACCCTGATCGCTCTGATCGTCCAGCAGCGGGACTTGATCATTCGGCAGCAGGCGATCATCGAGGGCCTGGAGAAACGGGTTGCCCAGCTGGAAGGGCGGGCCAAATCCAAAGGCTCGGGCCGGATGCCCGGTTTGAAGTCCAAGGCTGACGGCAAGCCAGACCAGCCCAGGAAACCGCGCAAGCGTCGTCCCCAGGGCTTCGCCCGCACCCGCATGACGCCCACCCGCCGGGTGGAGCATGTGGTGGAGCAGTGCCCCGACTGCGGGAGCCAGCTGTCTGGGGGCTCCGCGCACCACACTCAGGAAGTGATCGATCTGCCCCAGGTTACGGTGGCAGTCACCGAGCACGCTTACATCGCGCGAACCTGTCCCGGCTGCCAGCGACGCTGTGTGCCACCGGCGCAACTGGAGGGTGTGGTGCTGGGCCAACAGCGTCTGGGGATCAACCTGCTCAGCCTGATCGTCGCGCTCCGAGAAGAAGCCAGGCTGCCTTTCCGCGTCATCCAGTGGTACCTGGACGCCGTGCATGGTCTGCGTCTCAGCGTGGGGGCCATCGTGGCCGCCACCCAGAGGGTGGCCCAAAAGGCCCAAGGGGTGCTGACTGACATTGTGGAACGGGTCCGGGGCAGTCCGGTGGTTCACGCTGATGAGACGGGCTGGCGGGAGGATGGACACAACGGCTACGTGTGGACCTTCAGCGCCCCTGATCTGCGCTACTTCCTGCGCCGAGGCCGCGGCAAGGCGGTGGTGGCTGAAGCGCTGGGTCAGGAGTTTGCGGGGGTGCTGGTCAGCGACTTCTACGCCGCCTACCACCATTATGACGGCCCCAAGCAGCGCTGCTGGGCCCACCTGCTGCGGGACATCCACGACCAGCGGGTTCTCTACCCAGACGATCACCGCCTGGGCCAATGGGCTGACGCCGTAAACCTGCTCTACCGCCAGGCCCAAGCCTTCACCCACCCGTCAGAACGGCAACGCCGCGCCGTCCAACTGGCCCTGGAACATCGCCTGCTGGCCCTCTGCCGCCCTTACTTGGATGACCCATCGGCTGCCCAGGCCAGGCTGTGCCGACGCATCGAGAACCATATCAAGAGCCTGCCCCGTACTGGATACGGGGAGCTCTTCGTCTTCGTGGCCGAACCGGAGGTGCCGTCGGACAACAATGCTGCCGAACGCAGCCTGCGTCCGCTGGTGACCAGCCGCAAGATCAGCGGAGGAACCCGCTCCCAGCAGGGCACTGACACCAAGATGACCCTGGCGTCAGTCTTCGGCACCTGGCGAGCACAGGGCCTCAACCCCCTCACTGCCTGCCGACAACTGCTTACTTCCCCTCAAACCTGAACAGTTACAATCTGTTGACGGCGCGTTCGATCGCATTCCGCTGACGGTACAATTCCCGGTCATTTACCGTTCGACTTTGCCCGAATGTCTGCAATTCCCGAGGTGTGGATAACACACCCTCCGATCCCCTTTCCCCACCCCGGAGCGTCTCCATCACTCCAGGAACAGAAACATGGCGGCGCTGAACACAACTATGCCCAGACTTGCCACAATCAACGGACCTGCCGCATGTCGCGCCAACCGCGGCGTGTAGATCCTCCCCGCCAGGGTCAGCAAGACTATGCACGCAAGGGCGATCAGGTACGAGATCGTCGCTGCGCCAATCAAAGAAAACATCTTTCCATACGCTACACGGCCCACGGCAAAGCGGCGAGATAAACGAATACCGCTACACAGGCTATGGCGATTGTACCGCCCGGCGCCTGGGCGGCTCGAGGTGCAAACCTCCGTGCGGCGAGAGTGATCGCCGCCGCAGCCACCAAGGCGATCACAAACGCGATCGCCATCTGGCCAATCGCGGCTAACAGGAATTCCATCCGTATTACTTCTCCGGCAGGTCGTGAGGGGCTGACATCCCGGCCTTTCCGCGATGCCACTACCCGCAAAGCAACATTATGCCCAGGTTCGGGCCGTACAGAGGAAACTAACTGACGGGGCGGGCGACGCACGTGTAGGTTGTCAGCGAGGCGCGTCGTCCGGACCAAGACCGAGAGGACATTGGTGCTCGTTGCCCGGCGTAAAGCATGGTCCGGGGGTCCTACGGCGGCATCATTGGTGACGCCCCCATGGGGGTGATCCTGTTCGGAAGAATGGCTACAGTCCGTGGCCCCCTCCGGAGACGCGCCTACGCTGCGATGCGGGAGGGGATACGATGACGACGCATAAGAGGAGCGAGAGACCAGTGGAAAAGGCCACACCGGAAGGGGAGCGTCTGCCGGCGGGTTTGTCCCAGGTGAACCTGAACGCGGCGGGCATCGACGTGGGGGCCAGCAGCCATTTCGTGGCGGTGTCCGCCGACTGGGCGGAGCCGCCGGTGCGGGAGTTTGAGGCTTTCACGTCAGACCTGTACCGCCTGGCCGATTGGCTGGGTGAGTGTGGGGTGGAGACGGTGGTGATGGAGTCCACCGGCGTGTACTGGATACCCCTGTTCGGAGTGCTGGAAGAACGGGGTTTCCAGGTGATGCTGGTGGATCCGCGGCGCATCAAGAACGTGTCCGGTCGCAAGACCGACGTGCTGGACTGCCAGTGGCTGCAGCAGCTGCACACGTACGGTTTGCTGTCCGGAGCCTTCCGTCCCGAGGCGGACATCCGGCGCCTGCGCAGCTACCTGCGCCAGCGGGCCATGCTGGTGGAGTACGCCTCTCACCACATCCAGCACATGCAAAAGGCGCTGACCCAGATGAACGTGAAGTTGCAGCACGTCATCAGCAACATCACCGGCAAGACAGGAATGGCGATTATCGAGGCCATCGTGGCCGGCGAACGGAACCCGCGCCAGTTGGCGCGGCTGCGCGACAAGCGGATCAGGGCGGATGAGGCCACCATTGCCAAGTTGCTGCAGGGGCACTGGCGAGAGGAGCACATCTTCGAGCTGACCCAGGCCCTGGAACTGTACCATTTCTATCAGGGCAAGATCGCCGAGTGCGACCTGGAGATCGAGGCCCAGCTGGAACGGTTTGATGACCGCAGCGATGGCGGGTCTCCTGGCGACAACGGCCGGCCGCGCAGTCAGGGCAACGCGCCCCGCTTCGACGTGCGGACACACCTTTACCGGATGACTGGAGTGGGCCTCACCCGCATCAACGGCATTGACGGTTTTACCGCCCTGAAGGTGATCAGCGAGATCGGCGCCGACATGACGAAATGGCCCAGCGCCAAACACTTCGCCTCCTGGCTGGGGCTGAGCCCCGACCACCGCATCACCGGCGGCCGGGTCATGAGCTCAAGGACCAAACCCAGCGCCAACCGTGCCGCGGCGGCACTGCGTCTGGCGGCCCACGGGCTGCATCGCTCCGACAGTGCCCTGGGCGCTTTCCTGCGCCGGAAGAAGGCCCAGCTGGGCGCGCCCAAAGCGATCACCGCCACGGCGCACAAGCTGGCCCGGCTCATCTATTCCATGCTGCGCTACGGCCTGGACTACGTGGACGTGGGCGCCGAATACTACGAAAATCAGTACCAGCAGCGGGCGTTACGCGCTGCCCAGCGTCGAGCCGCACAACTGG
>DAOUHZ010000043.1:0-15399 GCA_034428455.1 Dehalococcoidia bacterium
CCTCCCTGGGTGTACAGCCTGATCGCCCTCAGCCTTTGCGGATTCGACAACGAGCATCCTGTCATGTCCCGCGGCTTCTCCGGGCTGGACGACTTCTCCATCCAAAAGGGCGACCGCTGGACCATCCAGGGCTGCATTTCGCCGGTGTGGGACACCTGCCTGATCGTTCAGGGGTTGGCCGAAAGCGGCTTGCCTCCCGAGGATCCCATGCTGGAGTCGGCCACGCGATGGCTGGTCGACAAGCAGATACTGGTCGGCGGCGACTGGCAGGGGCGAGCCTCTCGGCTGCAGCCGGGCGGATGGGCCTTTGAATTCCACAACAACTGCTACCCGGACATCGACGACACCGCCGAGGTGGTTCTGGCTTTGCGCCTGAGCAAATTGCCGGGCTCTGAAGATCGCTTGCGTCAGGAGGCGATTTCGCGCGCCGCGGAATGGGTTCAAGGGATGCAGAACAAGGACGGCGGCTGGGCATCCTTCGACAAAGACAACAATCACGGTTACGTCACGGCCCTGACCTTCAGCGATTTCGGCGAAGTCCTGGACCCGTCCAGCGCGGACGTAACCGCCCACGTCCTGGAAATGTACGCCAAGCTCGGATACCAGACTGACCGGATATTCCTGCAACAGGCGTACCACTATTTGCGCCAGGAGCAGGAAGATGATGGTAGTTGGTTCGGGCGCTGGGGCGTAAACTACGTCTACGGGCTGGGGGCCGTCCTGCCGGCGCTGGAGGCTGCCGGTGAAGACATGCGTCAGCCCTACGTCCGCCGAGCGGTGCAGTGGCTGATTGACCACCAGAATCCAGACGGAGGTTGGGGAGAATCGTGCGCGTCTTACATAGATTCGACGCAACGGGGAGTCGGGCCGAGTACCGCTTCCCAGACCGCCTGGGCTATCATTGCGCTGGTAGCCGCCGGATACGACGATCACCGGGCCACGCACCGCGGCGTTTCATACTTGCTGGAAACACAACTTGCTGAGGGCAACTGGGACGAGCCGTACTTCACCGGCACCGGGTTTCCCGGATACCTGAAAGGCGAACGAGTAGATAAAATCCCACAGGCCGGAGAACGTGGATTCCAGGGGGCTGAGCTTTCGGCGGGATTCATGATCAACTACCACCTTTACCGAAACACGTGGCCGCTGATAGCCTTGTCCCGCTACCGGGCGCGCCAGATCCAGCCAACTTCGCAAGCCTACTCCCAGAGCTACGGCCAACAGCCAATCGATCTCGAAGCCAGCCGGTCTACGCTTGCCGCATAAGTGTTCCGTCCATCACACTCCCCTGCAGAGTGCAGCCCATGAAAACCGAACATTTTTCCCTGAAAGTCGACACCACCGGCGCGCCCGAATTCATCGATATCACCGACTGGGTGAAGGGTTGCGTTGGGAAGTCCTGCGTCAGCAACGGGTTCGTTGTGGTGTACTCCCGTCACACCACTGCCGCCGTGATCATCAACGAGAACGAACCGTTGTTGATTGAAGACATGACGCGATTCCTGGAGAAGATGTGCCCTCGTTTCGGGGAATACCGGCACAACGATTTCTCGGTGCGCACGGTCAACATGACCGAGGAAGAATCTCCCAACGGTCACGCGCACCTGCAACATTTGATGCTGGGGTCGAGTGAAACCATTCCGCTCATCGATGGGAAGATGCCGTTCGGTCAGTGGCAGAGCATTTTCTTCATTGAGCTGGACCACCCGCGTCCGCGCGAGGTAATGGTCCAGATCGTGGGCGAGTAGGCGCGCTCGGGACGTTAAGCAGCATGTCAGCCGCAGTTGAAGAGCGAAACCCCTCGGCTGAGGGTGCCGGCGTAATCGCATCGGCGGCGCCGGTGACGCTGGCCGATGCGTACCGGTACTGCGAAGCGCTGGCGCGCAGCCACTACGAGAATTTCAACGTCGGCGGCTGGATCACGCCCAGGCAAAAACTGCCGCACGTCTATGCAATCTACGCCTGGTGCCGGATGGTGGACGACCTGGGCGACGAATCTTTGCCGGCAGAGCCGGTGGCTACAGCAGTCGCTGACGGCAAACTCGACGACACGATCGCCGCCCACCGTCGCGGCCGACTGGCGTGGTGGGAAAACGAGCTGGAGGCGATCTATTCGGGGCAACCCGCGCACCCCATATCGATCGCGGTGCAGCACACGGTCAACTCGTTCGATATCCCAAGGGAGCCGTTCCATCTCCTGATACGCGCCAATCTGATGGATCAGGGATCCGGGCGTTTCGAGACACTGGATGAAGTAGTGGAATACTGTCGCCATTCCGCAAACCCGGTTGGACACTTGTACCTGCACTTGTTTGGGTACGCCGACCGTCGGCGGCAACTCCTCGCGGATCATACCTGCACCGCCCTGCAACTCACGAATTTCTGGCAGGACGTCAGCCGCGATTATCGGGACCGCGGCCGGATCTACCTCCCTCAAACCGACATGAAGCGGTTCGGTGTCACCGAGAGTGACATCACAAGCGGATCAGCGACCGAGGCGTTCCGCTCGTTGTTGCGATACGAATGCGACATTGCGATGCGAATGTTCCAACAGGGCGCGCCGTTGGTCGCGTCGCTGGATCGTCGCGCCCAACTGCCGGTGGCTCTCTTCACCCGCGGCGGCGTGGCCGTCCTCCACGCCATACGCCAGCAAGGATACGACGTCCTGAGCCGACGACCCACACTGTCGAAACGACAGAAAGCGTGGTTGTTGGCGTCCGCCTGGTTGGGCAACAAGCTGGGCGCCGGGTACGGATTGCCCAATCCCTGAGGCAGCCCCATGACGACCCCGCTGCCGACAGCATCCTCACCGTCGCCCGAGGCGCTGGCAGCCGCGTATGAGGAATGCCGCCGGGTAACCAGGCGCGAAGCCCGCAACTTCTATTTCGCCTTCCTGACCCTGCCGGCCCGGCAGCGGCGGGCCATCTACGTTGCTTACACGTTCTGCCGGTATTGCGACGATTCCGTGGACGCCGAAGGAACCCACGCAGAGAAGTTGCAGCGCATCGATCATCTGCGCCGCCAATTGACTCAGTCCTACGCTGGGAAAGCCGACCAACCGCTGTTCATCGGGTTATCCGATGTGGCGGCGACCTATAGCATCCCTGAGCAATACTTTCAGGAGGTCCTCAACGGCGTGGAATCCGACCTGGTAAGAACCAGATACGCCAATTTCGAGGAATTGCGCGCCTACTGTTACCAGGTGGCCTCGGTGGTCGGGCTGATTTGCATCCACATTTTCGGATACCGCGGCCGCGAGGAAGCGCGCCAGGGCGCTATCGACCTGGGGCTGGCCATGCAGCTGACGAACATCTGCCGGGACGTGCGTGAGGACTGGGAGTTCGGCCGGGTCTATTTGCCCGAGGACGAGCTGGACCGGTTCGGAGTAACCGAAGCGGACCTGGAAAATCACGCGGTGACGGACGGTTTCGCCAACCTGATGCAGTTCCAGATCGACCGGGCCAGGGAGTACTTCGCCAGCGGCCGGCGGTTGCTGCCGTACCTCTCGCCAAGATCCCGCGCCTGTCCGGCTGCTCTGGGTCTCATCTATGGCGGAGTGCTCAACAAGATCGAAGCCGCCGGATACGACGTGTTTCGGGAGCGCATCAGCTTGAGCAAAGGCGCCAAGCTGGGGTTGATGGCCAGGGCATGGCTCACGGGTCCTTTGATGAAGTGACCGACGGACGCGGCGATGCCGGGCCATCGGCGCTGGTGATCGGCGGCGGACTTGCGGGCATCGCCTCGGCCGCCAGGCTCGCAGAGTCCGGCTGGCTGGTTACGCTGCTCGAAGCGCGCAACTCTCTGGGAGGTCGTGCCTTTTCGTTTGTCGACCGGGAGAGCGGGCGCGAGTTGGACAACGGGCAGCACGTATTTGTGGGCGCGTGTCGCAACCTCACGGAGTTCTTCGAGCGCATTAAGGTCGGCCACCTGTGGCATTTGCAGCCCAGGTTGAATGTCGATGTCTACGACCGCGCCGGGCGCAAGGGAAAGCTCTACGGACTCGGCGGTCCCGCACCCGGCCACCTGCTGGCGGCTTTCGTCACCTATCGCCACCTGAGCCTGGGCGACAAGCTGCGCGCGGTCCGCGGGGTAATCGCCGCGATGCTGGCCGACCGCACCGCCCCGGAGATGGAAACAACCTCGCTTTACGACTGGCTGAGAGCCCACGGCCAGTCGGAACGGTGCATCGACAACCTTTGGAACGTGATCATCGAAGGAACCCTCAACGACAACATCCGAGACGTCAGCGCGGCGGTGGGATTGATGATCGCCCAGGACGGATTGTTGAAGGGGAGGCGCGAGATCAACATCGGGTATCCCCTAGCCCCCTTGGGACAGGCGCTAGGCGCGCCGAGCAAAACCTACCTGCACAAGCTGGGCGTGCGGACTCTGCTCGGCTGCCCGGTCCATGCCATCAAGGTTGATGAGGACGCCTCAGTGCTGGGCGTCGAGGCCGGGGCCGGCCGGATTTTCCGCGCCGACGCCTACGTGAGCGCGGCGCCATTCTGGATCCTGCCCAGCCTGATCCCGGACCATCTGGCGAGAATGGCGCCGTTCAACTCGCTGACCGAATTGCGAGCCTCGCCCATCGTCAACGTTCATCTTGAATACGACCGCCCGGTGATGGACGGGGAATTCTGCTACTTTCTCGACAACCCCCTGCAATGGGTATTCAACGATTCGCTGATCCGAGGTGGTGATCGGTCCCACGACAGGCAGTCGTTGACGGTGTCCATCAGCGCGGCGTGGGAACACATCGACCGGCCACGCAAGGAACTTGCGAGCCACATTGCCAAAGAGATGCAGGGGGCGTTCCCCAAGGCGCGCCAGGCGCAGATGGTGAATTCAACCGTGGTGAAGCAGCGAAACGCCACTTTCCGCTGCACTCCCGGAGCGCAGCGATTTCGACCCGGACCGGTCACTGCATCGCCAAATCTCTTTTTAGCGGGGGAATGGACCGACACCGGATGGCCTTCGACTATGGAGGGGGCAATCATTAGCGGCTATAATGCGGCTGCGGCGGTTATGTCGAGTCTCGACGGAGCCGCAAGCATTGGGGAGGCAGAGAGTGTCCGACCAATGGTCTGAACAGCGCAACGACCTGACCGAGGCCACCCGTGAAATGTACCGGCGCGGTCTGGTGGGCGCGTACTCCGGGAACACCAGCCTGCGCTTGACCGACGCCGGAGACGATAGCCTGCTGCTGGTGACGCCGACGCATCATCCGTATTACCGGCTGCAACCGGATGAGCTGGTAGTGGTGAACCTGGAGGGCGAGCCGGTGCTTCCCGCTCCGATGCGGCCCTCGTCGGAAACCCGCCTGCACCTCGAAATCTATCGCCAGAGGCCGGACGTGCAAGCGGTAGCGCATACCCACTCCATATACGCGTCGGTTGCGGCGGTCATCGGCCGGGACATTCCGCCGCTGATTGACGAGATGCTGATGACCATCGGCGGCCCGATCAAGGTCAGCAGGTACGCCTTCCCGGGAACGCAGGAACTGGCCGAGCAAGCCTATACTGCGTTGGGAGACCGGAACGCCGCCCTGCTGCGCAACCACGGCGCCGTGGGCGTGGGGCCGGACATCTGGGAGGCATTGGAAGTCTGCGACCTCGTGGAACGGCTGGCGCAGATTTTTGTGCACGCCCGCAACTTCGGCCCGCGAGCCGCTGCCCCACTGCCCGACGACGCCATCGCGACCGAGATGCAGATGTTTCTGGATCGCCGCTGACCACAATCCGGACCTGGCCACAACCACCCAACCGTAGATCGATCTGCGCCAAGACATGAGCACCGACCCTGGAACCCTCCGCGACTTCTCCCATGTCATTGGCGTAGTGGGCGCTGCATCCAGCTTCGGGGCGCAGTTGCTGCTGTACCTGGAGCGGGAACGACCCGACTGCTGGCTGGTAGCGATTGCAGAGCGGCCGTTGCGCTGGCCCGTGGAACGTATTTCCACCTACCGCCTGGCCCAAAATCGCGTGGGCGGCATTCTCACCATGTCCGACATCCCGGACTTCATGCAGCAGAAAGCTTGGGATATGTTCCTGGAGGGGCACGAGCTGACTATCGCCGACATCCCGGACGTGTTGCAGCTGGAGGGGGTCGATTCGCTGATCCACGTCGGGAGCTATTACGACGGACCAAACCCGGAACAGTTCTGCGCCGACGCGCAGCTTTGGCTCCGGGCGGCCCGCATCGCGGGAGTGCGCCAGTTCATCTACCTGTCGGACGTTCGCGTCTACGGCGCAAATGCGGACAACCCTATCCCCGTCACGGAGCGAACCTCCACCAATCCCAGCCGCCAACACCGTTACCTCGCCGATGCCGAGCCCGCCCTGACCGCTGCGGCCGACGATGAACCATCGGCGAAGGCCAACGGCGACGCCGACGAAGAAATGAAGGTCGCCGTGCTGCGCACCGCGATGTCGGTCAGCGCCAATCACGCCAGCCCTGCGGCCGATGAGCTGTTGCTGCCGGCCGTTACCGCCAACCGGAAGCGCAGCTTTCCACTCCAGTTCCTGCATCAACATGACCTCGCGCGAGCGCTAGAACGAGTAATAACCCAGCGATTGGACGGAGTGTTCAACGTGGCCGGCGACGGGGTGGTGGATTCGTTGGACATCCTGGAATGGTGCCGGGTTCCCGGGCTGCCCAGACACGCCGGATCCGCCCGGTCGTTGAACTCGATGGGAAGGCAGCTGTCGAAACACCCGCTGATAGTGAGCTCCGCCAAATTCAAACAATCCGCCGGTTTCCGGTTCAAGTACTCGTCCGCCCGCGCCATACGCGCGTACTGCCACTCGGTCCTCCTGGAGCCAGCCTGACTTTATGACGTCACAGCATCCCCCAGTCCTTGACCCGGTGGTGATCGACACCGACCCTGGTGTCGACGACGCCATAGCGCTGCTGATGGCGCTCTCATGCCCGCAGATTGATGTCCTCGGCCTGACCACAACGGCGGGCAATGTTCCGATAGGTCCGGCAACCCGAAACGCGCTGGCTATTTTGGAAAGCGTTGGGCGCACCGATGTTCCGGTCTCCAGGGGCGCTACTCGGCCGATACGCGGACGCTACGCCTATGCTCGTGACGTTCACTCGGCGGAGGGTCTGACCCACCCGCTCCCTCCACCGGAGACGGACACAAGCGGCGTCGGCGCCGTGTATTTCCTGTCCGAGACTCTTCGGTCGAACCCAGGCTCCGTCACCGTCATTGCTCTGGGCCCTCTGACCAACCTGGCCCGCTTGCATCGGGATCAACCGTCGATTTTGCCGCTGGCCAAGCGCCTCCTCGTGATGGGCGGCGCAGTGGAGACTCCCGGCAATGTCACGGAACACGCGGAGTTCAACTTCTACAGTGATCCCACCGCAGCCCGTCTGGTAATGGAATCGGGGATCCCGATAACGCTCATTGACATGGCTCCGTGCCGAGAGGTTTTCCTGACCCGCGAGGACGTCGAGAACACGCACCCATCCACCGAAGCGGGCATTCTTGCCGAGCAGTTGCTGAGAGGATGGTTCGGTGAAAGCCCAACCCGCGAGCGGTTCAATATGTACGACCCGCTGACTCTGGTCGCGGCGGTGGCCCCGCACGCTATCGAGTTTCGCTCGGTGACGATGACGGTGGACGACTCCATGACCACGGATGACAGCGACGTTTGGGGCCGCTGTCGAGTGCTGGACGAATCTGGCGGTCCCGTGAGCATCGCTGAACCCGGGGGCGTCGACGTACCGACATCGCTGGGACTGATCCGCGAACTGCTGGGATGGTCCTAACCGGCAACCAGCCGAGCCCGAAAGGAGAGGCACGATGGCAGTCCAACGCAAAGCATTGATCGTGGTGTTCGACGGCCTTCAGCCGGCGCAGATTACGCCGGAACTGATGCCCAATTTGTCAGCATTCGCCAAGCAGGGCGTCACCTTCGCGAACCATCATCCGGTGTTTCCCACCGTGACGCGGGTCAATGCGTCGAGCCTGGTCACTGGATGCACGCCCGGACGACATGGCCTGGCCGGCAATACCTTCCTGTGCCGGGATTTCGATCCGCACCGCGTGATCCCCGCGCTGGAACCCACGCTGCAGGAGGTTGTGGACACCACCGGACATGCACTGTTGGTCCCGACACTGGCCGACTTGCTGGGTCAATATGGCATGGAATACTTCGCCATCGGCACCGGAACCAGCGGCAACGCCTATATGCACAATCCCAATGCTGCGACCTCCGGCGGCGCGACCATTCATCCCGATTTCACGCTGCCGCGCCCACTGCACGCCGAACTGGTCCAACGGTTCGGCGAGTGGCCGGCGCAGGACCTGCCCAACACGGCTCGCCTGGTCCACGCGCGACGCATTCTTACCGAATTCGTGCTGCCCGAACGCGACCCGGCCGTAGCCCTCCTGTGGTCATCGGAACCGGACAAGACGCAGCACGAAGACGGCGTCGGGCTGGGCCGGGCTCCGCAGGCCCTCGCCGAGGCGGACGCCGAGTTCGGCGAGCTGATGGACTATTTACAAGCCACCCGGCGTGCCGAAACAACGGACGTGTTCGTGGCATCGGACCACGGCTATTCGACCATCAGCGACGTTGTTCGGGTGGAACAACTGCTGCGTGAGGCAGAATTCCCGGCTATTGAGCGAGCTGGCGGAGTCGCGGTGGCGGCCAACGGCGGGTCAGCGTTGCTGTACGTCAACGACGGCGATCCGAAAACGGCCGAGAGGTTGACGGCGTGGCTGGTTGCGCAACCCTGGTGCGGGCCGCTTTTCGCGTCCGAACGCGTTGGGCATCCGGCCGGAACCTTGCCCCTGGCGCTCCTCGGCTGCGAAGGGCCGCGTTCGCCGGACCTGATCATGTCGTTCCCGTGGCAAAGTGCCGACAATTCGGCAGGTTACCCCGGGTTCGCTCCCGCCACGGGAGGCGCCATCGGTCAGGGTCAGCATGGCAGCCTCAGCCGCCACGAACTGCGCAACACCGGGCTGGCCGGCGGGCCATCGTTCAAGCAGGAAACCGTCGTCGAGACGCCGACCGGCAACATCGACCTGGCTCCCACCATCCTGCATCTGCTGGGATTGGACGCGGCAGCGTCAGCGATGGACGGGAGGGTCTTGTCGGAGGCCCTGAAGAGCGGTTCGCCCGAACCAACACCGAACCGACAGATTCATAAGGCCGAGCGGCCTGGGTTCAGTCAAGAGCTGCAGGTTAGCGCGGTGGGAAAGACGGAGTACGTTGACTGGGGCAACCGGCGGTGACCCCCGGCGGTCAATTCCCATAGGCGTTGAAAGGCACCCCGTCCACCAAGACGCTCTTGATGACTGCCTGGCCTCGGTCGTCCAGGGAGACGATGACCTTCACGTCTTCCGCGTCCTCCACGATTCGGCCCGTGCCCTCGGGTACGAAGAAAGTGCCAATCCCAAAGTCGAGCCGTCCGTCAGCGTTGATTACTCCACGGATGTAAACGTCCGACAATTCCGGCTGCGAGCGGGTGTAAGCGCGCGCGCACCACACTTCGCCGCATTCCGCCAAGACCACGTACATATTGGCGCCCGTAGGTTGTGCCGTCAGGTGCGGGGGGATTTCGGCAATCTCGTAATCCAGAATGGCGTAGTCTCCCTGGAACAGCGAACGCGGGTCGACCGGCGCGGTTTGCAGGGTGATGTCGCGCCCCTCGGTCAGGGCCACCTGGCGCACGCCGGAGAATGCGACCAGGCCAATCACCTGCGCTGCCACCACGGCAAAGAACAGGATGCCCGCCAGCCGCGTCACGCCGGCTCCTCAGCGACGCGCATGCCGCGCAGCATCCTTCGCCGGAGAAACTCCAGGCCGAAGCCCATGCCCAGCATGATCGCCCCGGCGACAATGAACGCCAGCGATTGACCCAGCAAACCGAAGCCGAACTCGAAATAGCGGGTGAACAGCGTGATCGCAAAAGCAACCACCGCCAGGTTGATCAGGTCGCCCCGGTTCCATCGGTATCCGGCCGCCACCAACGCCAACACCGTGCCCAGCAGGGCGGCATTGAGCGGAAGCCAGGTCCACGCCCAACCAAGCAGCAGTCCCAACCATGCAAATACGCAAATTGCGCCCATGGCCACGGCGGCCGACGTCTCCCAATGCAGTTGCGCCGGTGACGCCGGCACAGGAGAGGATTGTCTTCGATCCACCACCCAAATCAGAATTCCCGCAACGATCGCGGCGCCCCACACCGTGCCGGCCAGGAACCAATACTCTTGCAGGAAGGAGAGCGCGGAACCGGCTACCACGTCACCCGCTGGAGCCCAGGGTTCGCTGTAGCTCATGGCGTAGACGCTGGCGATGGCTGCGGAGAGCCCGGCCAGATCCCAAACCCGCGAGTTGGCGCGGAGTTCCGACGTGGCGGTTCCCGCCCAACGAACCTGGAGGCGTCCGATGAGGAACACCAGCGCCGCAATCCCCATGCCCACCGGCCCCAGCCATAGCAGCAGGCCGTCCCTTGCCAAAACGTCTATCGCCGCGAAGCATCGAATTACCATGGAGAAGGCGAATACCAGACACGCGAAGTACGCCACGGATCGCTGCCGGCGTCGGCAGGCGTACCAGATCAACGCCGCGACACCCGCCAGCAGAGCGAGGTTGAAAACCGGCCACGCCGCCGAAACCTGATATGCCAATCCCAGCCACATGGCCATGGTCAGTGCCGCCATGGTTACAACCGGGCCGACTTGCCAGACCGCATCTGCGTTGCCCGAATGCCTACGCCTCCAGAGGGCAAATGAAGTCGCCAACGCCGTCAGGAGCCACACAATGACCACGACGATCCAGTACTCGGCCGGCATCCAGGACCAGACTGACGGTGTCTCCCAGCGCCAAATGGTTCCATAGCCCAGGACGTGGAGGGCGGAAGCGGCCGATGCCAGCCCAACCGCAGCAACGATCCGGGAGTATGGGCCAACCAGGGGCACGCTGCTCGTCGCCCGGCTCCCGGCGAACAGACAAGCTCCAACCGTCAGCGCAGGTGCGGACAACAGGATGGGCGCGGCGACACTGTCCAAATCCACCAGGCTGACGAATCGAATTGCCACCAGCATGACAAACAGGACGGCAACGCCGCCCAGCAGCTCGACCTGGCGTTTGAGGAAGGCCACCGCCGCCGCACCGCCGAAGGCGACGAGGTTGAGCAGCCACCACAGCCCAGGCTCAGGCCAAGCGAACCAGAGCCACATGCACGCGGCCGAAATCGACATCGTGGCCACAATGGCCGTGGACGCAACGGGGCCGCCGTCCTGCTGCTCGCGAGAGACCCACCATAGAACGCCGGTCGTGACCCCGACCGTAGCGAAAGCCACGCCGGCCGTGATCCAATACTCGGCCGACAGCGCCGCCCAGGTAAGTTGTCCCACATCGACCCAGATGCTGGCGAGGGTCATCGCGCCAAAGGCCGCGAGACCTATCGCCATGCCCGGATAGTAGCAATACGCCGCCAGAGACCGTGTCCAGGCGAATCGCAACTGGAGCAGACCCAGGGCAACCACCGCTGCCGAAATTGCCAGGGTCAACGGCGCAAGCAGCAGAAACGTTTCTACCCCGTAGTATTCCAGCCACCACTGCGTCCGAAATCCCATGCTCAAAACGAGGAGGGCCAAAGAGACCCCCACCAACAGGCGAGAACGCACGACATAGCCCATCGGCAGTACGCCCAGGAACCACGCGGTGGTCAAATTGGGATGATTTACCGGAACGTGGTAAATCTGGGCGATCAGATGGATCGACGCGCCGTATGCCAACGCTCCGACTACGAGCATGGCCACGCCAATGCGCGGGTAATCCAGCCGGGCCAGCAGGAACCAGCCTGCGGCGTTGATCGCGGCCGTCAACCCCACCAGCATCGTGACGCGAGCCCAAACGGGGATACCATCCCAGTTGGCGGCGATGTAGATGATGATGCCCAGCCCGACCAGCAGGGCTCCCATCACGCCGATTATGGAAACGGCCCGGCTGATGAGGGTGCTGCGCTCCGCCAGGTCTTCGGCGGAAACCACGGAGCCAGTGGAACCCGCGGCGGCAGGTTCGCCGGGAGGCCAGTCTTCCGTAGAGAGGCCGTAGCGCTCCAGTATGGCGTCGGCTTGCTCCTCGGAAATCAGGCCGTCGGCTTGCCACTGCGCCACTTCGGCGGGCAGGCGGTGGGGGAAATTATCCCTGTCCCTCAAAACGGTTTGCTTGCGTCGTCGGCAGTAATCAACAGGCGGCGGCTATGTTCCGGTCGCATCGGTTATCGTCACCCGGCCATTCTCTCGCGCCGCAATGGCCAGATCGCTGTTCCAAAGGAGGGACATGCCGATGACGGGTCGGGCGTCAATTTCCAACACGGGAATCTGCGTTGGATTGCCGTGCCAGATTACCGTTGCAAGACAAGTGGGAGTGGAGATGACTTGTCCGTCCGCCAACATCATCTTCCGCTCTTCGGCTCTCTCCAGCCTCAAGGCGTGGGTAATCCGCGGGCGCAAGGTCATAAATCCGGTGAACCCGGTGTCGATAACCATTTCCAGCGGCATCGCCTCGCCGCTGGTATCCAGTACAGGGACGACGATACGCGGCTCCTTGGGCTCTAGGTTGACGTAGGCTTCCATCGCCATCATAGCTTCGGTTCTTCCGGCGGGCGCGGGCCCCAGTAATCTACGGCGCGATATCCAATCCGTATCATATGCACCGGGTCACCGCGCTTGAAATCCAACCAGCGCATATGACCGGCATACTCGTCATGGAACAGCTCGTGCTCGCCGGTTTCCGTGTTGATTATCAGCAGCTTGCCCAAGTCGGATTCCGTCAAGTCCGGCTTGATGCGCGTTTCGTAGATGGCCATGGCCTGTTTTTCTTTTTCCAGGAAACGCCGTTCATCGACGGCGCTTTTGCTATCGCCAGCGTCAGCCACGGCATACCCGGCGTCCCGCTCCAGCATCTGGGACAGACCCATGAGCTCAAAGGCCTCGGTGAGCGGGGTCATTTCACCAACCAGGTGCTCGGTGGTGCCAGTGCTCTTGAGTTCGGCCATAACCCGGGCCACGGTGTGCGCCACGGACATGAACGCGCTGCCGGGGAAGATGACCATCTTGAAGCCCAGCTTTTCCAGCTCAGCCACGTTGAGCAATGGGGACTTGCCGGTTTCCACGAAGTTGTAGAGCAGAGGGACGCTGGTGCGTGCCACGATTTCCGCCGCCTCTTCCGCAGATCCGAGTGCCTCCACGAATAATGCGTCCGCGCCGGCTTCCCTGAAGGCATCGCAGCGGCGCATCGTGTCGGCCCACCCGGTCACTGCCAGCGCGTCAGTGCGCACGATGATGGTGAAATCGTCATCGGTGCGCGCGTCCACGGCGGCACGGATTTTCTGCACCATCTCGTCGATGGACACCACCCGCTTGTCTTCCAGGTGGCCGCAGCGCTTGGGGAACTGCTGGTCCTCGATATGGACCGCCGCGACACCGGTGCGCTCATATTCTCGGATGGTGCGCCGCACGTTCATAGTTCCGCCGTAACCGGTGTCGGCGTCGGCGATAACCGGCACGTCGACCGTGGAGGCAATGGCCGACGCGTTGGCCAGCATTTCGGTGGCCGTGGCCAGCGCCAGGTCGGGGTAGCCGATGCGGGCCACCGATGTTCCGGCTCCGGTCATGTACACGGCCGGAAAACCGGTCTGTTCGATGATGGCGGCGGTGAGGCAGTCGTAGGCGCCGGGAGCAGTGATGATCCCAGGCTCGGCAAGCAATTGCCGGAAGCGGGTGGTGGCACGCATGTCACAGGCTCCTTAATGGCACTTTTGTCGCTGCGGACTGTCGGTTACGGTCGCGTGGTTAAATCGACCGGAATCGCATCCCGCGGATCGGCAACCGGTCGGCCCGGGGCCGGTGGCTCCAAATAGGTGATGCTGTCGTAAAAATCATCCAGTGCGATGAACTTGCCGTTCTCTTCCACCCATTCTCGCATCCGACGGTTGCAGCTGTGTCGCCACGATAGCGCTTCAATGCGCCAGCCGCGCCGATGCATACGCTCCATGTCGGCGTGGAAACCTACACCGTCATCAAAACCCGCGCCGTCTCCGGTAAGCATCACTATGGTCGCCGGATCGCCGTTATGTCGAATCCGTCGCGCAACATTGCCGTTTGCAGCGCTTGGTCCACACCCTGCTCACGGCCCTCAGTCGCGCCACGCTCCAGCAACTGAACAGTAACGCCTTCGTTTTCAAGGCGATTCCAAACGTGTCTCAACTCCGGTGGGACGGAGCCTACGGCGATTGCGCGTTCAATCTCCCGCCCTGCGTGGGCCAATTCCAACAGATTGCGAAAGTGGATGCGAGTCCGGTAACGAGCGGTTTCGCCTTCCCGTTCAATGGACGCCTGCTGCGCGCTGATGAAAATGTTGGAGTTGTCCCAATAGATGAATACTTTGTCCATTGCCAAATTTCCTGTTACACCCCTATCGGATTGGCAGCCGCTTTAGCGCCTTATACGCAGCGCCGGAGTGGGTTTACGCGGTCAACCCTCCGTCGATGGTCAACGTCTGGCCATTGATATAGCCAGCGCCGGGACTCACCAGGTAAAGAACGGCGGAGGCTACATCTTCGGCGGCGCCGAAACGGCCGGCCGGGATGCGCGAGAGCACTTGGCTGCGCTGGTCGTCGGTCATGCCGGCAGTCATCCCGCCGTCATCGCCAACCTCGATGAAACCCGGGGCAACCGCGTTCACGGTGATGCTGCGGCTGGCCACCTCCCGCGCCATGGCTTTCGTGAAGCCGATTTGCCCAGCCTTGGACGCGGCGTAGTTGGACTGCCCCGGGTTGCCGGTGAGCCCTACCACCGAAGAGATGTTGACGACGCGCCCGTACCGTTGGCGAAGCATCAACGGGATGGCAAAACGGGTGGCCAGGAACGTGCCGCGCAGGTTCACGGTGAGCACGTCATCCCAATCCGCGGCGGTCATGCGCAGCATGAGCCGGTCGCGATTGACGCCGGCGTTGTTGACCAGGATATCGAGCCGGCCCAGGCGATCGGCGGTGGTTTTCACCACGGCCTCGGCGGTGTTTTCGTCGGAAACATCGCCGGGGACGCGCAGGGCCTCTCCGCCCGCAGCGCGGATCTGGTCGATCACTGCATCCGCCGCGTCGGCGTTCGTGCGGTAGTTGATGCCGACGGACGCACCGGCAGCGGCAAGCCTGGCTGCGATCACGGCGCCGATGCCCCGGGAGGAACCGGTAATGAGGGCGACTTGACCGCTCAAATCAATCGTGTACATGGTTGAACACCCAATCCTTCACGTCTCGCGCGCGACGGCGCGATGCAATTCAGCCAACTCCTGCCGGAACCCTTCCACCAACTCCAGCCGATGGCACAGCAAGCCGGTATTGATCGCGCCGGCGACGCCAGTGGCGGTGGAC
>DAOUHZ010000044.1:0-9370 GCA_034428455.1 Dehalococcoidia bacterium
GCCCATCGGTGGTCATAGACCTTGGCGATCTGGCCTATAGTTCCTGGCGATTTCGCGGATCACTGGTACATAGTTCGTGGCGTTTTACAATGATTTATTGTCACTTATAGAGAAATACGGCATAATTGCTCCCGCCGGCGTAGAATCTTGCGGCCTGGTGAGAGCCACAGAGGTGTTGGGTTGGACCAATCGGACGAATGAGACCAACGGATAATGGAGCTGGAGGAGCGGCTGGCCCTGCTCAGCCAGGCCACTCTTCGGATCAACGAGAGCCTGGACTTCGACACGGCGCTCCAGGGGGTTGTGGACAGCGCCCGGGCGCTGACGGCCTCCCGCTACGGGGCGATCACCATCCCGGGCGAAGTCTTCCAGCGCCCCACGTTCCTCGTGTCCGGTCTCACCCCGGAGGAGCGCCAGGGGTTCTGGGACATGCCGGAGGGACTGGGATTCTTCGAGTATCTCAGCGGGCTTGTGGAGCCCCGGCGGGTCTCGAACATAGAGCGCCACCTGAAAGCAGCGCGTCCAAACACAGCCGGTTCCACATACCTCGTCCCGACGGATACACCAGATCCGACTGCAAACGTTGAACCCGCCGCAACACCTACACTGGAGTCGGAGCCCGCCACTCTCCACGAGGCGATTCTGGAAGGCAACACCGACTCAGTGCAAATCCTCGTGGACGCCGGTGCGGATGTTAATGACGCATATGAATACAAAGGAAGCCATCTCCACCCGTTGGGACTGACGGTAGCGTGATCCGCCGCAGTGGAGACCGCTGCCTATCGGTCGGTCCTATCCCGGCGCCGGAAGTTCGGTCCGCGAACTGTTATAAATCCTTCGCCATCCCAAATGAGAGGTGAAGGAAAATGGTCGACTATTTCACGGGTCTGTGGAGCTCGTTCGCCCACTGGGCAGTCGGCATCCATGTCGATTGGTTTGAACTGCTGATGGCCGGCATCATCCTGGTCGTCTCGATAGCCCTGGCCGTGCTGTTCAGCAAGGTGGTTTTTCAGCGTCTGCTGCGGCTGTTCATCGTGGGCGGGGCCGATTTCGATATCAAAACGGTGGCATCAGTACGAGTTCCCTGCACTGCGTTCATTCTCCTGCTGGGTCTGTACCTGGCGTTGACCTCACTCTCCCTCCACGACACCGTGCAACATACGGTGGACAAGGCCAGCGCGGTAATCGCCGTCCTGATCGGCGCAGCGCTGGTCAATGGAGTGGTGTCAGCCGGGCTGCTATGGCTGGAAATCTATTTGCGAAGGCACAACGCTGACCGGCCGCGCAGCTGGATGTTCCCGCTGGTCCAGCGAGGAGTGTGGATGCTGATAGTTGCCATAACGGTGATGATGGCGCTGGATATATTGGGTATCAACATCAGTCCGCTGGTGGCCGGTCTGGGTATCACCGGCTTGGCGGTAGCCCTGGCTCTGCAGTCCACCCTCGGCAACTTTTTCGCCGGAACCTACGTCATGTCAGAGGGTGTCATTGGAGCCGGCGACTACATTGAGATGGAGAGCGGAATCGCCGGCTACGTGGTCGACATCAACTGGCACAGCACCCTGCTGCGCACCTGGACCAACAACCTGGTGGCGGTGCCGAACGCCAAGCTGTCCGAAAATGTGGTCACCAATTACTCCAAGCCGGAAAATCCCCTGGACGTGGTCATCTCCTGCGGCGTGTCCTACGAAAGCGACTTGGTCAGAGTGGAAACGGTGAGCCTGGAGGTCCTGGAACAGTTGCGTCGGGAACATCCGGACGCCCACGAGGATACCGAGCCCATCTTCCGCTACGAGGCATTCGGCGACAGCAACGTCATCTTCTACATGGTGGTTCGGGCGAAGGACCGGCTGGCCAGCTTCGTGATTCGCAGCGAACTGATCAAACAGCTGCACTCTCGCCTGGCGGCGGAAGATATCACCATCAACTATCCGATGCGCAAACTGCAATTTCCAGAAGGTGTGATACCTCAAATCGGAACGCAGGCAGAACCCCAACTGCCGGGTGGTTCACAAATCGCTGCGGGGTAGCCTTTAGCGTTGGCAACAGCCACCAGCGATTGGTCTGATCCCCGGCAGCCCCATTGGGAAGCATCGGGTCTGCTACAGGACCACGCCTGCCGGCGCGAGCGATGCATGAATTACCCACCAATCCAATGGAGACCATTGCATAACAGTCGACACCATGCCATGCCCCGACACCCGCCCCGGGGAAAGCACAGATGAGTCCAGAGGCGGTTTCACTGCAATCGCGGTAACTCCACCAATCGCCCGGAGGTGAAAACCATGCCCCAATGCGTTGCCTGCGGCGCCGAACTGGAGCCGCCCGGCCGCACACTCCACACCGTCTACATGAAGAAGCTCTATCGCGTCTCCGGCCAGAATTACTGCCGCCACCACATCGTTGGGTCCGATCTTCCGCCGACAACTGTACCGCAAATTTTTCCTGAGCCATGGATGCCGCACCTCCCGCACCGCAGTCTGACCGCAAGCCTAGCGGCTATGGCTCATTGCATCCGACTTATGCCAATACAGGTTTGATAGAATACTAGTGTAGGTTTGTCCCACAATTGTCCCACGTCGAGGCGCAAAAGAAGGCGGTTCGTGCTTGTTGTCAGTATCAACAAGCACGAACCGCCGTGTTATTGAGAATTTGGTGCCGAGGGGCGGATTCGGATTTCTTGTATCGCCAAGCATCACGGGCATCGGATTTGTGCGTGAAATCGGGGCCCAGCTGCCGCCGGGGGACGCTGAACATCGTAGAGCAGGGCGGGCGGAGGGCGGGCGAGTTTAGTGCGTCATCGTGGGCGGGTCTCGAATCCCCCGATGAACTCACGTTCGGCCGGCCGCCTTGGCACGCGGGCCATACCCAACCGTTGGGGAAGCACGATGCCGCCGGAGAAAATCATCTTGATCGCGTCTTCGACCATGATGTCGGTCTCAAGCAGATCGTCCTCGTTGATGATGGCAACGTTCCCGGACGTAGGGTTGGGCAGTGTGGGTATGAACACGATGGCCAGGGAGTGGTCGCCACGCTCCGAATAGGCCCGGCCGGTGACCAAGCCGATGGTCGTCATGCCCTCCCGGGGCCACTCCAGGAAAACCACCCGGCTGAAATTGTACTCGGAGGTCAGCAGCGTGGTGGCCTGCTCGGTGACGCCGTACACGTTCTTGACCACCGGAACCTTGCTCAGCACCGCGTCCACGGCGTCCATCATCCGCCGGCCGATGGCGTTGGAAACCAGCAGTCCCACCAGGTAGAGGCCGACTACGATCACGATGATACCGACACCGGGAAAGTCCCAGGCCCGGCCCTGGACGAAGGGCAAAGGCCGCACGAGGGCATCGGTATATTCGATGGAGATCCCGAGGACGAAGAGGGTCAGCAGGACGGGCGCCAGGCGGATTAGTCCGTCCAGCATTCTGCCCTGGAAGTGGCCTTCGATGCGCCGGCCAAAACCTGGTTGCTGCCGTGGATCAGTCCCTCGCGTTGGTGTGCCCATGACGTCCTCCAGTCTGACCTATACCACGGGGTCATCATCTACCACGGGGTCATCATCCGACTCGGCAGCAGAGTAGTCAACGTCCTCCGGCAGCCCGATAGCGGATCAGTTTGAAAGCCTTGCAGGTCATTCCCATGCGGCGTTGGCCTCGTCTAGCCGTTGGGCTGCGTTGCGTATCGCTACGAGCATCAAGGCCTTCAACGTTCGCTCTTCGCCTGAATTTGCTTCTGTTTGTTCCAGTGCCTGTATCACCCGTTGGGCATGTTCCACGGCGAGGCCCGCCTCATAGCCCAGAAACCACCGATTAGACAGCTTACTTGGAAAGCTAACGATGGAGCAGGCATGTTCGGCCATGTCTGTGGCGCTGGAGTCTGGAAGATCGAGGATCTCTCCAAGGGCAACAAGGTCTTTCGCTGCTTCAACCATTTTTGAACGCGGTTCGTTGCGTGTGATAGTGTTCACCTCCATGACTGCCGACCCTAAAACTCTTCGGGCGATGGTGGCTCGACGCCGAACCACGCCGCGGCGAACACCTCCTCACGCTCCAGGTTGACTTGCGCCAATGATAGCGTGACGCCGACGCCGGGTGCGCCCGTGTTGCGGTTCACGACCAATACCGCTAGGTTCGGCATATTCCTGCTAGCACAGAACTCGCTCACGGGATCCAGCAGGCGCCGACCGACATTCGGCGGCAGGATAACCGGCTCATCGATCAGCTCCAGCAACTCTGTATACGTGATCGTCTGGCGGTTCGTCGCTCTGGCAATGAGAAGCTGCCAGACTTTGATGCACCGCCGCTGCCGGTCGGTCATGTTCCATCCCGAGCCCATCACGCCACCGCCTCGTTATCTTGCTCCGCCTCAATACCATCGTCACGGGCTGCCGGGCCGGCTTCGGCCATCACGTCCGCAAACCGCGCCGCAGCCTCGCCCTGCCACCCGGGCAGCGCGTGAGCGTACACGTCGGTGGTGATGCTTACGTTCGCGTGTCCCAGCCGCTTGCTCACGATCACGGGGTTGACGCCGGCCTGGAGCAGCACTGTGGCGTGGAAGTGGCGCAGGCTCCGGCTGGTGATGTTCGGACTGCCGATGCGCTTGGATAGGGTCTGGAGTTGGCGCGTGACCAGGCTGGGGTTGAGCCATCCGCCCCGGCTGTCGGGAAACACGATGCCCCGGTCGTCCCAGTAACCGACGAGGTCGGCCTGTCGTTCGTCCTGACGCGATCGATGTTCCCTGAGCAACCGGACGGTGCGGGCGTCCAGGTCCACCTTGCGGTTGCCGGAGGCCGTCTTGGGTGACGACACCATCAGGCTGCCCCGGCGCCGGCCCAGCGATTGGGTCACCAGCAGCCAACCTTCGTCCAAGTTGACGTTCTCCCAGGTGAGGGCCAGTGCTTCGCCCAAGCGGAGGCCGGTGTAGGCCAGCAGGCGGAACACCGGAGCGTGGCGGGCATCCAGCTCGTCGGCCGTATGCAGCAGCCGATTCACGACGGCCACGTCCGGCGTGTAGGTCTCGGTGTCCTGGATGGTAGGAGGAGATACGGCAGCGGTGGGGTTGCGGGGCACCAGCTCCATGCGGAGGGCGTAACGGTAGGCGCCGGACAGAACGGTGTGCATGAGACCGATGGACGCGGCCGGGATGCCCTGACGAAGCAGGTCGTTTTCCCATTGTTGGATCTGCATCGGGGTGAGCCGGGCCAACTCCCGGTGACCCAGGGCCGGCCCGATGTGCTTGCGGATGACCCCTTCGTAGCGCTCCGCGGTGCCGACACTGCGGTTGGGGACGATGTGCTCGGCCATCCAGCGGTCCAGCCATTCGTCCAGCCTGATCTTGGGCGGCGGCAGCTGGCCCCGGTCGAACTCGGCCACGAGCTCGCGCATCCGGCGGGCAGCCTGGGTCTTGTTGCCGCGGAAGGTGACCGTGCGCCGGCGGCGGATGCCCTGGGCGTCGCGGCCGAGGTTCAGGGTGATCTCCCAGACGCCAGAGCGCCGTTCTCGCATCGTGCCTTCCATGGTTGTATTCCTGGTCAGCGCGCGGTTTGGTTCAACCGGGTGCCGTCTGTGGTTCGCCACATTTGAGGCCCGCTGGCGTCCCACCCTAAAACGAAACATGCGGCAGCGCTGAGCGAACTGAAATTACAGTCCTGCGTCAATTGGTACGTCTGTAACGTATCACCGTCATCAACCAGCAGGCCCTGCTCCAGCGCGGATCGCCTTCGTTCCGCAATGTAATCGCGAATGCTTGCCCCTTCTTTCTTCCAAACCCGCGACCCGGCGAGCACTACAACGCCATCTTCGTCTTGACGGGCCTTTGCTTCCATGCCTCCCGACGTTTTCATGTGCAAGTCCCTGGGCAGCTCTACCGCAGGCGGTGGTTCCGCATGAGCCTCCGTGATAACAGGCTCACCGGATGACCCTTGACCACCCTGTTCGAGAGCGGACTTCAGACGGGCGTTGATTCTGTCGTTGATGAACTGGGCAAATGCGGTTTTGGACAGCGCCTCGAACCTGCTCAAGATCCTCTGAGGTGTGCCGCTTCCATACACGCGGCGAGCGATCATGCGGGCCAGATCTCTGGATGGGTTGGTGAACTCCTCGGCCAACACACTTTTGATCTCGTTGGTGTACTTCGACTCCAGGGCCGCTTCGACGGTTCCAGTCAGGTCGAAGTTTTCCTTGTGGAACTGCTTGAGCTGCTCCGCTTGGCCCTCGGTGAAGTTCAGCATGTCAAATTCCAGGAACGGCGTCCGGTCCATTTGCTTGGGTTCGTCGAGGTCCGAAAAGAACCGGTATAGGATGCCGTCGGTCAGGATGCCAAAACGTGCGCTGGTAGCCGCGAAGTACCGGAACAGCTGGGACTCCTGTTCCACCTGCAAGGGAGAGCCATACCGCTTGGCTTCGATCAAAATGATGGGCTGGCCGTTCTGTAGCAGGGCGTAGTCAACCCTCTCGCCCCGGCGGTTGCCGAAGTCCGCGGTGAACTCCGGCACTACCTCGGTGGGGTCAAAGATGTTGTAGCCCAGCATCTGAATGAACGGCATGACAAGGCTGTTCTTGGTAGCCTCCTCGGTTTCCAGATGCTCGAGGCGCTGGGCAAAGCGGTTTGACCGGGTTCGCACTTCGTCGATGAAGTCGACCATTTGTCATGCCTCCAGGGCGGCGTCTATGTCATCGCTCATCGAGATCCGATGAGAAGGAGTCCTGAACGCCCACACTCTCAACGACCAGCGGATCCAGCACGTCCAACAACTGCCCCACCTCGTCTAGGGATTCGCTGATATCCGCCTCGGCCAGTTCATTCTCGTAGAAGTTGCCATGCAGGGTTTCGGCCACCGAGAATAAACGGCGGATGTCGCTGTTGCCTGTTTGCGCTCGCAATCGGCTGGCGATCTTGAGAAAGTGACGATGGCGGCTGTGTTCCCAGCCACGTTGGTCGGCGATGGCTTTGAGCATTTGGGCAGCAGCACCCCATCCCTTCTCGGAGGCTTGCGGTAGATCTCCCGCCTCTAACTCCGCACGGGCGCGTTCCAAAAAGTGTCGGCTGGCCTGCTGGTATTTCTGAGTGGTCATGGGCGCTCTCCTCAGCGCGGCATTCTAACGTCCCTTGCGTTGGCCATCAGTTGTACCGGCGGTCGAACTCGCCGGAGTCCATAGCCAGCAATCTGGCGAAATCAATCAACGCGAGCAAGCCCGATACGAAAGCTCCGATGATCGTGCAGGTCAAGATGATTCGAAGGACGCCGCCTTTCTCGCCCAGGTAGAACTTGTGGACCCCGAACCCGCCCAGGAAGAAGGCCAACAGCGCCGCAGTGGTTTTGGATTTCAAAATATATCTCCTTTCGATATCCTTCAGCTGGTCTTATGCGCGCAGTAGCCGGACAGGAGCGCCTCGGGTTCGACGTTTCCCGACGCGGCTTCCAGCAGGTACGGATAGAGAGAGCGATGCGCCCATACTGACCGGTCCGAGGCATCGTTTCGCTCAAGATCGGACAGCGTCTTGTCCAGGTCCCACCCGGCTTTCTCGAAATTTAGGCATACCGTTCGGAACTGCTCATCAGTCAACGGCTCGTACTCCGGCTGCATCCCGGTCTCGTTAAAGCGTTGGTCGATTTGCTCCACCTGCGCGGCTGAGAACGCATGGGGTTCTACACCGCCGCAAGCGACACACAAGCCGATTGCGACGACCGTGAGAGTGGTGGCGGCAGCAACGCGCCACCGGCGTTTCATACAAATGGAAGGCGAACTCCTCTGCTTCCTCTTCACGTTCGTCGTCGGGTCGTTGGCCAAGGGACAGCCAAACACAGTTGTCGAGGTGGGCATGGAGCAGGGAGTGTCCAATGCCGTGAGCGATGGCCCACCTTCGTTCCCGATCCGGCAGGTCCGCCCTGACGGCGATGTTCTTTCCGATGTTGATTTCCTGAACGTTGGTGCCTCGAAATGTGACTTCATCGATGCGCATTCCGAGTGCTTTTGCAACGGCGTCAACGTCGATCGGCCCGCGAAGTCGTAGCCTGCGTCGAACGTCCAACGCTATCTGTTTGGGTCGGTTCATCAATTGTTCCTGATTGGTCAGATGCTTCGTTTTGTTCCTTGGAGTGGACGAAACGAATGTAGTCGGCTATGTCGGCCTGGTCCTTGATGGACAGGGTCCCGCCCTTGAGCTTGAGGTGAAGGTTGGGTTCATCGAGGATCAGCTGGTAGTTCTCAACAGCCTGCTCGGGGGTGATCTCGCGATCATCCGACGGGTTTGCTCCTTCGCTCATCGACATGGCACCACCTCCCATGATGGCCGGTGTTCCTACAGCGCGCCCCAAAAAGCCGTCGTCACCTGGCAACCCCACGAAGTAGTCCGCCGGGATGTTCAGCGCCGCGGACAATGCCGCCACGTCGTCGATGCTCAACCGTTTTCTGCCCGCCTCGACGTGCGAAACGAAGCTCGGGTCTTTGTCGATGATGCCGGCGATTTCCGCCATCTTGAGCTTGGCGTTCTCGCGGGCACGTTTCAATCTCCGGCCGCGCTCAATGTCGCCGACCGGAGCCTGTTGACCTGCGATTTCCGACCCATGGCGCACGTCGGCATTATACGGCAACAATCTGGTTGACACATGACGTATAGTCAGGTACTATGCGGGCATGAGCATGACCAATAGACATCCCCTAAAGTCCCGAATCGACGCCAGCAGTTACACGCAGGAACGGGTGGCGCTGGAACTGGGCATCGACCCAGGGCTCTTCAGTCGCTATCTGCGCGGCCTACGTCCGATGCCGGACGGCTTCGCATCTCGCGTGCACAAGCTCCTGGATCGCCTGGAACTGGCCGACGCGGCTGCGGAGGAAGCCCGTCAGCGTGTTCTGGCCCAGGAGGAAGCACACGATGTGTGAAGTCCAGCGTTTGGCTTTCACGGTCAAAGAGGCTGCGCAGGCCGTGGGCATGGGCGAAACCAAATTCCGTGAGCTTTTGCACCGCGACGTGATCCCCAGCAAGAAGGTAGGCCGATTGCGATTGGTTCCCGCCTGGGCCCTCCAGGCATGGCTGGACGAGACGACACCAGCGGAAGAGAACGCGGCGTGGCCGTTTCAGAAGACCAGCTGATGACCGCATGGCACGAAATCGTCTGCCCCACCTGTGGGGCAAGCCAAGGCCAAGCCTGCCAGCGGCGCGGATTGATCGTGTCCCCCCATCGAATGCGAATTCGACGGGCGACCCAACAGACGACGAAGTCCGACAAGGAGAAGGAATCATGCCCATACCAACAATGACCGAGGTGGTCACCCGCCAAACTCAGGTCAGGCAACTGGCCAAGGACCGCCGGGTGCAAGTGCCGATCCAGGCGCCGACCGGCTGGGACTGGCAGGTCGAAACCACCGCC
>DAOUHZ010000045.1:0-5803 GCA_034428455.1 Dehalococcoidia bacterium
CCGGGCAGGAATGGTGGTTGGTAACTCATTCCTTACCCGGAGTGGCCGTCCCTTTTCAACCCTGCAACGTAAAGTGGGTACGCGTGAGAGGGCCGTTCGAGTTTTCAAAATTCACGCAAACACGTCAACATTTCACGTCTCGTTGTCGGCGTACCCTTTGCTATAACGAACTTGTCGCCGGGAACGGCAGCCTCTCGCCCGTTGTTTCGCACAACTCGCTGCCGCCCGGCTGTTTCTAATATCACCGGCTCGACATTCGGAGCCCCTTGGGAAGAGGTAGGAACCAACTATGCCAGATGAACGCGCACACGAATTGGCCCAGCGCCTGCGCAAGGCCGAAGAGGCCGCCAGCTATATGGAACGCCTGGAGACGCTGGCATCCGAGGCGCCCACCCTGCGGGAGCAGGTCAGCCTGCTGCAGCGCATCGAAGAGCGGGAGAACCACCGCAAAGAGGCCATCGAAAACGCTCGTTACGCCCTGTCCGCCGCTGGCGAAGCCCAGCGCGAGCTTCCTGCCCTGGTCGCAAACGCGGCCAACCTGGTGAACCAGTTAGCCCGCGCCCTCCGCGAGATCGACACCTTCCGTCGCGAGGCCACTTCCGCCCTCAGCGTCGTTGACCGCATGGACTACGAGGACGAGCTGGATCGCGCCATGGAGGAGCACCAAGAGGATGCTGACGCGCCCATACAGCGCGACGCTCAGTCCATCCGGATGCTGGTCGCCTCCCGCCACGGCAGCACCCGGGTCCGGCGCATGATCGATGAACTGTCGCCGGGGTTCGAGGTCTTCGCCGGGTGCAACCTGGACGCCGACCCCATGCGCGGTGAGCTTACCACCCTGATCATGGCCAAGCTCGCCGCCGAAGCCGAGGCCAGCCGCGGACCGTCGCCGGCGGCGCGCCGGCCGGCTCCGCCGCCCCAAATGTCCGAGCCGGCGGTTCCGGTTTCCCAGGAGAGCGCGAACCCGTCCGGAGAATGAGCAGATCCCCTTCCGGTGAGACGCTTGGGGGCGGCCAATGGTCGCCCCCATTTTCTTGTATCAACTGTCCTGGTTTCGGGTACTATACGGCCCACGTCTTCACGCCTTGAGCAGACCCTATCGAGGAGATAACACCATGGCTGATAAGCAAATTCTGTGCGCCATTGGCGTCGACCTGGACGCCGTTGGCGGTTGGTTGGGATCCTACGGCGGCGAGGACTCGCCGGATGACATCTCCCGGGGCCTGTTCGCCGGCGAGGTGGGCACCCCCCGCCTGCTGAAGCTCTTCGAACGGCTGGGGATCAAGACCAGTTGGTTCATCCCGGGCCATTCCATCGAGACCTTCCCAGAAGAGTGCCGGATGATCGTCGAACAGGGCCACGAGGTGGGCATGCACGGTTATTCCCACGAGAATCCCATCTCCATGTCCCCGGAGCAGGAGGAGACGGTGCTGCTGCGCTGCATCGACCTGATCACCGAGCTTTCGGGGCAACGGCCTCGGGGCTACGTGGCGCCGTGGTGGGAGTTCAGCCACGTGACCAACGAGTTGCTGCTCAAGCACGGCATCAAGTACGACCACAGCCTGATGCACAAGGACTTCGAGTGCTACTACGTCCGCGTCGGCGACAAGTGGACCAAGATCGACTATGCCATGCCGGCCGACTACTGGATGCACGCCCTGGAGCGCGGCGAGGAAACTGACCTGGTGGAGATCCCCGCCAACTGGTACCTGGACGACCTGCCCCCGATGATGTTCATCAAGAAGTCGCCCAACAGCCACGGCTTCGTCAACCCCCGGGACATCGAGCAGATGTGGCGGGACCAGTTCGATTGGGTCTACCGCGAGTACGACGACGCGGTTTTCCCCATCACCATCCACCCCGACGTCAGCGGCCGCCCCCAGGTGCTGCTGATGCTGGAGCGCATCATCGAATACATCCGCTCCCACGACGGCGTCCAATTCGTGACCTTCGAGGAGATCGCCGACGACTTCCTGGGGCGGCACCCCCGCGGCTGAGCGTTCTGACGCGCTCAAACCGTCGGGTGGACACCGGACGTGACCGAGTTGATTGGAAGTTACGAATGACCGCGCGCTACAGAAAGCTGGCCGACCTGCACACCCATCTGTACGGGTGCATCCATTCCGTGGACTTCTGGAAGATCGGGAAGCCGTTCGAGGTAATAATTGGCCCGTAAGGGTATCGAACGGTCCTACATTTATAGAGTGTCTGTTGACACCGTAAGGAGTATCCGGTACATTGCACTCAACGTTTCGGCCCGCGCAGTTAACGAACAATCAACCCAAAGGAGTTTGAAGTGAGAACGTTAAAGAAGACCGAAAAATGTTACCTTGCTGCGGCCTTGGTGTTAGCCCTGTCAGCAGTGGCTTGGTTGGTGTTTTCCGCGCCTTCCAGCGAAGCCGCTCAGGAACCCGGCACGCCAGAGGAACTTTCGCAATTCGAGGAGAGCGCGCCCAGGATTGATGCTGGTCCTTGCTGGGGCCGAGTTCATAACCCGCACAATTCCAGCTCGCAAAACCCTGGTCCCCAATGGGTGCAAGCCAAAACAAACATGTATTGCAACGATCTCCTGTCGAATATAGGTACCTTACGCGTAAGGCAAAGCCTATATTACCGACCGAACGATCAACATTCCTGGTCCCGCATGGCCTCGGTGAATACGGAATGCAACGCCGCAACGGTAGACGACTCTACAAATGGTTGGGTCCAATGCCACACAGACGCCGAGGATTTTCATTCCGTGATGCTTTCAGGAGTGAAAGCTATATGTATCGCCGACACACGCTACGACTACCTGCAAAGTTCCACCGCTTTGCTGACAACCGACGCTGGTAGGAGATACGCAGGAGCAGCGTCCAAAATAGGCTACGACGTCCTCTGTAGAGGGCAATAGACCAACCGGGGGCCGAAACGTGAACACCATGAACGTCGATACCAAAGCCGCCGCCATCACGGCATGCCCCGTGGGTTGTGCGATGATCCTGGACATCTTCGAAAACTCGCACTTGCCCCTGGAACATTTCGCCGATCCGCTCACCAGTTTCTGGCTACTTTCCCGTGCGGTCGACATGTGCGACATCCACGCAGATTCAAACGCCCAGCAATTAGCGCTGGAGCATGCCGCAGACCACGCGGACATCGCCCGGACAATCGTCCGAAACCCCGCTTTCGCGTGGTGGTACGAGCCCATCGACACTAGCGCCCAAATCTGGCTATCTCACCGAAGACCATGTGAAAATGTACTCCTTCCGGACCAATTAGACCCCTTCGAACCGGACTCATGGCGACCGCCGCATTCCCCCAGACTCGTACCGAACACCATTTTCCAGACGACCTCAACGTTGAAAGGCGCGACCACGTCAGACGTCACGGCCTACGCTCTCTATTCCGCCGACCACATCGCAGAATTTCCCCTGGCCGCTTGGCGGATTACATTCCACCAAGAGGTCAAGGTCTGGGAGATCAACCATCCTTCCGATTGGCACCGGCTCTGCACAATCTATCCAGCTCACTGCGAGGACGGCAGCCTGATCCCGGACTGGCCATCAATCGCCGCTGATTGGGACGGCGTCCATATATCCTTGGGCGGGGTCCTGTCTTGTGACCAGGTCCGGTTCGAGCAGGACGGTGAGTGGTCAATGCTGAACTTCTGGCACAGTGAACACACGCAATGGCTGCGCCGGCTGGACATTGCCGGCGAGAGGACGGAGGATTTCCACCGCGAATCCCACGGGGTAAACTTGGCGCGGTATCCGTATCCCGGTTTCCGGTTGGATTGATGTAGCCTTACCCCCGGCCGACTGGGCGGGCGAGTGAAGCCACGGCTGTCCTCCGTGCCTTCTTGAACAATCCTACCGGCAGGAGACTGATATGCGCAGCATCGACATTCACGCTCACCTGACGCCGCAGTGCTTCTGGCGCGCTACGGAAAACGGCGGCGACTGGCACACGCTGCGGCGGGAAACGGACGCCAACGGCCGACCCGTACTGGTGTCGGGAAGCGCGCAGGGTCAGCTGCCGCCCAAGGCCAGCTGGACGCCGGAGCAGCGCCTGGCCGACATGGACTCGCTGGGCGTGGACGTGCACGTGGTCTCACCCTTCGGCGGGTTCTACAACTACGACATGGATACCGACGTGACCGTTGCCACCGCCCGGGAGTGCAACGACGAGATCAGCCAGATGATGCAGACCTGGCCCGAACGGTTCTCCGGGCTGGCGACGTTGCCCATGCAGGACGTGCCCGCCGCCATCGCCGAGCTGGAGCGGGTAATGGTGGACCTGGGATTCAAGGGCGCCATGATCGACGACAAGATCAACGGCAAGCTGCTGGACGAGCCGGAGTTCATGCCCTTCTGGAAGGCCGCCGAGCAGCTGGGCGCGGTGATCCTGTTTCATCAATCCGGCGACACCATCGTGGACGCGCGCATCAAGCGCTACCACCTGCCCAACTCGGTGGGGAACCTGGCCGACCGCACGCTGACCTTCGCCTCCCTGGTGATGGGCGGCGTGATGGATGCCTGCCCCGACCTGCGCATCTGCCTGTCCCACGGCGGCGGTTACGCCTGCTACGGAGCGGGGCGCATGGACCGTGGTTGGGAGCGCATCCCGGCATCGGACCGGCTGGCCGCCCTGCCGCCCAGCCAGTACCTGAACCGGTTCTACTACGACTGCATCGTCTACACCGAGGAGTCCCTGCGGTTCCTGATCGACTCGGTGGGCATCGACCGGGTGGTATTCGGCACCGACTGGCCCTACGACATGGCGCAGGACTGGCCCGTTGCGTGGATTCTGGCCATGGACAGCCTCACCCAGGACGAGAAGGACGCCATCCTGTGGAAGAACCTCGAGACGTTGCTGGGGATCTGACCGAGAGACACGCACAAGGGGGAATGATGTTTTGGTATGGGTTTGGCGACTGCGATGCCTGGTGTGCTGTAGCGTTCTTTTACCTGGTCACATTCGCCTTCATCTGGGTGCCAGGACTGTTGTCACTAGTCGTAGGGATCCTTTGTGGTCTCTTCATGCCCGGTATCGAACAGGGAGACGGATTCAAAGTTGGCCTGTTCACCGGGGTAGTCATAGTCGCCCTTCTTATAGCCTGGACAATCGCCTTGGTCTTCGAAAAGTACGAACCGCCAACGGGCATTTTTTACGGCGTTCCTATAGCTTTCCACACACTTGGGATTCTGGTCCCGGCAATCATCTGCTGGTACATCCACAGTCGCCGGAACGAGTGGTGGGACCTCAAACCGCCAAGTCTGCCATAGCAGAAAACTCACGTCTCTTCGCAATCGCAGTCCCGTGGAATGACACGGCAAGCAGGTTCCAGGGCGTGTTGACAAATAAAAAACCGCGCTGTCCGGTGGCACAGCGCGGATCACTATTTTCTTAAACCACAGTTTTTCATCAAACGAGGCTTCTCGATGATGAACGAGAATGAACGACGCGCCTCACCAAAAAATCGTTGGACCCGCTGGTACATGTGGCTCGGCTACGGCGGCGGCATTCTGGGCGTGATCGCGGTGGTGGTCGTAATCGTGGCGATGGCGGCCGCCCCCAGCAACGACGGCAAAACGGCGGTGAGTCACCAGAAATTGGCGACATTGACCCCCGATGAAGTAGGTGCGCTAATCCGCCAACACGCCAGCATCAACAGCCCCGCTGAAGTGAGCGACCTGCAAGCCATCGCGTACCAGGAAGGCATCACTCTCGATGAATCCATCATGCGTTATGCCTGGCGCGATGATTTCTCACGCATGACAACGGCCATCGAGAAGGAAAACCCCGACAGCGTCGTTGATGC
>DAOUHZ010000046.1:0-12472 GCA_034428455.1 Dehalococcoidia bacterium
CTCATAGGCCAGATGTTGAATACCCTGGGCCCGGTCCAGACCTACGAGCACATCCAGCCCGACGCCACCGGTTGCTACAAACCTGCGGCACTGCTGAATTGTCAGTGAATCATTTACAATCGGTTCCCGTTCTTAGTCACTCGCCCGAGCTACCTTACGCTCTCGTATTGATGGATAAAGGGCCTCCCGTCCGTCGTGCGGCGGACCAGCCGGAGATTACCCCAATGCCGAAGAAGAAGATATCAACCGAAACCATCGAGGAACTGAGAAAGGACGTGCAGGGCACGCTACAGAACGTTCTTCTGAACGCGGACGCCTTTATATTCAGGGGTGAGACATCTGCTTACCCCCAATCCACCGAAAAGATGAATGCGTGGGCGTTGTGAAGGGGTGAGAAAGTGCTCCCGGCTTCGGGGATAATGGTTTTTGACAAAGAAAACCAACCCGAAACGAGGAGCACCCAACGGATGCTACCACCTGAACGCCCCGACCGCATCCAAATTGCCTTCGACGATCACCGTTTGGTGGCCAATGCCGGTCTGCTCCTGCCGGTTACTTTGGCCCATCATCTGGGATTGGGAGAGTTGGCGGACCAGCACGTTGACTTGGGCAATGCGCCGGGTCGGGCCAATGCAGGCGATAAGTTGCTGACGCTGGTGGCGTCAGCTCTGGCCGGCGGTGATTGCATCGACGATGCCGACGCGCTGCGTGCTGGGAGTACCGAACGGGTGCTGGGCTGCACAGTCAAGGCGCCGTCCACGCTGGGAACCTTCCTGCGCAGCTTCCGGTGGGGCCACGTGCGGCAGTTGGATCGGGTGAGCCGGGAGGTGCTGGCACGAGCCTGGGCCGCTGGGGCCGGACCGGGCGATGACCCGTTGACCATCGACCTGGACTCCACCGTCTGCGAGACCTACGGTCTGGCCAAGGAGGGCGCCCAGCGCCACAACTACGCCGGCCAGCGGGGCTATCACCCGTTGTTCGCCATCGCCGCGGGCACCGGAGATGTGCTGATGGCCCGACTGCGCAAGGGCAGAGCCAACACCGCGCGGGGCGCCGCCCATTTCCTGCGGGAGACGGTGAGCCGCGTGCGCCGCGCCGGAGCAACCGGTCAACTCACCATTCGCGCCGACAGCGGCTTCTACAACAGCGACATCGTCGCCGTTTGCCGCAAGATGAAGGTCCGCTACTCCATCACCGTGCGCCAGCACCAGAGCCTGCGCAACCTCATCGAGGCCATCCCGGAGGTAGACTGGGAGCCCATCTCCTACTGGATGGAGGGCGCCGCCGACGTGGCCGAGACCCAGTACACTCCCTTCCAGACCGAGCCCGACGCCGTGCCGGTACGGCTCATCGTGCGGAGGGTCAAACCCACCTCCGGCTCTCAACTTGCCCTGTTCACCAATTACAGCTATCACGCCTTCATCACCGATCGGGACGGCGAAACCCTGGCTCTGGAGGCCGACCATCGTCGCCACGCCGAGGTCGAGAATGCCATCCGCGATCTCAAGTACGGCGTGGGGCTCAATCATCTGCCCTCTGGACGCTTTCCCGCCAATGGCGCCTGGCTGGCCGTGCAGGCGATGGCACACAACCTAGCCCGCTGGACGACGCGCATCGGGCTGGGCGAACCGGTGTCCACCACCAAGACCCTGTGACGACGCTTCTTCTCCCTGGCCGGACGCATCACCCGCACGGCGCGCCGCCTGACGCTGCATCTGCCCAAAGGCTGGCCCTAGCAAAACCAGTTCAGCAGCGCTCTCGAGCGACTGCGCGCTCTGCCACTCCCATCCTGATCGAGCCGCCGCTGTGGCGGCCGTCTGGCCAACCAACCGCCTGACACATGTCACTGTTCGGGGTCTTTAGGCCACGATATGTTGCTGTTCTACGATTCTGTCACCCTCTAACTGGTCAGCGAAAATGTCCTTCTCATGAAGGACGTTACGTTGAATCAAAAAGAACAAGCCAGACTCTCCGTGCTCAACTCCGTTTTGGAATACCAGGTTCCCATCGCCCAAGCCGCAGAGCTGCTGAGGGTGACGCCACGCCACGCCTGCCGGATGCTGGCCGCCTACCGGGAGCATGGCGCCGCTGCGCTGGCCCACGGCAACCGCGGCCGCCGTCCCCACAACGCCACTCTGCCCGCCGAGGCCGCTGCGGTGGTGCAACTGGCAACGGAGCGCTACGCGGGCGCCAACCACACCCACCTCACCGAGTTGCTCAGGGAGAGGGAGGGCATCGAGTTGAGCCGGCCCACGGTGCGGCGCATTCTCACCAGGGCGGGCATCGGCAGTCCCCGCAGCCGGCGCTCGCCGCAACACCGTTTCCGCCGTCAGCGGATGCCACAGGCTGGGATGCTGGTGCAGCTGGACGGCAGCCATCACGCCTGGTTGGAGGACCGGGGACCCAAGTTCGCTCTGCTGCTGGCGGTGGACGATGCCACCAGCGCCGTGGTCAACGCGGTGTTTTGCACCAGCGAGACTACCGCCGGCTACTTCACGTTGCTGGAGGGCTTGATCGAGGGCTGGGGCATCCCCCTAGCGCTGTACAGCGACCGACACGCGGTATTCAAGCACAACGCCCGCAAGCCGGAGACCGCTGCGGAAGCCACCCAGTTCACCCGGTCCCTGCAGGAATTGGGGGTCCGACAGATCCTCGCCCGGTCGCCACAGGCCAAGGGTCGTGTGGAACGGGCGGCGGGGACCTTCCAGGACCGGCTGGTAACCGAACTGCGCCTGACTGATGCCAGAACCCTGGATCAGGCCACGGCGGTGCTGCGGGACTTCCTGCCCCGCTACAACGCCCTTTTCGCCGTGCAACCCGAGCATTCCGAACCGGCCTACCGCCCACCTGATCCCGATCTGTGCCTGTCGGAAATCCTGTGCTTCAAGGACACTCGCAAGGTGTCCCGGGACAACACGGCGAAGTACAACTGGCGGGTCCTCCAACTGCTACCCGGTGCCGAACGCACCAGCTACGCCGGCCTGCGGGTGGAGGTGCTGGAACGTCCCGACGGCGAACTCATCGTCCGGTATGAAGGCCGTCGCGTCGCCGCCCAGGAACCGCCGCCGCGGATGGGCGCCCTGTGGGCTGGGGTAACCGCCTGGTCTCCGGGACCGGAACTCCGACTCGTCGTCAGCAGCGTGGGCGATCTCCACATCAGCAGGTCTCAGCGACGGCATCTGGCTGCTCTGGAACCGGTGCGTGTCGACGACGTCCAGGTCAAGACCGTGGCCGGAAAGGAAGTCGTCGGTAAGTCAGCGATCACGTGGGGGCGCACGCCCACACCCACCCAACTGGCCCGGTGGAAGGCGATCCAGCAAGCCAAGCTGAAGGGACTTTCCCTGAGGGCCATCGCTCGGGAACTCGGGATCGCGCGCGACACCGTGCGCAAGTACGCCTACGCCGAGAAACCGCCGACGAAGAAACTCAGCGCCAAAGAACGCGCCAAGCTTCAGGCGCTACGCAAATCCGCCACCGCAGCCGACTAGCCATGCGGACATTTTCGCTTTCCATTTAACCGGACAGAATCGCTGGACAACAACAGCGAAACTGGGTCAAATCTTCGTCGGCGTTGACAAAGGGAAAGAAAATCATACGTAGCAGTGGATTCTTTGACACCTCGCCCGACGACGCAGAGGTTACCTGGGATGAGGTGGACGGGGCGACTTGGTATGAGTTGTGGATAGGCTCCGGTCCCTCTTCCGACTTCCGTCTCGGACAAAAGGTGAGGGGTTACGGATTGTACAAAGGTTACGGGTTGTACAAGTTGTACGGCGGCATTAGGGACTGGCACGAATATCTCATCAGCCTCGATACCCCTGTCAACCGAGGTTCTTGGGGGGCTTACGCCACTACCAGTTGGAAGGTCCGGTCATGCACCATGGCTGGCTGCTCCCCATTTTCGGACATCGTTACCATAGAGTAGATAGTTGCGATCGGTGATGAGCCAGAGGCTCGGCGTATTTGTGGGTACGTGTTTTGATAGCCCGAGCAACTCCTCATAGCAAAATCTCCCACCGAAAAGTTCGCAATACGGTACACTCATGCCCACCGCACTGTTGATCTCCAGTGAGCTGACGTCGAACTCTTGCCTGTGAGGAGAGCCACTCCATCGGCTGGGAACACGGCGAGCCACAGCATTTGCCCTTGCCGCTGGGGCGGCGGTGGCGCCGCGCGAAAATCCAGGGCCGACATCAACGTTACTAACGCGGTGAGAGTGAGCGGAACACCCCGAACCGTAAATGAACCCCTTGGGGAGGAGAACGCCGGCAGGGCTGTTCACGCGCAAGAAATCGCCCGTTTACGGGGGTTTTCCCACGGCCGTTCGAACCTCGTTCGACGGAGCTGGGCCAGTGGTGCGGAAAGCAAGGGTGCGACGGCACATGGGACCGGTTACGCACCGCCGGCGTACTCAACAAGGGCGGTCCCTGCCCGAAGGCCAACCTGGGAGGCCTCAACCAGCGCAGCATACGTCCGATGACGACCGGCCCCGGCCCTCCCGGGGTGCCCCTTCCGGCGCCAAATTGATGCCCAATTCCCCGTGTACACCACACTGGACTGCGCTGGTTGGCCGAAGTCCCGCTACTGCGGGTTGCGGCGGTTCGGGTGTTGGCTTTGGGCCACAGCACCGCCTGGTCGGTTCGCTTTTGACCCGGACTTCTCCAATCTACTCAACACCGACAGTGTGGATGGACAGCAGGAGTCGGTTTCCGGTCGCATCGTAGCCCCAAACTCGGAGCACCAGATCCGAAGACCCCACGTCCATGAACAGGGGTGAGTAGCTTTTGATCGCAAACTGGTCGCCTTTGATCTGGATTTCCGATGGCGCCACAGTCGCGTCCGTGTTCCACACGCGCATTGGTCCGGCCTCAGGCAGCAATTCCGCCAGAACCTCGGTGCTGTCGCCGTAGTACAGCGAAAAGGCGGATGGCTCGCCGTTCATCGGGTCAGACAATCGCAGTCCATTCCCCAACGTTCCGGCCGCCACCAGAGCGCCTGACTGAAACACGGGCTCCGTCGTCCATTGCACGGCATTTCGAGATGCGAGGTCGCCCACAGCTATGTCCCGTGCAACCGCCAGCGGAACTGGGGTGAAACCGGGGTTGGTGGCGCTGGCGGTCTGGTTGGCTGACCCGACGGTGCCGTTGCCGGCAATGGTGTCGTGAACGCTAGACTGCGAGTCGCCGGCGCACCCGGCGAACACCCCAGTGATCAGTGCGGAAGCAATCATTGAGAACAATGCGCTACGTTGCATGGCGGTTCCACCTCTGTAGAAGCCGGTTGGTCGCGGACCTGTGTCCGCGCGGGCCCACGGCGTGATCTCCTGCTGTCGCGTGATTCCCCACTTTCTGACAGCAGGTGCGTTTCCCGACCCGTGGTCGACTGACTTTAATTTGCAGACCTAAACCGATGTTGCCGGTTATTGTGGGCGTGGCTTTGGTGTGGAAAACACGCCATGTGGCATCGATCTGGGTTGGTTCCGTCATCGGTGGCTTGCCGTTTATACGCCCGGCATTGCCCACCGGTTCACAGCCGGCCCACCGGTTCACAGCCGGCCCGCCGTTCTCGGTGGCTGGCGCCTCCCTCGGTAGTCGAGTTTGGTTAGTACGACGTCGGCAGTCTTATCCTGCGCGGGTTGCCAGAGACAATTAGTCCTTGGGCGAGGTGATGACGGCAGCGAATTCCCACGAGTGGATCGTCGGACTTGGTGAAGGAAGCCATCTCCGCCCGTTGGGACTGACGGTACGTGATCCGCCGCAGTGGAGACCGCTGCGAGTCCATCGGTCATATCCCAACACCTGTAGGCGGGTCCGCGAACTGTTATAAATCCTTGGCCATCACAAACGCGAGGTGAAGGAAATGAGCGAGTATTTCACGGGTCTGTGGGGTTCGTTGGCCCGCTGGGCGGTCGGCGTCCACGTCGACTGGGTTGAACTGGTGATCGCCGGGATCATCCTGGTGGTCGCGACAGCCCTGGCCGTGCTGTTCAGCCGGGTGGTTTTTCAGCGTTTGCTGCGGCTGTTCATCGTGGGCGGGGCGGATTTCGACGTGAAGACGGTGGCATCAATACGGGTTCCCTGCACTGCATTCATTCTCCTGCTGGGGCTGTACCTGGCGTTGACCTCGCTCTCGCTCCACGACACCGTGCAGCACACAGTGGACAAGGCTAGCGCGGTGATCGCCGTCCTGATCGGCGCAACGCTGGTTAACGGGGTGGCGTCAGCCAGCCTGCTGTGGCTGGAGGTCTATCTGCGCCGACACAACCCCGACCGGCCGCGCAGCTGGATGTTCCCGCTGGTCCAGCGGGGGGTGTGGGTGCTGATCGTCGCCATCACGGTGATGATGGCGCTGGACATATTGGGCATCAACATCAGCCCGCTGGTGGCCGGTCTGGGTATCACCGGCCTGGCGGTGGCCCTGGCCCTGCAGTCCACTCTCGGCAACTTCTTCGCCGGCACCTACGTCATGTCGGAGGGGGTCATTGGAGCTGGCGATTACATCGAGATGGAGAGCGGGATTGCCGGCTACGTGGTCGACATCAACTGGCACAGCACCCTGCTGTGCACCTGGACCAACAACCTGGTGGCGGTGCCCAACGCCATGCTGTCCGAGAACGTGGTCACCAACTACTCCAAGCCGGAGGGTCCGCTGGACGTGGTGATCTACTGCGGCGTGTCCTACGAGAGCGACCTGGTCCGGGTGGAAACGGTGAGCGTGGAAGTGCTGGAACAGTTGCGTCGGGAACATCCTGATGCCCACGAGGATACCGAGCCCATCTTCCGCTACGACGCATTCGACGACAGCAATATCACCTTCTACATGGTGGTTCGGGCGAATGACCGGTTGGCCAGCTTCGTGATCCGCAGCGAGTTGATCAAGCAATTGCACTCCCGTCTGGTGGCGGAGGGCATCACCTTCAACTACCCCATGCGCAAACTGCAATTTCCTGAAGGTGTGATGCCTCAACTCGGGGGGCAACCCGAACCCCAACTTCCGGGAGGCGCCCAGGTCGCAGCGGGTTAGCCCGTGGTGGCCAGGTTTCGAGTAGCGCCCCGCGGCCAGACACTTGGATCGTTGAACGGTTGGCGAGGCGAGGTTACCCGTTCAAGGTCGGGTTGCCGGCTGCCCGCAGGTTTCCTCCGCTTGGAGGAAGACTTCGAAGCCGGCGCCGTTTTCCCCGAGCATCTTGATCCATGCCTCGCGGCCGCCGGCTGCGTCAATGGCACAGACGATGTAGTCCGCTTCATCTTCGTCGAAACCCAGCACGTCCGGCTCGAGGTCCGGCTGGTGGGCGGCAGCGCAGTAAAACGGCACCGCCACCATCATGGTCATCAGTTGTCCCATGAGGTCAGCCTCGGTCGGCGCTTCTGTGTGGGGGTCATCAAGCCTCAGCACTTGCGCCATTGAGTTCCAGATGCAACGGTGGGTGGCCTCGTTCAGCTCTTCGGGGCCGGCGGCGTTGCTCATGTAGAGTTCGAACTGGTTCTCTGCGCCGAGACATCTCATCGCTTCCGTACCGGTTGTCAGGCTGGTGGTCAGCATGGCGAAGATGTCCTGGCCGGACGTGATCCCCAGTCCCAGGCATTCCCGCTCCTGTGAGGACAATTGGTTGAAAAGGTCTCCTTGGGTCGCCGTTTCCGTTTTCGCGGTCGTTGATTGAAACATGAGCGCGTCGCCCGAGTCGGTGACGACGACCAATCGGTCCTCGAATACGTGGTACCGCTCTGCGGCCGCCACGAGGTTGAGATACTGCTGTTGCTGGGCAGGTATGCCGGCGCCGTTGTCGCACGAATTCTTCATGCTCAAAGATGCAGCCTCTAGGGCCATTGCCCCGTCCGGCCCGATCATCGACGACCCGTCGTCTCCGACCCTGCGGAGCGCGTACGCGTGGCATCCCAGGGACCCTTCGAGCCCCGTTTCACTGAACGTGGCGGTTATGTCGGCACCGGCTTCCGGGTCACGATCCGTCAGCCATCGCGTGGATGAGCCGTCCGAACGGGCTTCCAGGAACCGAATCAACTGCCAACCCTGGTCGAAAATTGCGCCCGCCGGTGCGACAATGGACTCGAACTTCATTGTCTTGCCCCGGCTGGTGCGCACCACCAGTTGTTCGGACTCTTTGACCCCTTGGACCGAGTACTCGTTCGCCCAGCCGAAGTCCTCCCCGAACTCGTGCTCTCGTCTGACGGCGTCCCGGGAACAGTGCTCGGTGGAGCCGGCCATGCCCGCGGACGGTACTCGAATGTTCCCGTTGGACGCGGTGTAACCGATCTGGTAGTCCCGGCAGGCCGTCGTCCCAACAGCCGCCCACGAGTGCAGGAACACCAGCGTCGTAACGCCATCGCCGTAAGTAGCGTCGTCGTCCAGCAGCCGCCAGCTCGTGCCCGCCAGTGCAACGGACCGTCCGGCCAAAGGTCGTTGCCTGACGAAAACCAGCGCGACCCCGCCGAAAGGGTCGACAACATGCAACCGGTCATCGACCACGCGGGCCGTGGCCTGCTGCATCATGGCTTCCAGGTAACGGTCCGCCTGGTCGAGAATTTCTGGTGTTGGGCAGCCGGCGGCGGTCATGGCAAACGGGGGCAATGAAATCTGACCGTTTCGTTTCACCACCGGTTGGCCCGACTCGTGACGGCCTCCAAAGGAGTTGCAACCGTCGAACCCGGCGAACCGAGGTGCGTCGATGGTGAGCGTTGCGTACGTTCCGTCAATGAGCGGTTGCCCATCGACCTGTTGGAGTATCCAGGTCGCGCCATCAATCGGCAGTCTGGTGGGGGTCGGCTCCGGAATGGCGATGGGGGTGGAGGTTCGCGCCCTGACGGGGGATGATTCAGGGACCGCCGTGCCGACGGCATCCTCGGTCAGCGCAACAGGCTGTGGGCCGTTGCAAGCGACGGCAACCATAAGCGCCACTGCAAATATCGGTACTGTGGCTCGGAACTTTGCGCGTGCAATTCTCATTCTCTCGAGTCTCGGAAAGCAGTTTTGGTTTGGTGTCATTGTTCGCTTTGGTGGGCAAATTATCCGTCATTGACTCGCGGAAAACCCGATTGCGAATCTCGCAATCTGCAGCGGGTTGGTCGATGCGCCCGTCCGGTTACAGCACTGCGCTCCGCTCGTCGAGAGTGACCGCGCCGATTTTCGGCTGGTCCCCGTATGGGAAGCGTGTTGCCGGTCATGCCGTTGACCTCCTGCCGTCGGTGGTGACCGGCGTCCTCGCCTGTCAAAAGCAGTGGGAACTGCGCCGTAGGCGGTATTGTCCCGCACCGGCCACCGCCAGTGCTTTGCCAAACGCTGGCAGGGTGCCCGAGTTTCCGCCGGAAACGGCCCCCGGGCGCGTTTTTGTGGCCTTGATGCGAAATGGTGCCGCCGGCGCGAAAACGGCGCCACAGGGCATCGGTTGCTTGCTCAGCACGAGTGCTGCTTACGTACTAGCATAAATCCTATGATATGAAGCATATCAAGTGATATGATGCAAGAATCACCATGCTGAGTAACCAGACTGTACTCGGCGTGGGCCAGGAGGTGCGCAATGTCGTATCAGAACAGGATCATTTCGATGGCTCGGCCGGTCGGGTTGACACTGCTGGCGGTGGCGGTGTTGCTGGTCGCCGGCGTCGCCTGTCGCGGCGGCGACGCCATACCCACGCCCGAGTTTTCCCTGCCCACGGCGCTACCCAGCCCGAAAGCTGTTCCGGCCGACGGCGGCAGCCGAGAGGCCACGGTGGCTAGTATTCAGTCAAATCAAGAATGGCAGGGGTAGAGCCGACGGAGTTTGGTACGAGCATCCCAGGTGGAGAAGCGCCAGTTGACGATCGCTGCCATGTTGTTGCGCTCTGACAGGTTGGCGTTAACGGCCTGCTCCAAGCTCTCCGCGTCGGGATGGCGTCCTCGCAGGCACGCTCGGGCCAAGATGCTGAACTCGATCTCCGCCATATTCAACCAGCTCCCGTGCTTGGGCGTGTAGTGGAACTCCAGGCGTTTGGCGATACGTCGAGCTTCAGCAGGAGGAAAGGTTTCGTACAGAGCGGCCATGCGATGGGTGTTCAGGTTGTCCAGGACCACGCGGATCACAGGAGCATCGGGATAGGCGTCGTCCACCAGCCAGCGCATCTGGTGAGCGAAGTCCTGCATGGTTCGCCGCTGGGTGATGGCCACGTGTCGCCAACCCGCCTTGGGCTCGCAGGTCAGGAACAAGTTGCGGGTGCCGGCCCTCACGTACTCGTAGTCCCGGCGCCTCGGTTGCCCAGGCCGCATCGGTAGAGGCTCCCTGGTTTCGCCCAGCAACTGGGTGGAGGTCTCGTCGAAGCACACCACCGGCCTCTGGGGATCATAGGGCTCGGCGTAGAGGTCCAGCACATCCTCCATAGCCGCCACGAACTCCCCGCCTACCTTGGGGATGCACCACCGCTGCTTCCGCCACGGCTTGAGGATGTTTTTTTCAGATGCAGCCGCACCGTCTCGTGGGACAGCGATTCCGCCAGTCCCAACTCCACCACCTTGCCTGCCAGGGCGCGCAGCGTCCAGTGATCGTGACCCTCCGGGGCTGGTGAGCAGGCCAGGACGATCAGGTGGGCCTCCACCTTCTCGTCCACCTTGCAGTGGGGCGTGGGCGAGTTATGGCGCCGCAGCACCTCTTCCAGTCCCTCCTCTACGTACCGACGCTTGGCACGGAACACCGTGCGCTCCGAGATGTCCAGCGCCACAGCTATCTGGGCAGCGGTCCAGCCCTCATCCGTTTTCAACAGAATGCGAGCCCTGGCGATGGCCTGGGCTGAATCTCTGCCAGCCCGTATCATCTTCCTGAGCCGAGCCTTCTCCTGACTGCTCAACCGAACGCTATACCTCTCTTGGACCATGGACGCCCCACCTACCACAAATCTCTTCCCCTTCACGATAGCGTCTTCATTCCCCCACTCCGTAACTGCTGACAATACGAGTTTGACTGAATACTAGGCCGTAGGTCTCGCAGATGGTGGAGTCCAGGTCGATGGTCAACGGACCGTCCCCCGGTCCGGCTCCAGCCGCCCAGGCCCGGGTCAGCGCCTCCCGGCTCACCCGATCCAACTGCCGCGCGTGGCCCCACTGAAAGCTCCTCAGGAACGTCCCCAGCGTGGACGGAGCCTTGACCAGACAGCCCAGTACCCGCTCGGTGCAGCCAGCACGCAGCGCGTCGGCATCGTCAATGCAGTCCCCACCGGCCAATGCCGAGGCTACCAACGTCAGCACCTTGTCACCCACATTCGCCCGACCCGGCGCATCTCCCAGGTCAACGTGGTCGTCGGCCAACTCACCCAGGCCCAGATGATGGGCCAAAGTGACGGGCAGGATCGGTCCGGCATCGGCCACCAGCCGCTGATCATCAAAGGCGATTTGGATGCGGTCGAGGTCCTTGCGTGATAGCATCCGTTGGGTGCTCCTCGTTTCAGGGTGGTTTGATGTTTCAAAAATCATTATCCCCGAAGCCGGGAGCACTTTCTCATCCCCTCAGCACACTGGCACCCTCATCCTTTCGGTGGATTGGGGCTTAGTGGGACTGGTTTCCGCCGACGCCCATCAGGGTCTGAAGCGTGTCATCACCACCCGCCTCCGGCGGATTTGCCGTCGCCGGCTGGCAGAAGCTCCGCACCCGCGTGCTCAACATCCGCGGCGAGAGCTACCGGTTCGGAGAGAAACGCCAGACGAGACTATTCCCAATCTCGACATCTACTCAACGCGCCGTGGGAGGAGGTCGGCGAAAACTACCGCGACTTACCGAATCGCCGGTCAGAGCCCGATGGGTGAACTTCAGGTCGACCACTAAAAAATTGATGGTCGCAATTGGCAAAGCGGGTCAATCCCGAATCGGTGACGCCGCCACGGATACTTGACTAGAAGGTACCGTCGGTCTCTACGCGATCCGCATACGGATCAATAGGTCAAAACGGAGGATGTGGCGGGAAACCGTCGGAGTAAATGCGGCCGTTGTGCCGCGGGCGCCCGCTCGTATGTGCTAGCGCTTAATCGAGACGATAGTCGCGTCAGCGATGTCGCACACGAATTTTCGTATGCCGGTCGGCGTCAGGCCTCCGGCACAGCCAGTTGCTCGCGACCATCCGCGACGAATTGCGCCCAATCTTCCATCAAATCCCGACGTAGTTCAAACAGGTCGGTCCTCGCATACGCCTGCTCTGTGGAATCTCCCAGGTTGTGGGCCAACGCCGTTTCGCTTACTTCCCAGCCGACGCGGAATTTCTCAGTGCCACAGTCCTTGAAACTGCTGCGGAAGCCGTGGGCAACGGCCGGTATTTCGAGTCTCCGCAACATCGCCGTGAATACCATGTCGGACAACGGCCTGCCGCGGAGACCGGGGAATATCAACTCGGAAGATCCGTCCGCCAACTCTTCAGCCTGCCGGAGAACTTCGATAGCTCTGCCGGCCAGCGGAACCTGATGTTCCCGTTTTGCTTTCATCCGCTCAGCCGGCACCGTC